>CAYYAP010000042.1:0-71 GCA_964469575.1 uncultured Thiohalobacter sp.
GGAAAAAAGCTTCCAAGAAGAAAGCTTCGAAGAAGCGGGTAGCCAAGAAAAAGGCTACCAGGAAAAAAGCT
>CAYYAP010000042.1:171-18238 GCA_964469575.1 uncultured Thiohalobacter sp.
TCCAAGAAGAAAGCCTCGAAGAAGCGGGTAGCCAAGAAAAAGGCTTCCAAGAAGAAAGCTTCGAAGAAGCGGGTAGCCAGGAAAAAGGCCACCAAGAAAAAAGCTTCCAAGAAGAAAGCCTCGAAGAAGCGGGTAGCCAAGAAAAAGGCTTCCAAGAAGAGGGCTCGCCGTCGTTAACCGGTGAACCCCATAAAAAGGGCCTGCTTTTGCAGGCCTTTTTTTTGCCCAGAAACTAAATAACCCCCTGTTTTGACAGTGGCTTACTAAAGATCCCGCCAATCCGGCCGAGACTACCCTGTAACCCTCTGTTATAGATATGACCAGGTTGCAGGTATGGCGGAACCGGAAACTGACAAGACAACTTTGCTGGTCGTCGATGACTCGCGGCTGATGCGCGTGGCAGCGCGAAAAATTCTCAAGAACGACTTCAACATTGTTGAGGCCTCTGACGGCGAGGAAGCCTGGCAGACCTTGCAACAACACCCGGAAATCGCCCTGGTCATGTCCGATCTGTCGATGCCCAACCTCGATGGCCTGGGTTTACTCAAGCGTATTCGCGAATCAGACTTCAGCAAACTTCCGGTCATTATTGTGACGGGCGCAGAAGATGACGATGGCAGCAAAAAAACCGCGCTTGCCGCAGGCGCCAGTGACTTTATTACCAAACCCTTTGAGTCCGTCCAGCTGCTGGCGCGCGCCAAGTCCCAGGCGCGCCAGAAAGATACGCAGGAAGCCCTGCAACAAAGCGAGGCCGAGACACAGCAGCTGCGTGAAAGCAGCCAGGTTGATCCACTGACCGGTCTGGCGAACAAACGCGCCTTCATCAGCCACCTGGAAGAAAATCTGGCCTACGCCACCCGCCACCGCACCGAACTTTCACTGTTATTGATCCGCGTCGAGAAATACAAGGTGTTATTCCTGCGGCGCGGTAAAATGGTCGCAGAAACCCTGATAAAGGAACTCGCCAGGATTCTGGGCGCGGGCCGCCGCCGTGAAGATACGGTGGGATACATCGCACTGGACACCTTCGGCATCCTGCTGCCTTCCGCCAACCTCCCCGGCGCAAAACGTGTTCTTGCCCAGATTACAGACGCGATAGGCGGTGCGGACATCAGCGTGGATGGCGAAACTGTCCCTTTCAAAGTCAGTGTTGGACTGGGTACCCCGGACATTCGCCCTGGCATTCCGGCCGATGATGTACTGGCGCTTGCCGAGGCAGATCTTTCCAGCCAAACCACCCCGAAACCTGCCGCTACGATAGCGGCAAAATCACCATTCCGTGCAACAGCGGAAACACCGCAGCACTCCCAAAAACCGCCGGTGACAGCACCCGAACCCCCTTGCGAAACGGTTAAACATGCCGTTGCAACGCCCGAAGATATCCAGCAGGCACTGCATGCACTCGCCAATCAGGCCCAACCGACGAGTGCGCAGGATGCGCTGCTACGCGGCATTCTGCCACTACTGGATGCGTGGAACCGCACGCACACACAGCGCTATGACACACTGTTGAAGACACTGCGCGAGGCGCTTTACCCTGAAGAAACATCGGACACGGCAAGCGCTTCAGCAAGACAACCGACAGAACGGGTGAACTAATCGCCCCGACCAGGCCTTCGCCACCCACCTACCTGATGGCAACCTTGCATTGAACCCGGGTACAACGCACACCGTCCTCCCGGTACAACCCATATTCAAATAGCGGCGTACTGCGCCCGCTACGGGCAAGATCCTCACGGATCCTCGACTTGATCTGTTCGTCGAATGCGAAACGCAGTTCAAGCGCGCTGGTGCCGGGAAAGTCAAACTCCAGCGTCAAAGCCCGCGTCCACACGGTGTAACCGGGAAACTGCTTGGCGCAGGCAATTGGCGCAATCGGATCGGCAATTGCCGCCTGATACCCCCCGAACATACTACCACCCATATTTCGCGAAAATGCAGTCAGTGGCAGGCGAAAAACCACCCGCTGCCAGTCATCTTCGAGGGTTACAACCTTGACCCCCATCAATTTGAAGGGGGGAAACCACTCGATACGCCGACGTGCCGACAAAAAAGTGGCGCGTCGCAGCCAGCGCGAAAAATTCAACCCCATACTCCCCCCGGTCAGGCAACAGCAAACGATTGGCACTATAGCACCAACGCACCATGCAAATTTCCACCCAACCCGCTAGAATACGCGCCTGCAGCCATTCAGCCACGCCATTCCAGGCCATGACACAGTGACGACAACCACCTTGACTCAAAACAGACCATCCAGCTTTAGCTACGAAGACCTCCTCAGCTGCGGGCACGGTGAACTTTTCGGCCCCGCTAACGCCCGCCTGCCACTACCCCCCCTGCTGATGTTCGACCGCATCACCCATATCAGCGAAGACGGTGGCACACACGGTAAGGGAGAGATTATTGCCGAACTCGATATCCGGCCAGACCTGTGGTTTTTCGACTGCCACTTTGAGTCTGACCCTGTCATGCCGGGCTGCCTGGGCCTGGATGCCATGTGGCAACTGATCGGCTTCCACCTTGGCTGGCTGGGGGGACCGGGTCGTGGCCGCGCACTGGGTTCCGGTGAGGTAAAATTCAGCGGCCAGGTAACTCCCAAGGCAAAACTTCTTACCTACCGGATCGACCTCAGGCGTGTCATTCAGCGTAAACTATACATGGGTATAGGCGACGCCTGCATGGATGTCGATGGCAAGGAGATCTACCACGCAAAGAGTTTGCGTGTCGGACTGTTCACCTCTACTGAAAATTTTTAGGATTTATTGTTATGCGACGCGTTGTAGTTACAGGCATGGGCATTACGTCCAGCATCGGCACCAGCCAGCAACAGGTTCTGGAATCCCTGCAACAGGGGAAGTCCGGTATCGTTTTTGCGCCAAAATATGAAGAACTCGGTTTCCGCAGCCACATTCACGGCGCGGTAGATATTGATTTAAACAGCCTCATCGATCGCAAGTTACGGCGTTTTATGGGTGACAGCGCCGCCTACAACTACCTGGCGATGAAAGACGCTATCGAGGATGCCGGACTGGAAGCAGACCAGATTTCCAATCCACGCACCGGGCTGATTGCCGGTTCTGGCGGCACATCGACCTCCAATGTTGCGCTGGCGCTCGACCTGCTGAAAGAAAAAGGCGCCAAAAAAGTCGGCCCATTCATGGTACCGCGCACTATGGGCAGCAGTAATTCCGCCAGCCTGGCCACCGCCTACAAAATCAAGGGCGTGAACTATTCCATCAGCTCGGCCTGCTCCACCAGCGCACATTGCATTGGCAACAGCAGCGAGCTGATCCAGATGGGGAAGCAGGATATTGTCTTCGCCGGTGGTGGCGAAGAATTGCACTGGAGCCTGACGCTGTTATTCGATGCCATGGGCGCCCTGTCATCAAAATATAACGACACCCCGGAAACCGCCTCGCGCGCCTACGATGTGACCCGCGACGGCTTCGTGATTGCCGGCGGTGGCGGCATGGTGGTACTGGAAGAACTGGAACACGCCAAAGCCCGCGGCGCAAAAATCTATGCGGAACTCATTGGTTATGGCGCCACCTCGGACGGTTACGATATGGTTCAGCCCTCAGGAGAAGGCGCTGTACGCTGCATGCGCCAGGCAATAGGCGACAGCGATATTACCATTGACTACATCAATGCCCATGGCACCAGCACACCGGTCGGCGACACGCGTGAACTCGAGGCCATCAAGGAAGTCTTCGGCGACAGGATTCCCGCCATCAGCTCCACCAAGTCACTCACCGGGCACTCACTCGGTGCGGCAGGTGTACAGGAAGCTATTTATTCGCTGCTGATGTTGCAGAATGATTTCATCTGCGCCTCGGCCAACATCAATCAGCTCGACCCGGCGGCAGAAGGCTTCCCTGTTCAACGCGAACGCAAGGACAACGCCGGCCTGCGCACGGTGATGTCCAACAGTTTCGGCTTTGGCGGCACCAACGCCTCGCTGATTCTGCAGAAAATGGACGACTGAGCCACGGACACCGGGATCAGCGGGTCACAAGCGCCTTCCATACTTTGTCCAGCCGTTCCGGTGACACTTTTTCCCGTGTACCCAACTCCTGCGCAAATACGGAGACGCGCAGTTCCTCGATCAACCAGCGAAACAGCTCCAGCTGTTCTGTGTCCACACGGCCCTTGTCCCGGGCCTGGTCATAGCGAGACTGGTAGCCCTGTACCAGCAACGCCAGCCTGCGATCCCTGTCTACATTACCGTGCAATTTTTCCACTCGGACAATCATGGCGCGCAGGTAAACTGCCAGCCGGGGCAGACGCGTCAGTGGCGTCGCCGAAACAAAGCCGGGATAGACCAGCGATCCGGCCAGACCGCGAATCTCGTTCATTGCCGATAACAGCTGAGGGGATAGCGAACCTTTTAACGCCCGGCTGAGCTGGTGAAAAGCCTGCAAGGCATCGTGACTGTAGCGACCAATTTCCACGGCCTGCTCCAGCAAATGTGAACACCCCTCCTCAAGCCGGCGACGATAACCCGACTCCTCTCGCACCCACGGCATTTCCCGCATAAATGAAGCCTGCAACACCGCCTGTTCCAGGTCAGCCTGTAAAACCTCGGCCGAGCCCAGGGGGCTGAACCAGAGTACCTGCTTCTGCAATGCCGGTACCACACGCCGGATATCGCGCAATCGGCTGCCCGCGTTGACACGGAACAGCGCCAGTAAACCCTGGCGGTGTGCTTCGGCTGCCACATCGGGGTGGTCAAACAGGCGCAACCTGATCCTGTCATCGACCTGCTCCAACGCCGGCCAGGCGCGCAAGGTGATACCACCCTGCGGTATTTCGACAAACTCCGGCAAATCACCAAAGTCCCAGTCGCGTACATCGCCGCGCTCGAACCGGGCGTCTGTCACTGCGGTAAAATCGCGCTGTGCCTGCTCGCTAAAGTCCCGCTGTAATGCGGCCAGGTCCCGGCCTCCGGCAAGTCGCTTGCCCTGCTCATCAATCAGTTCAAACCCGCAGAGCAGGTGGCGCGGCAACAAGGCATCACGCCAGGCGGATCGTGGCACATCAATCTGTGTCATACGTTTCAGTTGGGTCGCAAGCGCCGCCAGTAAATCACCCTGCCGTTGATCAATCGCCTCCAGGCAGGCCTGCGCATAGTCCGGGGCAGGCACAAAATGACGCCGTAAGGTTTTTGGCAGGGATTTGATCAACAAGGTCACTTTTTCACGGATCAAGCCCGGCACCAGCCAGTCAAAGTCTTCCGCGTGTAGCTGGTTGAGTGCCGCCAGCGGTATCTGCACACAAACCCCGTCATCTTCATCGCCCGGTGAAAACCGGTAGCTCACATCGAGCATCAGGCCATGTACATTCATCTGTGACGGGAACGCCTGTACATCCACCGTTTCCGCTCCCTCACGCGTCACCACATCGCGTTCAAGGTGCAGGCGCTGTGGCTGCTTGGCTGAAATCGTCTTCCACCAGCGATTGAAACGCGCCCCGTCATACACGTCATCAGGAAGACGTTCATCGAAAAACTGGTACAACACCGTCTCATCGACCCGTACATCTCGCCGACGCCGCTTTGATTCAAGCTGATCGAGTTCAGCCAGCAACGCACGGTTGTGTGCGGCAAAGGGCGCGCGCGTATCAAACAGACCTTCTACCAGCGCATGTTGAATGAACAGGCTGCGCGCCGTCGAGGGATCGATGGGACCATAGTTCACCTTGCGCCGGTTCACCAACGGCAGGCCATACAATGTCACGCGCTCGAAAGCGACAACCTGTGTACGCTTTTTTTCCCAGTGCGGGTCAGAATACTGGTATTTCAACAAGGGTTTCGCCAGTGGCTCCACCCAGGCCGGGTCAATCGCCGCCACGCTGCGCAGGTAACGCCTGCCGGTTTCGACCAATTCGGCAGCCACCACCCAGGCGGGTTTCTTTTTGGCCAGTGAGGACCCGGGGAACAGCACAAATTTGAGGTTCCTCGCACCCAGGTATTCGCCCGCCTCGGCCTGAAAGGCGATGTTACCGAGCAAACCGCTGAGTAAAGCGCAGTGAATCGCCCGGTAATCCGCCTCGCAGGTATTGCAATGCATCCCCATACTGGTGACCTGCTCGTGCAACTGGCGATGGATATCCGCCCATTCGCGCATACGCATCCAGGAAATAAAGTGCTCGCGGCACCACCTGCGCAACTTGTTCTGCGACAGCTGCCGCGCCTGCGCATGCCATGCCCGCCACAATCTCAGGTAAGACAGAAAATCGGATTTATCATCCCGGAACAGCGCGTGTTTCTCGTCGGCCGCCTGCGCCTTGTCGAGCGGCCGGTCACGTGGATCGGCAGCCTCCAGCACGGCGACGATCACCAGGATTTCACTGAGACAGTGCTGTTCGCGCGCCGCGAGAATAATACGCGCCAGGCGGGGGTCCAGCGGCAAACGCGATATCTCACGTCCTGTCGCTGTCAGTCGCTGCTGCTTGTCGACCGCGCCCAGCTCCTGGAGCAAGGTGTAGCCATCACGCACCAGACGCGTGTCGGGCGGGTCGACAAAGGGGAATGCCTCAACGTCGCCCAGTTTCAATGCTGCCATCTGCAGAATGACGGCGGCAAGATTGGTGCGTTGTATCTCCGGCGCGGTGAATTCGGCGCGCGAAACAAAGTCCTCTTCACTGTACAGGCGGATACAAATACCGGCCTGCACACGCCCGCAACGTCCGGCGCGCTGGTTGGCCGATGCTTGAGAGACGGCTTCAATCGGTAATCGCTGAACCTTGGTGCGGTAACTGTAACGGCTGATACGCGCCAGCCCGGTATCGATCACATAACGGATGCCCGGTACCGTTAATGAGGTCTCCGCCACATTGGTCGCCAGCACAATGCGCCGCCCCTTGTGCGGGCGGAACACCTGGCCCTGCTGTTGCGCTGACAGGCGCGCATAGAGCGGCAGGATTTCCGTCTGCGCCGGATGATGTTTGCGTAACAGTTCGCTGGTTTCACGAATCGCGCGTTCACCGGGAAGAAACACCAGGATGTCGCCCGGCCCTTCACCGGCCAGTTCGTCAACGGCATCGACAATAGCCTGCGTACGACTGCGGTCGCGCTGATCCTCATCCTCGCCATTGACAGGCCGGTAGCGCATCTCCACGGGAAAGGTACGGCCGGAAACCTCAATCACCGGCGCATGGTTAAAATGTTGGGAAAATCGCTGCGGATCGATGGTGGCCGAGGTAATAATCACCTTGAGATCCGGACGCTTCGGCAACAGGCGGCGCAGGTATCCCAACAGGAAATCCACATTGAGACTGCGTTCGTGCGCCTCATCGATAATCAGCGCGTCGTATTCCCGCAGTTCCGGATCGGACTGAATCTCGGCCAGCAGGATACCGTCCGTCATGATCTTGATATGGCTGCTGTCACGCACGCGGTCCTGGAAACGGACCTTGTAACCCACGGCCTCACCCAGGGTGCAGTGCAACTCCTCGGCAATACGCGCCGCCAGACTGCGTGCGGCGAGTCGGCGCGGCTGGGTATGACCGATCTTTCCACGCACACCCAGTCCAAGTTCCAGACACAACTTGGGCAACTGGGTGGTTTTCCCGGAACCGGTCTCGCCACACAGCACGACCACCGGGTGCGCAGCAAGGGTTTCCAGGATCGTTTCACGCTGCTCGGTCACCGGCAATGGCAGCGCATACTCGGGCCGTGGCGCGGCGGCGCGGCGCTGCGCTACCTGCCGCCGGGACGTGTCCACAGCCTTGCCCAGCGCGGCAAGTCCCCGGTCAATCGGCTGACCGGCCTGCACACGTCGATGCAGACTGGCGATGCTTTTTCCCAGGGCACGAATATCCCGCGCCATGCAGGCGTCCAGCTGCTGTTGTAACGCTGTCAGCGCAGCACGCCCGGAACGGGCATTTGACTCTGTCATTTCAAACCTGTGTTGCCGTCAGATCCAGCGCCTGACACCCTGCCACCGAGGGTTATGGTCACCAGACCGGGGTACATTGTACACGGCCCGGGAGCGGGTATAGTGCAGGTGCGCAGCTGGCGCTATATCAGCCGGCAAGCTTTGCTATATAATGCCCGCGCCCCGGGATAATAAAAGGCGTGAACAGCGCTATGCGGGGTTGCGCTGCATTCCGGCAACACCGTAGCGTACAACCAGAACAACCACCATCGAAGCGAGGACGTATGAAGACAACTTATCTATCCGCACTGGTGCTACTGGCATCCGCAAGTGCTGTGTCGACGAGCAGCTTTGCTGCCGGCGACGCCACCGCAGGCAAGGAAAAAGCCGCTACCTGCATGGGCTGCCACGGGATACCCAGCTACACCAATGTCTATCCCACCTACCATGTGCCTCGACTGGGCGGACAACACGCTGAGTACCTGGTGTCCGCACTGCACGAATACAAAGCAGGCCAGCGCTCGCATAAAACCATGCAGGTTCAAGCCCGATCCCTGAGCGATCAGGACATGGAAAATATTGCCGCCTTCTTTGCCGCCAGCGGCAAGTAACCTGCACAGCATCCAGTTGAGGAGTGATTGATGAAACGCCTGATCCCGATTTTTATTGCTACCCTGTTCAGCGCCCTGAGCCTGAATGTACTGGCTGGCGGCAACGCCGAAGCCGGCAAGTCCATTGCGGCGCAAACCTGCGCCGGATGCCATGGCGCCGACGGCAACAGCACGATGCCGCAGTATCCCCGTCTGGCCGGCCAGCAGGCTGACTATAT
The DNA here is from genome assembly GCA_964469575.1 of uncultured Thiohalobacter sp. GTDB lineage: Bacteria > Pseudomonadota > Gammaproteobacteria > DSM-19610 > DSM-19610 > Thiogranum. Next base: position 8,878 of record CAYYAP010000042.1, read on the forward strand.
CGTGCGCGCACTGCTGGACTACAAGAGCGGCGCACGCAGCAACCCGATTATGAAAGGATTTGCTACCGGCCTGTCCGAACAGGACATGAAAAATGTTGCCGCCTGGTTTTCGCACCAGTCCGGCCTCATCACCCCGGTGCTGCCGCGTACTGTGACAAAGTAAATCACCGCGGGATACCGACAACCGGTACCCGTTTCAGGACCCAAAAGGGACAAAAACTGAAGTTTTTGTCCCTTTTTTCTTGACATCTCCCAAAACCCTGCGAGACTTGGCGAAATCGTGCTCGTTTGAGCAGGGAGTAACCGTGACGCAAGACTCGTTCAGCCGTCAGCAGGCCGCCGCCATTACCGGCCTGAGTACACGCCAGCTGGGTTACTGGCGCAAAACCGGCCTGGTGGTCCCCGCCGCACTCACCCCCGGCGGTCATGCCCGCTATACCTTCACCGATCTCATTGCCCTGCGCGCGGCCAGACGCCTGCTCGATGCAAAGATCTCCCTGCAACGCATTCGCAAATGTCTGCAGTCCCTTACACATTTTCTTCCCACTGCGGAGCAGCCGCTGGTGGAACTGTCACTCGTGGTCACCGGTGACGTAGTGCTGGTTTTTCATGGTGAGCGCGCCTTCGACGCGCTGACCGGTCAGGAATGGGTCTTTCCGATTGCCGAGCTGGCAAAGGAAGTGGAGCAGTTGCAGCAGGTTCAACCGCAACAAGGGGAATTGTTTCCTGCTGCCAGGGAAAAGCTGGAGGAATGCGCCTGAACCAATAACAGCAATACAGGCCTGGTGGTGAAGTGCTTCGGCGCTTCACGTTTGTCGCAATCGGATGCACTTCGGTGCAACGGGATGTGGAGACAACGTATGAACATCATGGCTATCGCCAACCAGAAGGGTGGCTGCGGTAAAACAACGACAACGATCAACCTGGCGGCGGAACTCGGCCGACAGGGAAAACAGGTGCTGGTAATCGACATGGACCCGCAGGGGCATGCGTCACTGGGACTTGGTGTGAGTGTCAGTGACCGGGACCTGCCCGGCCTGTATGAAGTATTCAGTGATGAAGCAAATTTTTACGATGTCGTTGTTTCCGATGTCTGCGAAAGTGTCGACATGGTCCCTGCCAACATCTCGCTGGCCATGCTGGAGTCATTACTCGGCGACCAGCCGGGCCGTGAAAGGCAACTCCTGGATCAACTGGAACGGTTTGGCGGGCTGTATGACTTTATTCTGATCGATTGTCCGCCCTCACTGGGTTTACTCTCAATCAATGCACTCAGAGCGGCAGACCAGGTTCTGGTACCGGTGGAAGCCAGCTGCTATGCACTGGATGGACTAAGACAACTACTGGACATCGTGAACCTGCTGAAAGACAAGTATCGGATAGATCTGCCCATCAAGGTATTGCCGACCATGTTTGACAGTCACACCCGCTTCGCACAGACAGTGCTCAGCCAGATTCGCGAACAACTCCCCGTCGGCATCAGCGGTGTTCGTGTCCGCCACACGGTGCGGGCCAGGGAAGCGGCCTGGTTTGGCAAAACACTGCCGGAATACGCGCCCACCTGCACAGCGGCGGACGACTACCGACAGCTGGCGGAAGAATTATTAAATGCCACATTACCGGCACGGGTGACAGTCATTGACAACGAACCCCTCACAGAGGATATGACCATGAAAGAATATGCCGAACAGGCGCAGCGCCAGATGGTCGTTCTGACCTTTGACGATATTGAGTGCCACCGCCTGCAGATCGCCGGAGACTTCAACGACTGGATACCGGATCGTGATATCGAAACCCGCCATATCAACGGACACTGGCAAAAAGTCTTCACCGCCGAGCCGGGTGTTTATGAGTATCGCCTGGTCATCGACGGCAAGTGGCAGGCCGACCCCACCAACTCGTCCGAGATTCCCAACGAGCTGGGCGGTATCAATTCACTGCTCCAGGTCCCGGTACACCACTAATGGCAAGTCAACTCAGCCCTGTGTGGCAACGCAAATCCACTTCCTCCGATCGTCTGGCACGAATCAGCGCGCGTTTTCTGAGTGATGCCCCGGAAACCACGGGTAGCGAGGATTCCTGCCAGACGATTCCTTTTCTTCTCGACAACCCCGGGCAGAGCTGGATAACGCACGACCTTTGCCAGGTACTCAGCCAGCGTGGTTACAAAAGTGTCCTCTGCCACCTCGACGAGCCGGTAAGTGGAGATCCCCGTCATCTTTCCGGTGAACCCGGCGACAGGACCCGGGGTAACCGCTACTGCCTGGTTCCCGTTACATCCATGGAAACGGTCAAGGCGGCTCGCTTTGATCACGTTGTGCTGCTGGTTCCGGCAAACCTCGATGCTGTGCTGGCCGCTTACCAGCGTATCAAGTTTCTGACTGAAGACCATCACACTGAAATCGGCATCGTAATTGTTGGCCCCCGAGACCAGCACGCCGCCTGGCGTTATTTTCGCAAACTGGCCGTCGGCTCACTGCGCTACCTCGACGTGCCTCTGCTTAACCTTGGCTTTCTGCCTGAGCAGGTCACGCCGGAACATGGTCCGGTCAACCACCACCGCAAAAACTTTCTGGCGCGTATCAGCGAGCGTCTGGTTCGCAGCGGATTTTACCTGTCGGCGCCCGATCGCTCGGCAGCGGGATAAACAGCATGAAACTTTGTATCGAAACAGCCGAATCCTGTGACCGCGAAGAACTGCGCACACTACTCATTGATGCAGCGGAACAGCTACTGGGTACCGGCAGCACCCTGCTGGAAGCCAAACTTCCGTGGGACGGCCACCCGGTGTTGTTTGCGGATGCTGACGGCCACCCGGTGCTGATCAGTTTTGATCCCGAACAAGGCCAGTCAGCCTTGCTGAATGGACTGCAAACCAGCGAACAGCTTTCCAATGCACTGCCCTGGGTCAACCAGGTGTATGACGCACTGGGAAACCGGCAACTGTCTGTCCGCCTGATCGTGGTCAGCCGCTGTTACCCACCCGGCAGCCGCACCATACTGGCGGGCTGTCAGCAGTTGACGCTCTACCGCTACCGGACACTCAGTATCAACGGGGAGACAGGACTCTGGCTGGAGCGACTGGGTGAATCACCGGAAGGCACTTCTGTGACCGACGCGAAACCCCGTGCTGTTACCGATGACAGCCCGGAAGGCAGAGTTGCCCCGGAACCGACACAGTTCAGCCCGGGTGATGAGTTACCGACACTCAGCGAGGAAGAATCCGCTTTCTTTCAACAACTCTGAGCCAAACGCGGCTCGACGCTCAGGCGGCGAGCTGCGCGATCAGTTCATTCTGCCGTTCATCCAGAACATGCAACAACTGCTCGCGCCGGGTTCCCACTTCTTCAAACCAGTCCATGACCGGCAACTGCAGCGCCTCAAGCCGGGTAACCAGGGCGTCGATGCGTTGCGGCATGTTCGCCAACGTCTCCGCCCGCTGTGCCGATGTCATGGCATTGAGCGTCTTGTGTAACTCGGACAGACCGAAGGCAACGTGATCAAGTTCGTCCTGGAGCGGAATACGCAAGGATTCACGTGTACCGGGATCGGCAAGCGGGACAACCTGCTCAACAGCCTGCGAGCCGAGCGCCTCAATTACCAGGTACAGGTCGACCAGGAAATCCACCCAGTCGAGCTCACGAAAATGCGCGTGCAGACGGTCAAGCGCCTCGGCAGGAATGACAGGCTGCGGATCAACACCAAATTTCGCAATCCATGCATTCTGGATGCGCACATGCCGGCACTCATCACCTACCTGCTTGGCGAGGCCCATCCGCGCAACACTGTCAGGGGCGGAGGCGATACGCGCCGCGCACACCTCCATAATGAACTGGTCAACCTGGGTATACAGAACAAGTAAATGGCCCATTGCGTGGGCATATTCAGGATCAGTGCGGGTTGTACTCATGTTGGCAACCTCCCAGGGAAAAGGCAGCAAAAGCCACTCATCCCGGCAGAAGCCGGGGTCAACAAAACTGGATCGCCGCATTGGCTGGTCTAGCCAGCCAATGACATCAACGCTGCAACAAACAACGCCCAGACCACAGAGATAACAAACAGGGCGGAAATACGACTTTTGAAGTTATGGATCGGGGTCATTTCTCACTCCTTGAACAAACTGACAGAACTCATACCTGGAACACACCGTCTTAGTACAGGGACCGGGAAACACACCGATTGTTCCCATAAAACAAGATGTATCGCAAAGCCCTGTATGATGCAACTGATGTTTATCAAATGGCGCAAAAAGTGTCTGGTTTTGGTGACAGTTTGTCTGCCTGTCAATGTGACCGTTATGGCCGCCTGTAGTACCGAACCTTCCACCGATCCTGCGCAGCGGCTGGTCTACGACGCCGGCGCACTCCGGCTGTATGAGCCGGTTAACCGCGCGGATGCGCCGGAACTGACTGCCCGGGTAAACTGGCGCACATCACCGGAAACACTCTATCGCACCGTCTGGGACTACGCAGCGTTTCGTCAAAACATCCCCGGGGTCAGAAAAAGCGATATCCTGCGGGCAGAGCATGGGCGGAAGTGGGTCTACCAGCAATTAAAGTTTCCCAGACCCTTCCAGGACAGACATTACGTACTGGAAAGCAGCAATCTTGACAGCCATCCGGATTCACATATCTACCGGATCAGCTGGCGATTGAGCCAACGGTTTGCTTTGCCGGACAACCACCTGGTTCAACCCACCAGATTCTCCGGCTGCTGGGATATCCGCCCGGGCAAACAGGGTGGACTGGATGCGCTGTACCACATTGCCCTGGATCCCGGGGGACATATTCCACGCTGGATAGCACGCCGGGGGATGCGCCAATACGTCAAGGAATTGATGCTACAGCTACGCAAGCAGGTCCTTTTTAAATACCAGCAATCCTCCCCAAGCCCTGGAAAGACAGATTAATCTACTGATTTATAAATAAAATACAGCGTGCTCTGCAAGCATGGCATAACTTATGCCTACCATTTATATGGGCATTAATGTTATCGATCCAATGGATCGCAGGAGTACCCCGATGAAATCGATTCCACTACAACTGGTTACGGTGTGCCTTGATGACGGCCAACAGGGTGTATTTGTCGGTGTGCCGCTGGTCGCCGAGCAGGTTCCCGAGGATGCCGGTCAAGTCGAGGATATCTGGTTTTCCGATATACAGGATGTCCCCGCCGACATGGCACTCGATGATCTGGTACAGCTTATCCAGGCACAGCTCTGCCGCTGTCGAGCGATTATTCAGTAAGACGGGGACACAAGCTCAGGCAATCTGTGTACCGGTGTGACTGTGCGCAGGTGAAGACATGGGCTCGGGCTTGTGGATACCATACCCTTGGGCATAATCCACACCGATATCCTTCAGCTGTTCCCGTATCTCATCATTCTCAACAAACTCTGCGATGGTCTTCATGCCCATCACCTGGCCGATTTCATTGATCGACTTCACCATGGCGCGATCAATCGGGTCATCCACCATATCTCTCACGAACATACCGTCGATTTTCAGGTAGTCGACGTCAAGGTTCTTCAGGTACGCAAACGATGACAGACCGGAACCAAAGTCATCCAGGGCGAACTGGCAACCACGCGCCTTGAGCGCGGCAATAAAACGTTTGGCAACGGCAAGATTGGAAATGGCTGCTGTCTCGGTAATCTCGAAGCACAGCTTGTTCGCGGGCACATCGTGTGCATCAAGCTGTGTCTCGACAAAGGTCAGAAAGTGCTCATCCACCAGTGTATGCCCGGAAATATTAATACAACACAGGCCGAGGCCGTCCCGTTCAGCCAGATTTTCGTTTAACCATGACAGTACATTGCGCAAAACCCAGCGATCGATATTCGGGGTCACGCCATAGCGTTCCGCCGCAGGAAAGAATGCACCGGGTGGGATGATCCTGTCATCCTCATCCAGCATACGAATCAGGACTTCAAAATGTTCACCAGCTTCTACATCCGTACCGAGAGGGGTGATGCTTTGCCGGTACAGGCGGAAACGATTTTCATCCAGCCCGCGAACGATGCGCGATACCCACTGCACCTCGCTGTAACGCCGCTGCGCATCGGTATCCTCATGCCGGTACTGTTCAATACGGTTGCGCCCCGCGTCCTTGGCCGCATAACAGGCGACATCCGCCACGCTGAGTAGATCCACGACCGAGGTAATCTGCTCGTCCACCTCAACCATGCCGATACTGACACCAACAACAAACGCACTGTTATCCCAGACGAAGCGGAATTCTGTGGCTGCCCGCCGCAGATTCTCGGCAATCTGCAGGGCCACGTCACTGTTACAGCCGACAAGAAAGACCCCGAACTCATCTCCACCCAGTCTTGCCAGGACATCGCTGGCGCGTAATTCAGCTGACAGAATAACCGCCAGTTGTTTGAGCAACTGGTCGCCGGCAATATGCCCACAGGTATCGTTAACCACCTTGAATTGATCGAGATCGATGTACAACAGTACACAGCTTTGTGACTTGATACGTGCCCGGGCCATTTCCAGACTCACGATACGCTCAAACTCGGAACGGTTGACCAGCCCGGTGAGGCTGTCGTGCTTTGCCTGGAAAGAAAGCTCCCTCGCCATGTGCTGCGCATCGGTGACATCACGAATCACCATGACCGCACCCACGACCGAACCGGCGCGGTCCCACATCGGCGCCGCGGTCACAGATACCGGCACCTGCTCGCCGGAGGAATTCACCAGCACAACCCCCGTTTCGGCTGGAATCTCCCGGCCTTCCCACAGGGCGCGCTGACAAATCGGCACGCGCGTCGTCATATCACTTTCCTTAACCGTATTCACCACGTCCATCACAGAACGCCCCTCGACCTGCTCAAAGCGCACCTGCAACAAGGCTTCAGCACTGCGGTTCAGGTAGGAAATCCGACCCTGCTCATCACAGGCGACCACACCATCGATCATTGATCCCAGTGTCACGTGTAACCGCTCGCGGGTCTGTTCAAGCGCTTCGCGGGTTTTCTGAATTTGCTCCAGCATGCGGTTGAAACCGTCGAACATTCGACCGACCTCGTTCTTCTCGCGTGTTCCAACGCGCAGCGAGTAGTCACCTGTGGCGGAAACCTTGTCGAAGGCGTGAGCCAGTCTCTGCACCGGCTCACTAAAGACGCGCTGAAAACGTGCGGCAATCAGCAACGCCAGCAACACAAGCACCGGAACCAGCACGAACAGGAGTTGGTAATACTGTCGTATGATGGCCCTGTAGGAGGACAGTGAAAGACGCACATAGAGCACGCCATAACGCCGGCCCCGGTAACGCAGTGGCGAAAACACTTCCAGGTAGTCGTTGTGGTAGCTGATATCGGTGACCTGGTAGGCAGGCACCGGTACCGGTTCGGCGCCTTTCTTCTGGTAGCCAAAGCGATACTGTGCGTTCTGGTCATAGAGGTATGCCGCCAGCACGTCGGGGAAAGCCGCCAGTCGGGCGGAAGCATCCGCCGCTACATCCGCTGAATCCAACAGCAACACCTTGACGAAATCCTGGCTCAGGACATCCACGACGGATGTCAGTCCCGCCTCGGCCTGCTCCCTGATAGCGCGGGCGCCCAGGTACACAATCATGGTCGACATCGTTACAACCACAATCAGCACCGCTGAAAATATGGTCAGGATCAGCTGGTTTCGTACCGAAAGTTGCTGCACGGCATCACGGATACGGCCCGGCACAGCTCAGTCCGCGCCCGCGCCGGAAGACACCGAACGGTCTTTCGGGGAAGTTTCTTCAATCGGCAACTGGAGGTCATTCCCCCACTCGTACCAGGAACCGTCGTAGGCCGAAACATCATAACCGAGCTGGCGCAGGATGAAGTAGGTCAGCGCGGACTGGCGCCCCTTGTTACAGTAGGTAATCACCTTTTTGTTTCGGTCAATACCACTGTAAAGGGCTTTCAGCTCACTGAACGACCGCAATGACTTGCCATCCGCAGTAAAGTTTTCCTCAAAAGGTATATTGATTGCACCGGGAATATGTCCACTGCGGCTGGACACGGATTTCTTGCCGCGATATTCCACTTCATCCCTGGCATCGATGATGACAGAACCCGGGTCATCAATGGCCAGGCGCGTACTCAGCTTGGTCGCAAGCCGGTCAGGGGCGATATGAGAAAGGAACTGTCGAGGCTCGGGCTTGACCGGCTTTGCATCCGCTGGCAAGCCCGCCGCAAGCCACTGCTGGAACCCCGGGTTGAGCAACAACACGCGTTTATGCCCGTGAGTTTCCAGAATCCAGAAAACCCGTGCGGCATTGATCATTTCACCATCGTCGTAGAGCACCACCCGCGTCTGCTGATCGACACCGGCGGCACTGAACAGCGCCTGTATCTTTGAAATCGGCGCAGCCAGATCCGTTCGCGGGTCTCCGCCGAAGGTATCCCACACCGGCAGGCTGACAGCTCCCCGTATATGTTGTTTCAGGTAGGCTTTTCGTGAGCGGGTATCGAGTATCACCAGGTCCGGACTGCCCAACTCCCCGCTCAACCAGTCCTGATCGACAAGATGTCGATCAACCTCGGCTGCAGAAAGGCGCCCCAGTAGCGGCAGGTCTGCTGTCGCCATGAAACCGATGGCGACCAGCCACATAACCAGCACGCAGCGAATACCTGGCAATCGGCCTCTTTTGCAAACTGCCATGGTTACAGCTCCTTTTCGCCTTCCATGCATCACTCCCTGACACAACCTGCTGCCATTTACACGAACACGAGATAACCGCGGCATAACGCCCGCTACCTGCATGAGTATAGCCTATTCTGTTAACCTGCTAGAAGTAAACAAAAAAACCTGAATCCACAATAACATCCAGCGAGACACCGGGGCGAAACAGCCCGCGTCAGCTACAATGGCAACATGCCAACAAGGAGAACACTGTATGTCGCCTGAAGAATCTATGCCGAAATGGGATGTCGCCCTGGCCGCCATGGCCCGTGACGCCTGCAAACAAAAAGCCGCACCACTGACACTCGATGATTTCCGTCAACTGGCGAGCGAACACGCCATTCGACTGGACGACATTATGGAAACCCTGTTTTTGCTGGTCATACATGGTGAATGGCGCTACACCGACAGCTCGGGGCAGGAACAGACACTAACCCAGGAGACGCTGGACAAGCTGTATGTCAAACGGCGCTTGTCAGAAGAAGAACTCGCCACCTTTAACGGAGGCTGGGAGCCGCGTTAAAAAAATGGTAGGCCATTTCGGGGACAGTTTACTTATTTCCGATAGCGTATCAGTGCATCTGTGTGATCGACTGAAGAGTTAAGTCAATTGTCCCCGGAATGGGCGGCTCTGTAACCCATTGATTATATGGTAGCAAGGGGCGGATTCGAACCGCCGACCCCAGCAT
>CAYYAP010000043.1:0-3405 GCA_964469575.1 uncultured Thiohalobacter sp.
AGGGATTCCACCTTGTTGAGGTAATCCCGCGCCGCCTGCGGCAACTGGTCGAGCGACTTGGTACCCACGGTGGATTCTTTCCAGCCGGGCATTTCAATCAATACCGGCTCACACTTCTCCATCAGGTCGGCGCCAACCGGCGGGATAGTAATTTCCTTGCCATCCAGCTTGTAGGCCACACAGATCTTGACCGTCTCCATACCGTCCAGTACGTCCAGCTTGGTGATGCAGATGCCGGTGACACTGTTGACTTCAAGAGAACGGCGCAGGGACACGACATCCAGCCAACCGCAACGACGCTGACGACCGGTGGTGGCGCCAAACTCGTGGCCTTTCTCTCCCAGGTATTGGCCGTCGTCATCGAATAACTCCGTTGGGAACGGGCCGGCGCCAACGCGCGTGGTGTAAGCCTTGACGATACCCAGAATATAGTCGAGCGCACGCGGTCCTACGCCACTGCCGCTGGCCGCACCACCCGAGGTCGTCGTCGATGACGTTACATAGGGATAGGTACCATGATCGATATCCAGCAGCGCACCTTGCGCGCCTTCGAACATGATGCTCTTGCCTTCAGCGCGCAGCTTGTGCAGCGTCCCCGGCACGTCTTCAACCATTGGCGCAATCTGTTCGCCCTGCGCCAGTGCTTCATCGAGCACCTTCTGGTAATCAACCGTGTCGGCCTTGAAATAATGCTCCAGCGCAAAGTTGTGATATTCCATGACTTCGCGCAGACGTTCCCTGAAGTGGTTTTCGTCGAGCAGTTCACCGAGGCGAATACCACGCCGGGACACCTTGTCTTCATAGGCCGGGCCGATACCACGCCCGGTGGTGCCGATAGCCTTTTTACCTCGCGCCACTTCGCGGGCCTGGTCGAGGGCAATGTGATAGGGCAGGATCAGCGGACAGGATTCGCTGATACCGAGGCGTTCACGCGCTGGCACGCCATTAGCTTCCAGCGATTCGATTTCTTCCAGCAGTGCTGTCGGGGAAAGCACCACGCCATTACCGATCAGGCAACGCACACCAACGCGCAGAATGCCGGAGGGAATCAGGTGCAACACCGTCTGCTTGCCATCGATCACCAGCGTATGACCGGCGTTATGGCCACCCTGGAAACGTACCACGGCCGATGCCCGGTCGGTCAGCAGATCGACAATTTTACCTTTGCCTTCATCACCCCACTGGGTGCCGATGATCACTACGTTCTTGCCCATGGAACTCTCTATCCTGTTTCTGAAAACTGTTGAAAAACGGGTCCGGTCTCAGGCGCCAAGCGGCTGGACGACCCATTGCACACCATCCCAGTGAAGCACCCGGTCACACCCGGTCTCCGCCACATTGCCCGCCTGGCCAGGTAGCTGCCGGACGACAATCTCTCCGGCCGCACGCAGCGCCGCAACCTTCTCTGTCAATGCCGCATCGTCTTCCGCAGGCGCCAGGATACCCCCGGCTGGTTTTGACCACGCCCGGTTACCCAGCTCCATCAAGGAACGCAGGTCCGTGCTGAAACCGGTCGCCGGGCGCGCCACGCCGAACACCTTGCCGATATCGTCATACCGCCCGCCGCGTGCAATCTCCTGCCCACGGTCCGCCACAAAGGCAGCAAATACCACGCCGGTCTGGTACTGGTAACCGCGCAATTCGGCGAGATCGAAATGCAATGTAACCTCCGGCAAGCGCTGCGCGGCCAGCTCGGCGATATGTTGCAGATTATCCAGCGCTGCCAGCACACTGTCACCACTCCCGGCCAGTAATTCCGCAGCGCGCAGCAATACATCCCGATCGCCATTCAGCGTTGCCAGACCCGCCAGCCGCTCACGTTGTGCCGTGGACAGATCCAGGACACCCAGAAATTCGTTAATTTCAGGGATCGCCTTGCGCTGCAGCGCATCAAACAGCAGGGCTTCCTGCTCCACATCGAGGTTGGCGTCACGCGCCAGCCCGCGGTAGATGCCAACGTGGCCCAGGTCGATATACACGTCATTGATACCGGTCAGGCCCAGCGTCTCCACCATCAGCTGGAGAATTTCGACATCACTCTCCGCGCCTTCGTGTCCGAACAGTTCTGCACCCACCTGCATGGGGCTGCGCGAACCGGCGAAGCCGTCGGGACGCGTATGCAGCACGGTGCCGAGATAGCATAAACGGCTTGGCGCTTCGCGTTGCAGACCATGCGCATCGATACGCGCCGCCTGCGGCGTCATGTCGGCGCGCAGTCCCAGCAGACGACCGGATAGCTGGTCTATCAGCTTGAACGTCTGCAGGTCGAGATCATGCCCGGTGCCGGTCAGCAGGGAATCCAGGTAGTCGACAAATGGCGGGATTATCAGTTGATAACCCCAGCCGCGATATAAATCCAGCAATTCACGGCGCAACAGTTCCAGCCGCGCAGCCGGTTCCGGCAACAGCTCTTCGATGCCCTCGGGCAGTAACCAGCGATTGTTGTTTTTAATCACGTCGGTATCGTCCTAGCGAACCCAGTACAGTAAAGCCACACCTGCCAGCATACTCACCAGCCCGGCCATGCGCAGGCTGTGGTCGTCCATCTGCGCCAGGGTAGCCATCATACGCTTCACAGCGCCCGGGTTGATGAATGGCGCAATGCCCTCGATGACCATCAGCAACGCCAGCGCTGCCCACAGATCACTCCACATCGCACACTCCAAAAAAAAGCCGGACGATAGACTATCGTCCGGACTCTGTATTATACGTCATTCGCCGGCTGGCGTTATTTCTTTGCCTTGCCGAAATAACGGAAGAAATCGCTGTCCGGGCTGAGTAACATCATATCGCCACTGCCGCCGAGACTTTCACGATAGGCCTCCAGACTGCGATAGAAGCTGTAGAACTCCTTGTCCCTGCCGTAGGCCTTTGCGTAAACATCCGCCGCAGTGGCATCACCCTCGCCGCGCACTTTCTCGGCGTCCCGGTAGGCTTCGGCAATAATCACCTGGCGTTTGCGATCGGCATCGGCCTTGATTCTTTCCGCCGCCTCGAAACCCTGCGAACGGAATTCCTTGGCGACGCGTGCCCGTTCCGCTTTCATGCGGCGATACACCGAGTTGCTGACCTCGGCCGGCAGGTCAATACGTTTGATGCGCACATCTTCTATCTCGATACCAATTTCCTGCGCCTGGATATTCGACTCCGCCGTCAGTGCGCGCATGATGTCATCGCGCTCGCCGGACACCACCTCGTTGATGGTGCGCTTGCTGAACTGCCCACGCATGCCATCCTTGATGATCTGTTCCAGCCGCAGTCGTGCATGGCGTTCATCACCGGACACTGCCGTGTAGTAGCGCGTGACATCCGCCACCCGCCACATCACGAATGAATCAACGATGAGGTTTTTCTTTTCCGCCGTCAGGAAACGTTCCGGCTCGACATCCAGCGTCAGGAGACGCG
>CAYYAP010000043.1:3505-14290 GCA_964469575.1 uncultured Thiohalobacter sp.
TTCTTTTCCGCCGTCAGGAAACGTTCCGGCTCGACATCCAGCGTCAGGAGACGCGAATCAAACTTGCGCACATTGTTGATGAACGGCATTTTGAAATGCACGCCGGGCTTGAAATCCGCCTCGGTGATTTCACCCAGCCGGAACATGATGGCCTTCTGCCACTGGCTGACGGTGAACACCGACTGGCTACCAATCACCAGTATCACCAGCAGCAGCGCCAGGACAAAACCTTTCCTGTTAGCCATTAGCGTGTCCCCCTGGTGCGTCGCGCCGGTCGTGGTGCCGGCGGCTTATCTGTCAGCGTCCCTGTCAGCGCGTCACTGACATTCGTTCCGGTGATACGTTTGGCGGTATTTTGTTTCATCAGCTGATCCAGCGGGAGATACATCAGGTTATTGGCATTGTCACTGTCCACGATAACCTTGTTGGTTCGCGACAACACCGTCTCCATGGTCTCCAGGTACAAGCGCTGGCGCGTGACTTCCGGCGCCTTCTTGTATTCCTTGAGCAACGCAGTAAAGCGACTGGCGTCACCCTGTGCCTTGGCAATCAGCGATTCCTTGTAGGCCTGCGCTTCCTGTGTCAGGCGAGCAGCCTGACCACGCGCTTTTGGAATGACCTCATTGGCGTAGGCCTCAGCCTCGTTCTTCAGGCGTTCCTTGTCCTCGCGCGCCTTGATCGCATCAGAAAAAGCGCCCTGCACTTCTTCCGGCGGCTGGGCATCCTGCAGGTTGACATCAGATACCAGTAAACCACTGTCATACTTGTCAAGGGTCTTCTGCATGGCTTTCTCAACGCGACTGACCACCTCGGCGCGGCCTTCTTTCAACACAAAATCCATCTGGCTCTTGCCAATGACTTCGCGTATGGCGCTTTCCGCCACCTGTTTCAGCACAGCCTCTGGCTGGCGAACATCGAACAGGTATTTGCCTGGATCGCTGATCTGGTACTGAACGGCCAGTTTGACGTTAACGATATTCTCATCCTGGGTCAGCATCAGTGCTTCACGCTCAACTGTCAGACCGGCCTGACCGCCGGTACTGGAGCGATAACCGATTTCCACGAAACGACGCTGCTCGACGTTGACGTTCTCAACCCGCTCTATGGGATAGGGGATATGCCAGTGCGGACCGGGCATGGTCGCCTCGGTATAGGCGCCAAAACGCATGACCACACCCCGGGTACCCGCATCGACAATGTAAATACCGGAAAACAGCCACACGACGAAAACGATACCGGCAATCAGCCCGAATCCACCCGCCAGGCCTTTGCCCGATGGGCCGCCGCCCGAGCCGCCACGCCGGCCACCGCCAAACAAGCTGCCGAGCTTGTCCTGCATTTTCTTGACAACTTCATCGAGATCCGGAGGTCCCTGGTCGTTACGACCACCCCACGGATCCTTGTTGTTACCGCCTCCCGGTTCATTCCAGGCCATGTATGACTCCGTTATGCAAAAAATGCTGATTTATCGTGCTCGAAACAGGGGATTCTAGGGAGCTTGCGCCGCGCCCGCAACATCGAAAACCTCCCGGTCAGTGTGGAGCGTCAGTTCCAGCCCCTCACGACGGTACAAATCGTCCAGTTCCCGGCCACTGATGGTCACCTCCAGCCACCAGCCACCGGCAGGATCCGGCTGATCTGTCAAAACTTCGCCGGTTCGGTAGATGGAGGCGCGCAGACGCCCGGCCACAGGCGGCAAATGCAGCCAGCCACGCACCTGATCCGGCATAAAATACTCGCACAGCGCGTTTTCCAGCAGATCCAGACCCTCACCGCTGGCCGCCGAACACCAGACCCGGGTAACTTTGCCGTCGGTATCGCGCAACAGCCGGGCCGGTTCGCCGCTCAGATCGATCTTGTTATAGACCATCAGCTGTGGCGCCTCGCTGGCGCCAATGTCCGCCAGCACTTCATTGACCTGCTCGACGCGCGTCTGGCGCTCGGGATCGTGGGCATCCACCACGTGCAGCAGCAGATCGGCTTCCAGCGTCTCTTCCAGCGTTGATCGGAATGCCGCCACCAGCTCGTGTGGCAGTTTGCGCACAAAGCCCACCGTGTCGGCCAGCACCACCGGCCCGAAACCGGGCAGGTCGAAACGTCGCAGGGTAGGGTCGAGGGTAGCGAACAACTGGTCGGCCGCGTACACATCCGCTGCGCATAGCCGGTTAAACAGGGTGGACTTGCCGGCATTGGTGTAGCCCACCAGCGATACCGTGGGCACCTCCGCCCGGTCACGCGCGCGGCGCCCCTGGGCGCGCTGGCTACGCACCTTCTCCAGGCGCTTGTTAATCTGCTTGATGCGATTTCCCAGCAAGCGACGGTCGGTTTCGAGCTGTGTTTCGCCCGGGCCGCGCAGGCCGATACCGCCCTTCTGACGTTCAAGGTGGGTCCAGCCACGGATCAGCCGGGTGGAAAGATGGCGCAGCTGCGCCAGCTCTACCTGCAACTTGCCCTCAAAGGAGCGGGCGCGCTGGGCAAAGATATCCAGGATAAGACCGGTGCGATCCAGCACCCGGGCACTGAATAATTTTTCCAGGTTGCGTTCCTGGCTCGGCGACAGTTCGTGATTGAAGATGACCAGCTCGGCCTCTTCAGCCATCAGCAGTTCATGTATCGACTCGGCCTTGCCGGAACCGACATAAAATCGTGAGTCCGGCGCATTACGGCTGGCTGTGACCGTGCCCACCGGCTCGGCGCCGGCGGAACGCGCCAGGTCGGTAAACTCCAGCAGGTCTTCCGGCTCGGATTGGCCGGGAAAATCGACATGAACGAGAATCGCCCGCTCACCGCTCTCGGGACGTTCAAACATGGGATAATTCGGCGCCGGCTCCCGTCACTGCGGGACCCGGCGTCGTGAATAGTCGGCAGGAATCAGCTATTACCGGCGTCTGAATTTTGGTTTTCATCACCACTCGCCAGGCGCACATTGCGCGCCGGCACAACCGTTGAAATGGCATGCTTGTATACCATCTGACTGACGCTGTTCTTGAGCAACACCACAAACTGATCGAAAGACTCAATCTGGCCTTGTAACTTAATACCATTCACAAGATAAATGGCAACGGGAATACGCTCTTTGCGGAGTGCATTCAGAAAAGGTTCTTGCAGCGACTGCCCTCGGGCCATGTCATTTCTCCTTCTTTTCGTAACGTGCACCTGTGCGATCTCCTGCCGGGCGATCAAACCGCCCACGGTGACACGGATTTATAGTGCCACATCCCGTGTGGTTAAACATTTTTCCCTACGGGCAAAACTATAGCACATTCAATTGCCTGCTGTGCCAGCACGATCAATTATCGCGCGGACGCGTGCAGCCCCATCCCTGTTGGACGGATCAATCCAGCAGGTATTCCCTTCACTGCGCAGCCAGGTCAGTTGCCGCTTGGCATACTGGCGGGTCGCAATAATGGCCCGTTCGACCCATTCCTGCGCGGATAGTTTCCCATCCAGGTGCGCCCAGGCCTGGCGATAACCGACAGCGCGCATCGACGGCGTGTCGGGATCAAGGTCGTCGCGTGCGCGCAGGGCGCGCACTTCATCCAGAAAACCCTGTTCCAGCATGAGGCTGAACCGCTGCCGAATACGTTCGTGTAAAACCGCGCGATCTTCCGGGGCCAGTACAATTTTCACGAAATTCAGTGGCGCGGCGGTTTCACCGGAACGCTCGAACCACTCGGTCATGGGGGTGCCGGTGAGTTCGTAGACTTCCAGCGCGCGCTGGATGCGTTGCGGGTCGTTGGGGTGAATGCGCGCGGCTGCCACCGGATCGACCCGGGACAGGCGTTCGTGCATCGCCGCCCAGCCCTGCTCCTGAGCCTCGGCTTCAAGCCTTGCGCGTACCTCCGGGTCGGCCGAGGGCAGCTCGGACAGACCCCGTTCCAGCGCACGGAAGTACAGCATGGTGCCACCCACCAGCAACGGCGTACGACCGGCGGCGTGGATGGATTCGATCTCCCGTCGAGCATCATCGCGAAACTCCGCCGCCGAATAGGGCTGTGCAGGGTCGCGGATATCGATCAGCCGGTGCGGCGCGATACGCAAGGTGTCCGCATCAGGTTTGGCGGTGCCTATATCCATACCACGATACACCAGCGCTGAATCGACGCTGATGATATCCATGGGCAACTGCTGAACCAGCTCGACCGCCACACCGGTCTTGCCGGACGCGGTCGGCCCCATCAGACAAATCACCTGCGGCTGCGTCACCGGTCGTCCTACTGGCCGCGCATGAACAAGGCGTCCAACTCCCCCAGGCTGAAGCGCACCCAGGTCGGACGGCCGTGGTTACACTGCCCGGCGCGCTCGGTGCGCTCCATGTCGCGCAACAGGGCATTCATCTCGTCGAGGGTCAGATGCCGGTTGGCGCGTACCGAGCCGTGGCAGGCCATGGTGGATAACAGTTCGTTAATGGCTTCCTCGATACGCTGACTGCTGCCGTGGGTATTGAGGTCCGACAACACATCACGCACCAACGCCTCGACATCGCCTTTCGCCAGCAATGCCGGCACCTGCCGGATCACCAGCTGCTCCGGGCCCTGCCGGTCGATGTCGAAACCCAGCGCCGAGAACCAGTCCTGACGCGTTTCCGCCAGCCCGGCCTCGGCACGGCTGACCGCCAGGCTCAACGGCACCAGCAGGGGTTGGGAACGGATACCGTCCGCCGAAAAACCGCTTTTGAGGTGTTCGTAGGTAATACGTTCGTGGGCGGCGTGCATGTCCACCAGCACCAGCCCCTGGGCATTTTCGGCAAGAATATAAATCCCTTTCAGCTGCGCCAGGGCAAAACCCAGCGGGGGTATCTGTGTACTGTCCCCCACAGCGTCACTGTCCCCCTCAGGCGCAGGACATATCGGTATACTGTCCCTTTTTTCGCCCCCCTTTTCTCCGTGCAGTCGATCGTATTGGCCGAGTTGTTCCGCCACGGGTAAGGACAGCCCACCTTGCCGGGCTATCGCCGCGGCGGTGTAGTGACGCCCTGAACCCGGCAGCGGCTGCACGGGCTGCGGGGCCAGTTGGTCATCGGCCGGGCGCAGGTCGGCAAGTACCTGGTGGAGTGTGCGAAACAGGAAGTCATGCACCAGCCGCGATTCACGGAAACGCACCTCGGACTTGGCGGGGTGCGCATTCACATCGACCGCCTTCGGGTCGAGTTCCAGGAACAGCACGAAGGCCGGGTGACGTCCATGGAATAACACATCCTGGTAGGACTGGCGTACCGCGTGCGCCAGCAGCTTGTCGCGTACCGCGCGGCCGTTGACAAAGAAGAACTGCAAGTCCGCCTGGCTGCGGGAGAAGGTCGGCTGGGCAATCCAGCCGGACAGGCGCAGCCCGGCGGCTTCGTGTTCGATACCCAGCACCTGGTCCGCGAAAGCGGCGCCGAGCAGGGTGCGGAGCCGTTCCAGCTGCGCGGCTTCCCCACTTCCCGCGCGCAGGTGATAGTGCGGCTTGCGGTTCTTGCGCACGGTAAGTTCGACATCCGGCCGGCTCAGGGCAATACGCTGGATCACGGCGTCCAGGTATTTTTGTTCGGTATTTTCCGTGCGCAGGAATTTGCGCCGCGCCGGCACGTTGAAAAACAGATCGCGCACTTCAATGGTGGTTCCTGGAGGATGCGCTACCGGCTCCGGCGCCGGCGTCGCTTCGCGGCCATCACCACGTACCTGGCAGCCCTTGTCGCTGTCCGCGCTGTGCGACTGCACCAGCAGGCGTGACACCGAGGCGATACTGGGCAGGGCTTCGCCACGAAACCCCAGGCTCATCACCTGTTCCAGGTCCTCCAGCGAGGCGATCTTGCTGGTGGCGTGTCGCGACAGGGCCAGCCCGAGATCGTCCGGGTGAATACCCTGCCCGTTATCGCGCACCCGGATCAGGCGCTTGCCGCCCTCCTCGATATCCACTTCGATACGCGTGGCGCCCGCATCGAGGCTGTTTTCCAGCAACTCCTTGAGTACAGAGGCCGGCCGTTCAATGACTTCTCCGGCGGCGATCTGGTTAACCAGCTGGGGTTCGAGGGCATGGATACGCATGCCGGAATGGTAACGTGAAAACTGCCGCCGGTGCGACCCGACTGCGGTGGGCGACTAACCGCCTTGTGACGGAATGGTCAGCACATTACCCACCAGCAGACGGTCGCCCCTGAGGCGGTTGCTGTGGCGCAGGGATGACATGCTCACGCCATATCGCTGGGCAATATCACTCAGCGTATCGCCACGGCGGACCGTATGACGGCGTGGTGAAGCGCGTCTTGCCAGCCGTGTCCCGGCCGGTGGGTTGGAGGTGAAATAATTGCGCACCCCTCTGAATATCGCGCTCGCGACTTTTTGCTGATGCTTGCGGCTGCGCAAGCGGCGCTCTTCGGATGGATTGGAAATAAACGCTGTTTCCACCAGGATGGAGGGGATATCCGGTGACTTCAGCACCACGAAACCGGCATGCTGAACCTGCCGTTTGTGTACCTTACCGAGTCGTTTGAGCTCTGCCAGTATCTGACTGGCGACACCGGTACTGGTTTCCAGCGTTGCCGTTTGCGCCAGATCCAGCAGCACCTCGGCGAGCAGATCATCCTTGTCATCAAGACTGACGCCGCCAACCAGATCCGCGGCATTTTCACGCGCCGCCAGCCAACGCGCCATTTCCGACGACGCGCCTCTCCGTGACAACACATAGACGGACGAGCCGTGTACGCGACGGTCCCGGAATGCGTCCGCGTGGATGGAAATGAACAGGTCAGCGCGATATTTGCGCGCCTTGTCGATACGCTTGCGCAGGCCGACATAATAGTCACCGTTGCGTATCATCACCGCTTTCATTCCCGGTTCCCTGTCGATCTGCGCTTTCAGCTTGCGCGCGATCCCCAGCACCACGTCCTTTTCGCGTACGCCCTTTCGACCACGCGCACCCGGGTCCTCACCACCGTGACCCGCATCGACTGCGATAACCAGGTCGCGCAGTACCGTGGGCTTGACCCGCTTGACCGTCTTCGGCGCGTGCTGCTTTGTCTTACCGACGCTAAACAGGTCGATCACCAGACGATGCCCGTACTGATCGTTTGGCTTGAGTACAAAACTTTTGGGTTTGACCGGGCCGGAAAGATCCAGCACCAGGCGCAGGTCGTCCTTGTTGCGTATGCCGCTGCGCAGGCCCCTGACCACCCCGCTACGCTTGAGCTGCTTCACCAGCGATTTGTTGATACTGGCGTGTTTCAGGTCCACGACCAGCCGATCAGGACCTTTGAGGGTAAACAGTTTATGTTCGACCGGGCCGGTGACATCAAAAACGACACGGGTGCTGTCAGGCGCCGCCCACAGTCGCACACCATTGATCTGCAACGCACCGGCATGGGCTATCGAGGTCAGCAGCAGAAACAGCAACAGGCCGAAGCGCTTCAAAATCGTGTTCCTTTCCGGTTAATTTGTGGCGTTGGCGTAAAGATATAGCGCATCCGCGCAGGAAATTCAACAAATTTCCTTAAATCTCACCGAGATAGCCCAGATACCTCGGAATTCAAGTGAAGCAAACTCGGGGAAGAGCGGTCAGCGTGATAGCCGGTAGGTTGGGCTGACGAAGGAAGCCCAACGCCTCCGCAACGTTGGGCTTCGCTGCGCTCAGCGCCAACCTACGGGTTTGGAATGACAGCCAGGTTCTTCAAGAGGAGCGGAGCGACGCGGCAATCTGCTCACCCCTGGCTGTACACGCCTCCAGTGTCAATCGCCTTCCGCGCCCTTCAACTGTCAAGCGGATGTGTACATCCGGCTCTGGCAACAGACCTTCACCACGTTGCGGCCACTCGATCAGGCAGACGCTCTCATTGTCGAACAGGTCGCGTATACCGATCCACTCCAGTTCCTCGGGGTCCGATAATCGATAGAGATCAAGGTGATACAGGTTTCCTCGGGCTGTCTGGTAAGGCTCGATCAGGGTATAAGTCGGGCTCTTCACCGGCCCCTGGTGACCCAGTCCGCGCAGGTAACCGCGCACCAGCGTGGTCTTGCCGGCGCCGAGGTCACCGTGCAGGAATATGACGGCGCCCGCCTGTTGGTAGATCGACAGCCGACGGCCAAAGGTTTCAGTCGCATCGGCGTCGTCCAGGTGGATTTCAATGGCGGCCATTCACACCCTCACGAAGCCATGGCATGAGGTCACTGGCCAGCAGGCCACGCTCACCACCGGCAGCGGCGGCCCGGTCGGCGGCACAGGCGTGCAGGCAGACACCGGCGCGGGCGCTGGCGCCCGGCTGCAGACCTTGCGCCAGCAAAGCGCCGAGTACGCCACTCAACACATCGCCCATGCCGCCACTGGCCATTCCGGGATTACCCGCTGCACAAACCGCGGACAGCTGGCCGTCCCCAATCAATGTGCCCGCACCTTTCAAAACAACAACGCCACCGTACTGTTCACGCAGCGATTCCAGTGCGGCAAAACGGTCTTGCTGAACTGCGGCCGTGTCGGTGCCGAGCAGGCGCGCGGCTTCACCGGGATGCGGCGTCAGTATCCAGTTGTGGCGAGCCCGTGGCTCATGCGCCAGCAGGTTGAGCGCATCGGCATCCACCACCAGTGGCAAGGTGGTATCGAGTACCCGCTCAAACAGCTGCCGGGACCAGTGCGACCGGCCAAGGCCGGGGCCGACGACAATAACGCTGGCCCGACGCAGTAACGGCTGCAGCTCACACGCCTGCTGCACGGCGTGCACCATCAATTCCGGCCGACCGCTATTCAGGCCGGGCACATTGGCCGCACAGGTCGCAACGGAAACCAGCCCGGCGCCACAGCGCGCCGCGGCTTCGGCGGCCAGTCGCGGCGCCCCCGGCATACCGGCATCACCACCCACCACCAGCACATGACCGAAATCCCCCTTGTGACTACTGCGCACCCGCGGCGCGGCAAGCGCGCCAAGTACCGGCTGTTCCAGCAGACAGGCAGTTGCCGGCTGCCTGTCGTATACCGCCGCCGGTATATCCAGATCGGAGAATTCAACACTACCTGCGCAATCCACGCCTTGCGCGGTATACAGGCCGCGCTTGCGACCCACGAACGTCAGCGTACGCTGCGCAGTCACGGCTGTGCCGCAAATCACCCCGCTATCTGCCGCCAGGCCGCTGGGTAGATCGACCGCCAGCACTGGCGCCGTCTGGGCGTTGAGCCTGTCGATGGCTTGCCGCCAGCGGCCCTCCACCGCGCGTGTCAGGCCGGTACCGAGCAGGGCATCCACCTGTAATGGCGCCTCGATTAACTCGCCGTCAAACCTCGTCGCTTCACCGCCGCCTGCACTGAACTCCGCAAATGCCGTTGCCGCGTCAGCGCTTAACCGTCCGGGGTCACTGAGGTGCTGCACACTGACCTCAACCCCGGCCTCACGTAGCAGACGCGCCAGCACGTAACCGTCAGCGCCGTTGTTACCCGCCCCGCAAAGCAGATTAACGCGCTTGCAGGATGGCCAGTTCGTCGCAATACACGCACGTAACGCCTGTCCGGCCCGGCAGATCAGCCGATAACCCGAAATCCCCTGCGTTTCAATGGCGAGGCGATCCAGTTCACGCACACCGGCGGCGGTATAAAGCGGCAAAGCGCTGGATTCAGGCATACAATGTCCACTCCCGAGAGGCATTTGCAAACCATACCGCACCGTGACGCTATCCCCCAAATCCAGCACGCCCGCCAGCCGCGACAGCATCGACTTCGCACAACTTGCGCGGGACATAAAAACCTGGGGGTTTGAACTGGGTTTCCAGCAGCTCGGTATCGCTGATACCCGTCTCGATGAAGACGAGGCGCACCTGCTGAACTGGCTGGGCAACCACCACCACGGTGAAATGCACTACATGGCCGCGCACGACGGCAAGCGCAGCCGTCCACGGGCGCTGGTGCCGGGTACCCAACGTATTATTTCCGTGCGCATGGATTACTGGCCGGAACAGGCGGATCCGGCCGAAAATGTTCTGGAGGACCCGGCGCGCGCCTATGTTTCGCGCTATGCGCTCGGCCGTGATTACCACAAGGTACTGCGCAAACGCCTGCAGACACTCGCGGATCGTATTGCCGAACAGGTCGGGCCATTCGGCTTCCGTGCCTTTACGGACAGCGCACCGGTACTGGAAAAGGCGATTGCGCAAAAGGCCGGGCTGGGCTGGATCGGCAAGCACACCAACCTGATCAATCGCCGCGAAGGCTCATGGTTTTTTCTCGGCGAACTGTTTACCGACCTGCCCCTGCCGATTGACGCGCCGGCAGATAACCATTGCGGCAGTTGCCAGGCGTGTATCGATATCTGCCCGACACAGGCCATTATCGCGCCCTACCGGCTCGATGCGCGGCGTTGTATTTCCTACCTGACCATCGAACTGCACGGCGCCATTCCCGTGGAACTGCGCAAGAGTATCGGCAACCGTATTTACGGTTGTGACGACTGCCAGCTGATCTGCCCCTGGAACCGTTTCGCACGGCCGAGTGGCGAAAGTGATTTCACCCCGCGTCACCGGCTCGACAGTCGCACACTGATTGACCTGTTCGCCTGGGATGAAGCGGCATTTTTAAGTTATACAGAGGGCACGGCCATTCGTCGCATCGGGCATATCAGCTGGCTGAGGAATATTGCCGTGGCGCTGGGCAACAGCCCGGCCAGTGAAGCAGTTACCCGCGCGTTACAATCACGCAGCAGCCATCCCTCGGAACTGGTGCGTGAGCATGTTCAGTGGGCCTTGCAACAGTATTAATCGGGGTTCCCCGCCGGCCCTGTTCCTCCTATCGATATCCTGGGCCAGTTGCGTCTGGAAAAGGGTTTGCCGGATG
>CAYYAP010000043.1:14390-15803 GCA_964469575.1 uncultured Thiohalobacter sp.
GTTCCTCCTATCGATATCCTGGGCCAGTTGCGTCTGGAAAAGGGTTTGCCGGATGAAGGACTCTGACCAAGCGCTTTATTACCCAGTGCCAGTAGAGGTTCCAGTTTGCCCCGCTCTTCCTTGTCCGGGCGGTAGGTTGTAAATTTCTGCTCGATCACCTTCTTGTCCTGGTACCAGATCTCAAATACCCAGTCACCCTCGACCAGTTCGTAGTCTTCATCAAGGCCATATCCTGTATAGGCAATGACCTGGTTGGAGCTAATTCTTCCCTTTATCATGTAGTCGGAACCTGTAGAGAAAGAACCGTCGGGCAAGGTCATTTTGGGGTGCTTTAAAATACGCCTGAGATCGACATAGGCTGGCCGCGACGGTAACGGCCATATCCGGTATTGCAGGTACATTTGGCTGCCCTTGATCAGGGGGATTCTGTCTGTGGTCCTGACCAGTTCAACGACCGGCTTCACGACCGACTTGCCGGTACCGGTGGCGGGATCGTTGATCATTCCGCCGCTACGGACCAGCCGGTACAAGCCAGGCCGGCCTATGTGCCCCTTGAGTGTTTTGCCCGGGTCGTCCGGAGTCTGTATGGATACCGTGCGCTCGGGTGATGCCACAACCCCGGTACTGTCTTTTGACCCGGGAGCGTTTCTTTCACAGCCGCACAGTGTGAGCAGCAATGCAATGGGAATCAGATACTTCATGTAATAACGCTTCCTCTGAATAGAAATGCCCGGCGGGGGTGTTGCACCCGCCGGGCTTCACTACTGATACCCCGCTTCCGCCGGTTAATATTCCGGCATGTTGCGGGCTCCCTTACTGGGTGAATGCCTCGTGAATAGTCATCACCATGCGTGGATCGATCGACTCGATAGTACCGTCAGGCAAGCCGCTGGTGTCCCCGGCAGTGCCGTCACCCTGAGCAACGAAATTAAACTGCGCAATCGGCATGGCGCAACCTTCGTTACCTTCGCCCGGACCGTAGCCATCGGCCGGATCACCCGTGCATGAGCCACTGGCGCCATCGAGATGTGCCGCATCCATACGGTACTCGAGAATTGCGCCGCCTGGCTTGAAGCACTGGTTGGCAGGATGGCCGGGGCCATTGATGCCATCACCATTCGGGTCACAACCCGGGTTGGCGGCGGAGGTTCCGAAATACAGTGTCTCCACGTCACACTCATCACCGGTCAGCGTTCCACCACCCGCGAGCACCTCAGCCTGGACAAAGGCGCAACCCGGTCCGGACATGCGGTTAATGGTAGTGCCAGCGATGACATTCACACCCGGATCCAGTGCAAGACTGCCGGTCCTGTGATCAGAGCCTGGCGCTGCCGCGAAGATGTGCTGGCGGAAAACACTCGGGTTACAACCCGCAGCACCTTCGGCACACTCCCTGGAACGCGAACGGCGAGT
>CAYYAP010000043.1:15903-17971 GCA_964469575.1 uncultured Thiohalobacter sp.
ACCGCATCCCCGTGAAACATACTGACAAACAATCCTTCCGAGGTGAAGACAACACCTGCCGGGCAGTTCCAGCGAGGGTCATTCGCATAAGGCCCGGTAGTGGGCATGCTGTACTCGTCGACAACCTGTAGTGTGACCTGGTCGTAAACGAGAACACGACCATTGGCGCCACGTGTCGCAGTACTGAATACCGGCGGGAAAAAGTTGTTAGACCGATTGCTGCCATCCGGGTTGGTGTCCGAATTTGGTGCATTGAAGAAGTTGGCATCACAGACAGTCTGCGCGACGTTACCGTTCGGCATGTAGCCACTACCGAGCAGTCGTGGGACAAACCCATACCCTCCCCCGTTCGGAGATGGCGATGTCGGCAGCGTGGGTCCGGTCATAATAGGCGTGCCATCGCGATGGAATGAAGTGATCGCATGCTGCGCAGCACTGGTAATGAGCGCATGGCCATCTTCGCCACCGGACAGGACGCCTGTTGGCTTCCACGGTCCGGGACAGTCGACGCCACCCTGGGTGCAGATGGTTGTAAGGGCATTGGATGCGATAAATGGCCGGTTGACCGTGATGCCGCGCTCACCCGTCAAGATATTCATCTCCAGTACGCGGCCTGGACCGGGTATATTCGAGAAAGGGGCATTCATGGCATCCGCCGCCATGAGGTTCGACTCCGTACAGACCGGTGTTCCCGGTTCAGACGCGGGATCATGCGCAATGGCGCTCCCGGCCAGCACAGCCAGCCCTGCTGAGAGGCCGGCTGAAAGATAACGTTTAGTCTTTGTTCCCATCAGAAAACTCCTTCGTTAATTTTCGTTAAATTTCTATTATTTGGTATTGCCACCGGGTTTTGATACTCGCTGCAAAACAGGTAAAAGAAGGGGGTCGGTGTCATTCATCAGTTTTGTTGACTGGTACTTGCCACCGCCCCCTGGTGAGAAACCGGATATACCGTGCCGGGTGGGCGTTATGTCCACCTGGCCCGGTGTTTTATCTGCTCTTGATAATGCCAGCGAAAATTTTTCACCTGGTACATTGTTTTTTTACAGCTAAATACTCATGAGTGCTTGGGCTTTGTTGCCCGATATTTGTAAAAAACTACATTACGCAGGGAAAGGGTATGAATGCATTCGCCTGATACAATGCAGCTGTCGGCCGACTGTCAGGATAGTGGTAACAGGAGCTAGAGCGCGCAGGATTGCAACATTTTCCTGTAGCCGGAAGGAGGTATTCCTGTATGCCGCTGGAAGGTGTGGGTAAATGAGGAAAGGTCGGAAAAGCCTGAAGCAAGAGCAATCTGGGTGACCTGCAGATCAGAGTCGCGCAGAAGACCTACAGCTTTGTCGATTCTCTGCTGGATAAGGAATCCCTGGAAAGTAATTCCGCGGTCGCGTCTGAAAGTCCGACTGAAATGTGATTTACTCATCCCGCAAAGCTCGGCGACCTGGCCCAGGGTAATTTTTTTGTCCAGATGCTGCTGCACATAAGAGGCGATATAGGCCGTAGGTGCACCGTTGGTCCTGGTTTTATAGGGTATGGAGCGAGTCGGTATCTCGGGTGTCGGCAGCAGATTGTGTCGAAGACGCCCCGACCCGGCCGAGCGTAGTTCTTGCAGAGACTTAATACTTCCATCCAGGGCTTTTTTTTCAACCGGTTTTATATGGTAGTTCCAGATGCGCGATCTCAGTGCCCAGATTGCGAGTTCTGAGGAATGATCACTGGTCAGCATTACTACCGGAATTGCCGGGTGGCGTGCCTTGGATCTCTGCAAAGTTTCCAACCCGATCTGGTCGGGGAAGTCATAGTCGAAAAACAGTATTGCCGGTTGATACTCCTGCACGGCAGTATCAATTTCACTGCTTTCTGAAATAACCCTGACCAGATATTCGGGAGCGAGTGAAAGACCGGTGCACGCGGCACTTTTGTTATATCTGAGGTCTATCCATAGTATCTCTGAACCATGCATGGGTATCTCTCCCTGCTCTGTCGTTTTTTTGACTACGAGAAATGGCGAATTCTGTCATTTTCTGTAGGTGAGATATCTCCGCGGAGTACACCCAGTTACCTA
>CAYYAP010000044.1:0-17695 GCA_964469575.1 uncultured Thiohalobacter sp.
GTTATCGTGACGCGTATCGCTCTTCACTGTGATGCCGCCCTTGCCAGTGGCGCAGTACCCGCCTGTAACCAGCGCAGCAGCGAGGCATAGGTCTCTGTACCGCGCGCGGAAGGATCATGAAGATTGATTGGCACACCCATGCGACTGGACTCACGAAACTGTGTGTCCACCGGGATAACACGCGACCACATATGATCAGCATAGGCATCACGCATGGCGCGCAAGGCATCCGTCGAGGCGCGTGTGCGGCGATCAAAAAAGGTAGGAATAATGGTATACGCCAGTGAACCACCGCGCGCCCTGCCGATCATCTGCAGGGTGTGCAACATACGCTCCAGGCCTTTCAGTGCCAGGAATTCGGTTTGTACCGGAATCAGTAATTGCTGGCAGGCCGCCAGCGCGTTGACCATGAGGATACCCAGCATCGGCGGGCAATCCATCAATACGTAATCAAATCGCTCAGACAGGCGATTGAGGGCATCTGCGATCACCAGCCCCATGCCGTCACGGGCGCCCAGCTGGCGATCCAGTGTCGCCATGGCGGTAGAAGCCGGCATCAATGTCATGCCATCGACACCGGTCGGTAACAACAGGCTATCCAGCGAGTCCAGCGATTGCCCACCGGCTTTGGCATTGAACAGGGTGTAGACACTGTATTCGATACCGTCCGGG
The DNA here is from genome assembly GCA_964469575.1 of uncultured Thiohalobacter sp. Lineage (GTDB taxonomy): Bacteria > Pseudomonadota > Gammaproteobacteria > DSM-19610 > DSM-19610 > Thiogranum. Next base: position 673 of record CAYYAP010000044.1, read on the forward strand.
TCAAGGCGGAAATACGACGTCATGGAACCCTGGGGGTCGAGGTCGATTAACAGCACGCGCCTGCCCTGCTGCGCCAGCAGCCCTCCCAGGCTCACCGCCGTGGTGGTCTTGCCCACACCACCTTTCTGATTGGAGACTGTCCAGACAATCATGGCCCACCCGCGCCACCCGGGGGTACAACATTGTCTTCCCCCTGCAGGTGTTCCACATCCTGACTGATGCGGGGATCAACGCCGGACAGAATGACCAGTACCACACGCCGGTTTTTACTACGGCCTTGCGGGGTATCGTTACTGGCGATCGGCCGGTATTCTCCATAGCCGATGGCCGCCATACGTTCCGGGTTGACGCCGAGACGGGTAAACAAATGCACCACGCTGGCCGCCCTGGCCGCCGACAGTTCCCAGTTGGAACGAAACTCGAAATTATCGATGGGGATATTGTCGGTAAAGCCCTCGACATGAATCGTGGTATTCAGCGGCGCAAGTTTTTTGGCCAGTTTGCGTAACACGGGCTGCGAGCCGGCGGCAAGTTCCGCGCTACCCGAACCGAACAAAACACTCGACTTGATCTCCACCTCGATCCAGCGCCTGTCGCGCCGCACCTTGATCAGACCGGCATCGACCAGGTCCGCCATGGATTTCTCAATGGAGTCCGCCAGCGCCTGTGCCGCGGCATCCTCCCGGTCCTTCTCGGCAGCGGCTTTTTCTTTGGCCTCACGATCAGCCTTTTCCTTATCTTCCTTGAGCTTCTTATTAAGTTTTTCGCGGATATCGTGTTCCGGCAGTGGAATATGAAAGAGTTCAATAACGGGTTTTTTCCGGTCAAACGGTGTTTCGGACTGCATGGGAGAACGCATCAGGTTGCCGACCTGAACCGGTTCAAGACTACGCGCCGGGGCGGCAAATGCCGCAACCATCGAATCGGACAACACGCGATATTTGCCTTCATTGACCGACGAAATGGAATACATCACCACAAAAAATGCAAACAGCAGGGTAATAAAATCCGCGTACGACACCAACCAGCGTTCGTGGTTTTCGTGTTCTTCTACGTGTTTCTTTCTTGCCATGTATCGTATCTCGCGGCAGCTGTATACAAATACGTTACTGGTAATATCCCTGTAACTTGGTTTCTATATTGCGCGGGTTCTCACCTTCGGCAATGGAAATCACCCCTTCAACGATCATTTCACGAAACTGGCTCTGGGCATGCACCTGACTCTTCAGCTTGTTTGCCGTGGGTAAAAAGAACAGGTTGGCGAAACCGATACCATAGATGGTAGCGACAAAGGCCGTGGCAATACCGCTGCCCAGCTTGGACGGGTCCGCGAGATTATTCATGACATGAATTAACCCCATCACCGCACCAATAATGCCGATGGTGGGGCTGTAGCCCCCCATACCCTCAAACACCTTCGCCGCCTGTGTGTCCTGGTGTTCCTTGCTGTCGATCTCCACTTCGAGAATCGAGCGGATAACTTCCGGCTCGCTGCCATCCACCAGCAGTTGTAAACCTTTGCGGGCGAATACGTCCGGTTCTTCCTCGGCAATCGCCTCAAGACCCAGCAGACCTTCACGACGGGCGATATTGCTCCAGTTGACAATTTTCTCTGCGGCCTCTTCCGGCTGCAGTTTCACCGGGAAAACGACCCATACTGAAATCCTGATGGCGCGAACAAAAGTGCGTATCGGTGTCTGGACCATGACCGCACCCAACGTACCGCCGGCAACGATCACAAAGGCTGTGAGCTGCACCAGCGATCCCATGTGTCCGCCTTCGAGCAGATTGCCACCCAGTATGGCGATAAACGCGAGCATGATGCCGATCAGTGTCAGGACATCCATCATCTAGTGCCCCGTCGCTTGTGAAATACCCGGGCCGATATCACGCAGTGGCATGACCCGGTCACTGAGGCCGGCTTCGGCAACCGCCATCGGCATGCCGTAAATCACACTGCTGGCTTCATCCTGGGTCCACACCGTGGCGCCCTGCCCCTTCAGTGTACGAACGCCCTCACGACCATCTGCACCCATACCGGTCAGCACCACGGCCAGTGTTTTCCCACCGAACACCGAGGCTACGGAGTTAAACGTGACGTCCGCACAGGGTTTATAGTGCAGGCTCGCATCGCCGTCACCAATGACAACCCGAACCTCGCCGCCCTGCTGTTTCAGGGTGAACTGACGACCGCCGGGGGCAATCAACACCTGGCCTGCGCGAACAATGTCGCCGTCCCCGGCTTCCTTGACAGCGATAGCACACTGCTGATCAAGTCGTGATGCGAAAGCCTGGGTAAAACTGGCCGGCATGTGCTGAACGACCAGCACCGGCAAACCAAAACCGGCTGGCAGGCGTGTTAATACCTGTGCAAGCGCTACCGGCCCCCCCGTGGAACTGGCAATGGCCACCACCTGGTACTGACCGCGCCGGATCGGCGCCTGTGTGCGTGCCGCCGCAGTAGGCAGCGTAGGCGCCGTGCGTGCTGCTGCCGTAGCCGCTCTCGCCGAACGCTGTCTTGCTACGGCATGGATACGCCGACACAGCAACAACTTCGCCTGGTCGCGATCCTTGGCGATATCTTCAAAACGTTTGGGAAGAAAATCGACAGCCCCGGCTTCAAGTGCTTCGAGCGTGGCCTGTGCGCCGTCGTGCGTCAGCGAGGAGAACATCAAAATCGGCAGGGGACTGGAACGCATGATATGCCGGACAGCAGTAATGCCATCCATCACCGGCATCTCGATATCCATGGTCACGACATCAGGTTTCAGTGCGGCAACCTGCTCGATGGCCTCCTTGCCATTGGCTGCCGTACCGACCACCTTCAGCATGGGATCGGCTTCCAGAATTTCAACGATGCGCCGGCGGAAAAATCCGGAATCATCGACGACGAGTACGCGCATTACCATAGACCCCATCCCTTGAATCCTGCACCGCCAGGCGCATAACGGTTATGGCTACATCTGTCCTGTGGCGCTGCCGCCCGGCGATCCTTGTCGTAGCAGTTCACATTCCATCCCTTTACATGTGACGTGCGTAGGCTTTCATCAGGCTGGGGACGTCAAGAATCAACGCAATCCTTCCGTCACCGGTAATCGTCGCCCCGGCAAACCCTGCGAGTCCCTGCAGGAACGCACCCAGCGGCTTGATCACCACTTCCTCCTGACCCACCAGCTGCTCGACCACAAAGCCGACCTTCTGGCTGCCAACGTGAACCACGACCACGTGCTTAACGGTTTCTTCCTGCGAGCCACCAGCGCCGTTCACCAGCCACTCACGTAAATAGTACAGCGGCAATGCCTTGTCACGAACCATAATCACTAACTGGCCGTCTACAATACTGGTGCGCCCGGTATCGAGATCGAAGATTTCGCTGACACTGCCCAGTGGCAAGGCAAACGGCTGGTCTCCCAGCTTGACCATCAGCGTTGGCATAATCGCCAGTGTCAGGGGTACGCGGATTGTCAGTCGAGTGCCTTTGCCAAGCTCGGAATCGACCTCCACACTGCCATTCAGCTGACCGATGCGGGTCTTGACGACGTCCATGCCGACACCGCGACCGGATACATCAGAGATTTCTTCCTTGGTTGAAAATCCTGCGGCAAAAATCAGGTTGTAACAGTCCTTGTCATCCAGACGTGCAGCGGAGTCTGCATCCATCATGCCTTTCTCAACCGCCTTGCGACGCAGCACATTGGCATCCATACCCTTGCCATCGTCATCGATGGATAACAGGATGTGGTCGCCTTCCTGTTCGGCTGCCAGCACCACCGTGCCCTGCCGGGGTTTACCGGCGGCCTCACGTTCATCCGGGCTTTCAATACCGTGATCGACGGCATTTCGTACCAGGTGAACCAGCGGGTCAGCCAGTGCCTCTACAAGATTCTTGTCGAGGTCCGTATCCTCACCCTGCATTTCCAGGTTAATTTCCTTGTCGAGACTGCGCGCAAGATCACGAATCACACGCGGAAAACGACCGAAGACTTTCTTGATCGGCTGCATACGCGTCTTCATCACGGCGTTTTGCAGGTCTGCAGTCACCACATCCAGGTTGGCGATGGCCTTGGACACTTCCTCGTTCGCCAGCGACTCCTTGAGATTGGCGAGGCGGTTCCTGGCCAACACCAGTTCACCGACCATATTCATGATGTCATCGAGACGGCGCGTATCAACGCGCACCGAAGCCTCGGCTTTACTGGCCGGCGGTGCGGCAGCGGCTTTGGCTTTCGGCTTTTCCGCTTCAGGCTTTTTCACCGCAGCAACAGGCTTGCTGGCCTTCGGTTGTGGGGTGGGTGTCGGATCCGATGCCGCTTTACCGCCTGCCGGCCCCTTGCCGGCGCCATGCAACTGGTCCAGCAGCGCGTCAAATTCTTCTTCCGTAATGTCATCACTACCAGTGGCAGCAGCAGGTGTCTTATCCTCTGCAACAGCCTCAGGCTTTGTACTGGCGGCAGACGCCGCAGACGGACCTTTACCCTCGCCATGTAACTGGTCGAGCAGCGCATCAAACTCTTCTTCGGTAATATCGTCACCACCCGCGACATTGGCTGGCGCTGCCCCGGCTGCGGGGGCTTCTCCGGCCTGGTCGAGCATGGCCTCGAATTCGCTATCGACATCATCGTCGCTTGCCGGTGTGGCGTCCTCCACCTCGGGGGGAGCGGGTGAAGCTGCCGGGGCTTCTGCTTCGGCAGCACCCGCAGGCACTGCAAATGTTGCCAGTGTCCGGATCAGCGCCGGGTCTGCAGGCGTCGGCATTTCACCGCCCTGCACTTCGGCAAACATAGTGTTTACAATGTCCAGCACCTGCAGAACGGTATCCATCAACTCACTGTCAACAGAACGCTCCCCGTTACGCAGAATGTTGAAAACGTCCTCGGCGTGGTGACAGACTTCGACCAGGCCATCCAGGCCCAGGAAACCGGCCCCGCCCTTGATGGTGTGAAAACTGCGGAACACACCGTTGAGCATCTCCATGTCATCCGGACTTTGCTCCAGCTCGACCAGTTCTTCGTTGAGCCGTTCGAGTATCTCACCGGCTTCAACCAGAAAATCCTGCAGAATCTCGTCGTCAGTATCAAGACCCATTTGCTATACCCTCAAAAGCCCAGACTGGACAATAAATCATCAACTTCATCCTGGCCGGATACAGACTCACCGCCCGTATCCACACCCGGCGTGGCCGGACCGACGCCCTGCATCATTGCTTCGTTATCCATTGCCTCTGCGAGTGGCAGTGCTTCACCATTTGCTTCCATCTCGATGCCGCCGGACAGGCGGACAAGTCCTACAAGGTTGTCCTCGACTTCCTGTACCAGACTGATAACACGGCGCAGGATCTGTCCGGTGAGGTCCTGGAAATCCTGGGCCATCATGATATCGGACAGGCCGCTGTGGATCGTCTCGGTACTCTGCGTGGTAATGCTGAGAAACTCGTCGATTTGCTTGCTCATCGCACGGAATTCATCGACGTTCATTTCCTTGTTGCGGAAACGCAGCCACTTTTCCTGCAGGGTATTGGCGCGCGCCTTCAGGTCCTCTGAAACCGGCAGGGCATGCTCAACCGCCGTGAGGGTGCGATTGGCCGAACTCTCGGTCATCTCGATCACGTGATTCAGGCGGGCCTTGGCGTCGGGAATATCCGACATGGCCAGCGACTCGATACGGTCATCGAGTGCAAAACTGTTTAGCGCCTCGTGCAACTGGCGGGTCATCTTGCCCAGCTCCTGGAACAGGCTCTGCTCGCGCATACGCCCGAGTTGCTCGATAATTTTCTCCGCCTGATTACCGTTTCCGGACTCCAGCTCGGCGACCAGCGCACGGGCATTCTCCAGCAGGGAATCGCTTTCTACTTTACTCGCTGCTTCCATGCCGCTACTCCGTTGTGGCTTCGAGACGTTCAAAAATCTTGTCGATCTTTTCTTTCAGCGTCACAGCAGTGAAGGGTTTGACCACGTAGCCGTTTACGCCGGCCTGGGCCGCTTCAATAATTTGCTCGCGCTTCGATTCAGCCGTCACCATTAATACCGGCAAGGAGACCAGTTTTTCGTCTTCACGCACGGCTTTCAGCAGGTCAATACCGGTCATGCCCGGCATATTCCAGTCGGTCACAAGAAAATCAAAGTTTCCATTCTGCAACATCGGTAACGCCGTATTACCGTCATCGGCTTCCTGCGTATTATTGAACCCCAGATCACGCAACAGGTTCTTGATGATGCGCCGCATTGTGGAAAAATCGTCCACAATGAGAATTTTCATGTCAGTGTCCAAGGGTGCTCTCCCGTCTTACGCTGTTAATCGTTACCTGTTTCGGCATCCGCCGGAATTTCCTGATCACGACTTACCAGTCCACTCTCCCATACGGGCTCTCAGGCGGATCAGGGCCTGACCGTGAATCTGGCAGACACGCGACTCGCTCACGCCGAGCACCTCACCGATTTCACGCAGGTTCAGTTCCTCGTCGTAATACATTGCCATCACCAGTCGTTCGCGTTCCGGCAGCCCGGAAATCGCCTGGGCAAGCGCGGCCTTGAAATCCGACTTGTGCAGGCTGTCTAGCGGCTCGTTACGCGGCTGTCCTGCCACCGGCTGAGGTGACTCTTCACCATTAATACCCGCATCATCGATACTGAATACCCGGCAGCCCGTGGCGTCCTGCAGGATGCGGTGGTACTCATTGAGTCCAATGCCGAGCTTTTCAGCCACTTCGACATCCCGGGCGTCCCGCCCTTCCTGGTTCTCGATCTCGCGCACCGCCTCGGCCACCTGCCTGGCCTTGCGGTGTACCGAACGCGGCGTCCAGTCGGTACGACGAATTTCGTCCAGCATAGAGCCGCGAATACGGATACCGGCATAGGTTTCGAAACTGGCGCCCTGGGTGGCGTCATAATTCCGTGAGGCCTCCAGTAAACCGATCATTCCCGCCTGTATCAGGTCATCGGCCTGTACACTCGGCGGCAAGCGGCTCATCAGATGGTAGGCAATACGCTTGACCAGGGCAGCATGCTTGGTGACCAGGTCATCACTGTCAGGATCGGGGGTGGCGACGTACATAGCAGCTCCATTCATACCGGCATCTCCATGTGTCCGTTGTGCGACTGGATAAGGCGTTCTACAAAAAACTCGAGGTGTCCCCCAGCGGCACTCGGCACAGGCCATTTATCGGTTTTCTGTGCAAGATTCTTGAAGGCCATCGAAGAACGGCTACGCGGGTATGCCTGCACCACGGCACGCTGTTTGCGCACAGCCTTCTTCAGATAGTCGTCGTGGGGAACAGCCCCCATAAACTCCAGCGTTACATCGAGGTAACGATCGGTAACCCGTAATATCTTGTTAAACAATTCCCTTCCCTCCTGGGCGCTGTGGGCCTGATTGGCGAGTACCCGGAATCGCTGAATGCCGTATTCGACGTTCAGCACCTTGATAAGCGCATAGGCATCCGTTATTGATGCGGGTTCGTCGCATACCACCACCACAACCTCCTGGGCGGCACGACTGAAACTGGTTACACTTTCATTGATACCTGCAGCGGTATCGATAATCAGCGTATCGACGTCGTGATTCAGCTCGCTGAAGGCTCTTATCAGACCGGCATTTTCCAGTGTGGAAAGCTCTGCCAGCCGCTTCACACCGGACGAGGCGGGAACCACCATGATCCCCGATGGCCCGGTGATAATAACTTCCTCCAGGGTCCGTTCGCCGTCGATAACGTGCGAAAGATTCTTGTCCGGGTGCAGGCCCAGCAGCACATCGATATTGGCCAGGCTGAGGTCGGCATCGAGCAGCATGACCTGCTTGCCTCTATCTGCCATTGCCACCGCAAGGTTGACCGAGACATTGGTCTTCCCCACGCCACCCTTGCCACTGGTCACTGCAATCACTCTGACTGGATTTGGTTGCGCCATACGTCGTAGTCCGGCTGCCTGATCAAACAACATTTCAGACATGTACATTTGCCCGGTACCCTCCAAAGGTCTCCGCCATCAGCGATTCAGCGGGAAGATCACGCTCACTCGCGAGGGCCGTCGCCTGTTGTATCAACTCACTGGCGCGCGCGACCTGCATATCTTCAGGTACCCGCTGGCCATTCGTCACAAAGCGCAATGGCAACTGCTGTTCAATGACGGCGGACAGCACGCCGCCCAGACTGGCGGCCTCATCAAGCTTGGTCAGTATGGCGCCGTCCAGTGGAACACCGGAAAAGGCGCGAATGGTTTCATCCATCACCGAGGGATGTACGGTAGCTGACAGCACCAGCAGGGTGCGGATCGGCAGACCGGTATCGGACAAGGTGGCAAACTGTTCTGTCAGGCGTACATCGCGCTGACTCATGCCCGCCGTATCGATCAGTACCAGCCGCTTGTCGGACAGGCTGTTCAGCGTGGAACGCAATTCGTTATGATCGGACGCCACCTGTACCGGGATACCCAGCAGTCGGCCATAGGTCATCAGTTGTTCGTGCGCACCGATGCGGTAGCTATCGGTGGTTACCAGCGCGACATGCCGCTGGCCGTGGCGGAGCACATAACGCGCTGCCAGTTTAGCGATGCTGGTTGTCTTGCCCACGCCGGTTGAACCCACCAGCGCAACAATGCCGCCCTCATCCAGTAAATCTTCATCGGTCACCGGGAGTCTGGCAGCCAGTTCTGTCATGGCCAGTTGCCAGGCGTGATCCTCATCCCTGGCATGTATGGCAGGTGCAGAAATCTGTTCAACCAGTGCGGGGCTGAGTTCCATGCGACCCAGGCGGCGCATGACATCGGCATGCAGTGGCTCGCGATGCGTCATATCCCCCCAGGCCAGGTGGGCCAGCTGGTGTTCCAGCAAACCGCGAAGCTGACGAATTTCATCACGCATGGAGACAATCGAAGGGTCCTGAGACCAGTCGACAGAGGCAGGAGCTGTTGCCGTATTCCGCGCGGCGGGTTGCGCATGACGCGAATAGGTATCCGCTGCCCTGGGCGATGCCACGGGTTCAACGGCTTCCTCGCGTGCCGGAGAGGTCTCAGACTGGCCAGACAGGAGCGATTCGTCTTCCAGCAACGATTCGTCATAGTCAACCGAGGCAATAATTTCGATACCGCCTTCTACCTGGCGGTTGGAGAGTATGACCGCATCGGGTCCCTGCGCCTCACGGACCAGGCGGATGGCCTGGCGCATATCCGGTGCAAAAAATCGTTTCACCTTCATACCTGCACCTCGTCACTGTGTAATGCTACCCATGCCATGTTCACGCGCCTGGTATCCTCGCTCATGCTGCCGTACTCCCCGGCTCAACACCGAGACTCGGTGCATCGCCTCCAATATTGGCAACAACCTTGATCTGTTTGTTGTCCGGTATCTCGTTATAGGCCAGCACATTCAGCATCGGGATGCTGTGCCTGACCAGCCGCGCCAGCCAGGCCCTGATGGCCGGCGTTACCAGCAGCATGGCCGGTTGCCCTGCCGCCTCCTGCCGCCGGGTACTTTCCACCAGCGCCTGGTGCATCCTTTCGGCCAGGCCGGGTTCGATCCCGGCACCGCCTTCCGAGATGGCCTGAATCGAAGATTGCAATATCTGTTCCAGAGATGGGTCCAGTGTAATAACCTCAAGTTCATGCCCCATCCCATTGATATGCTGGACGATTGAGCGGCCGAGCGAAACGCGCACGGCAGCCGTCAAAGCGCCGGGATCTTGACTCCTGGCACCCGCTTCAGCCAGGGTTTCCGCAATCGTGCGCATATCCTTGACGGGGATGCGCTCTTCCAGAAGGTTCTGCAGCACCTTCAACACGATGCCGATGGACAGCGTTTTCGGCACCAGGTCCTCGACCAGTTTGGGCGCGTTTTTAGCCAGTACGTCGAGTAACTGCTGCACTTCCTCGTGGCCAATCAGTTCATGTGCATGGCTCTGCAGCAGTTCGCTGAGGTGCGTTGCCACCACAGTGCTGGCATCCACCACGGTGTAGCCCAGCGTGGCCGCGTTGTCGCGTTCGGACGGGGTAATCCACACGGCTTCCAGCCCAAACGCCGGGTCACGTGTTTCGATACCCTGCAAGGTACCGAATACCCGGCCCGGGTTGATCGCCAGCTCACGATCCGGGTAGATCTCCGCTTCACCGACCGGGACACCCATCAACAGAATGCGGTAGGCATTGGGCGCCAGTTCCAGGTTGTCACGAATATGTACCGGCTGAATCAGGAAGCCGAGTTCCTGGGACAGTTTCTTGCGCACACCCTTGATGCGATCCATCATCTGCCCGCCCTGACTACGGTCCACCAGCGGGATCAGTCGGTAGCCGACCTCCAGGCCAATAATGTCGACCGGCCCGACATCCTCCCAGCTCAGGTCGCGTGCTTCTGACGACACTTCCGGTTCGACAGGCGATTCCTCGGCGGGCAGCAGCTCCTGCTGCTCGCGCTTCCAGGAATAATAGGCGCCACCGCCGGCAGCAGCCGCCAGCGTCAGGAATGCAAAGTTTGGCATCCCCGGGATCAGACCCATGAAACCCATAATGCCACCCACGACCGCCAGCACCATCGGGTTACCGAACAACTGGTCCATGACCTGATCGGACATCTTGGTCTCGCCGGAAACCCGGGTCACGATAATGGCCGTCGCCGAAGACAGTACCAGCGAGGGGATCTGCGCAACCAGGCCATCGCCGATGGTCAACAATGTGTAGTTGTGCAGGGCATCCGTGAGCGGCAGATCAAACTGCAAGGTACCAATTGCGAGGCCGCCGATGATGTTAATGAACAGGATCAGAATACCGGCAATAGCATCGCCACGAACAAATTTGGAAGCACCGTCCATGGCGCCGTAGAAATCGGCTTCACGCGAAACATCTTCACGGCGCTCGCGCGCCTCGTCCTGGGTGATCATGCCCGCATTAAGATCTGCATCAATGGCCATCTGCTTGCCGGGCATGGCATCCAAAGTGAAGCGCGCACTGACTTCCGAAACACGGCCCGCACCCTTGGTGACTACAACAAAGTTAATAATCACCAGAATGGAAAACACCACCAGGCCGACGGCATAGTTGCCACCCACCACGAAGTCACCAAAGGATTCAATGACCTTGCCGGCGGCCGCCGTGCCGGTATGACCGTTCAGCAGCACAACGCGTGTCGAGGCCACATTCAGCGCCAGCCTCAACAGGGTGGTTACCAGTAGTACGGTGGGAAACACCCCGAAGTCCAGTGGCCGCAAGGCGTACACCGTGACCAGGAGAACGGCCAGCGACAGGGTGATGTTGAAAGTGAACAACATATCCAGTGCAATCGGTGGCATGGGTACGATCACCATCGCCAGCATCATCACCAGCAGGAGCGGAGCACCGAGTCCGTGGCGGGCAGCGCCCCTGAATGTCAGTGTTGCTGATTCAGTTGCCATGGTTAATCACCTTGTGGTTTTGTGTTGTCATGTTCGGGGCCCTGGGAAAAGTCTTCCGGCACGGGAATATTGTCCGGTCGTTCCGGCACAGGGCCACCGTGCATGCTGGCCTTGAGCTGGAAGATATAGGCAAGAATCTGTGCTACGGCGAGATATAACCCACCCGGCACTTCCTGGTCGATCTCAGTGCTGTAATAGAGCGCGCGCGCCAGTGGTGGCGCTTCAAACAACGGCACCTTGTTGGCGACAGCGACGGTACGAATCTGGCTGGCGATCAGTTCCACACCCTTGGCGACGACCAGTGGCGCGGCCATGGTTTCCGGGTCGTAGCGTAGCGCGATAGCGTAGTGTGTCGGGTTGGTGATAACGACATCGGCTTTGGGTATTTCAGACATCATGCGGCGCTGGGCAATCTCGCGTTGCATAGCGCGTACCCTGGATTTCACCTCGGGCTTACCCTCGGTGTTCTTGTTTTCGTCCTTGATTTCCTGGCGGGTCATCTTGAGATTCTTGGCGTGATCCCACAGCTGGAACGGTATGTCGATGGCCGCAATCAACAATAGTGAAGCACTGAGTACAATGAAAGAATGGGAAAGAATCTGCCCGGTGTGCGCCAGACCGTTATCGATTGACTCGCGCCCCAGCCCCATCAATTCCGGCATATAGCCCATCAATAACCAGGCGCCTACACTGCCAATCAGGATAAATTTTGCCAGCGCCTTGACCAGTTCCACCAGGCCGCGCACGGCAAAAATACGTTTCAGGCCCTTGAGCGGATCCAGCTTGTCGAATTTAAACCCGAGCGACTTGGTGCTGAAGTTCCAGCCGCCCAGCACAGCCGGCGCTGCAATCGAGGTTAAGACCATGACCAGTAAAAATGGCAGCAACAACGAAATACCATGAGAGATCGCATCCTGAAGAATTTCCAGCACCGCCCAGCGATCAAAGGCTTTTTCCCGCTCAAAATCCAGGCCCAGCCTCATTACCTTGCCGAGCTGGTCCACCATCGTCCCGCCCATCATCGTCAGGCTGACAGAAGCCATCACCAGCATTGCCATGGTCGTCAGTTCCCTCGATCGGGGAACCTGGCCCTTCTCACGCGCCTCCTCCTGTCGTTTGGGGGTGGCGTCTTCGGTTTTTTCCTGACCGTCTTCGTTCTCGGCCATGCTAGCGCCCTCCCTGACCGAAGCCGCTGACAGCGCCGAAAGCACCTTCCAGCAGATGCTGCATCTGTGGCAACAGGTTGGAGATCGCCATCATCAGTACGACAAAGCCCAGCGTCAAGGTCACCGGGAAACCGACGCCAAAGACATTAAGTTGTGGGGCGGAGCGACTGACAACGCCAAAGGATATATTCACCAGCAGGATGGAGGCGACGGCCGGCAAAGCCACCATCATCGCATCGGAAAACATACGCGAACCCCAGGCCGCCACACCACGCATTTCATCCCGCGTAAGACTGTCGATACCAATGGGCAAGGACTGGAAACTGTCGGCAAGAATACGGATCAGCGCCAGGTGTCCGTTCAGCGATAAAAACAGCAAGGTGGCGATCACCACATAATACTGACCGACTACCGGTACACTGATGCCGTTCTGTGGATCAACCATCTGCGCAAAACCCAGCCCCATGCCCATGGCGACAGTCTGGCCGGCGATAACGAGTGTGGCGAACACCAGTTGCAGACTAAACCCTATCGCCAGCCCTATGAGCATCTGTTGCACCGTGATCAACACACCGGATGCCGACAATGGATCGGCCGCGGGCACCTGTGGAAGCAGCGGTATCACCAGCCAGGTCAACATTAATGCCAGAACCAGTCGTGCGCGTACCGGCACCATCCGTGCGCCGAAGATCGGCGCAATCGCCAGCATCGATCCAATACGGATAAAAGGCCAGAAAAGCGTGCCTATCCAGGTGGAAATATCTGCGCCGGTAAGCAGCATCGTCGCCATCCCGATCAGCCGATTCTGTCCGGTATGCTCTGAATCATGCCAGTGGCAAAATCGAGCAATGCGCTTAGCATTGACGGGCCGGCAAACAACAGCACCAGCACAACTACCGCCAGCTTGGGAACAAAGGTGAGGGTCATTTCATTGATCTGGGTGGCGGCCTGAATCATACCCACCAGCAAACCTACCACCAGTGCCGATAACAGCAGCGGTGCAGCCAGTGTTGCGGTGATAACCATCGTCTGTGTGCCAACTTCTATAACTGTTTCCGGTGTCATAATGCGTTACTCCGGTTTAAACCGTGAAACTTGCCGCCAACGTACCCATAATCAGTGACCACCCGTCAATCAGGACGAACAGCATGATCTTGAACGGGAGGGATATAATCATCGGTGAAAGCATCATCATGCCCATCGACATGAGCAGGGTCGCAACCACCAGATCGATAACAAGGAAAGGGATCAACACCAGGAAACCGATCTGAAAGGCTGTTTTCAGTTCACTGGTGACAAAAGCCGGCATCAGCAGGGTAAAGGGCACATCATCGGCCGATTCAAATTCACCGCTGTGGGAAATTTCCGAGAACATCATGAGATCTTCATCGCGGGTTTGCGCGAGCATGAACCCCCGCAGTGGCTTTGCGGCTTTTTGCACGGCCACCTGCGCAGGGATCTGGTCATTCAGGTAGGGCTTCAGAGCATTGTCATAAATATTGTCGAACACCGGCGTCATCACGAACAGGCTGAGAAACAGGGCCAATCCGATCAACACCTGGTTCGACGGTGAGGACTGTGTTCCCAGCGCCTGGCGCAGTATGCCCAGTACAATGAGAATGCGCACAAAAGACGTCATCATCATCAGTGCGGCAGGCAACAGGCTGAGCGCTGTCATAAACGCCAGCACCTGCAGCGTGACGGTATAGGTCTCGCCACCATTACCCGTCGGCTCGACGGTCAGGGCGGCAAATCCCGGTGAGGCGGACGCCAGTGACGGAACGGCAATCAACAGGGAAAGTAACAGAAGATGACGAAATCTCATGACGCGCCACCCTTGCCCATCATGCGTCCGAGCTGGTCGGCAAAACCACCGCCACGGGTCTGCGTCTGAGCCTCCAATGGCTGATCCAGCACATGCAGGGCCTGTACCTGGCCTGGCGCCACGCCCACCAGCAATTGTGTTTCACCCACCTGCAACAGCACCACACGTTCTCTTGACCCGATTGACAGGCCACCCAGAATTTTCAGACCGCCACCTGCGGCCACCTGGAACTTGCCGGTACGCTTAAGGATCCACGCCAGTCCCAGCATGATGGTGAGAACAACGACCATACCCAGCGTCAGCTGCCACAGGTTACTCACTGCCATGGGGTCTGTACCGGAAGCCGGCGTTGTTGTACCGGTCACCTTGTCACCCGCATAAACCGATGCGCTCATCAGCATTCCCGCAAGCACGGTTACCCTGCATTGCATAGTCTGAAACATCTGCGAATGTCCTACTTGAGCTTTTTGACCCGCTCTGCGGGGCTGATGACATCCGTGAGACGGATACCGAATTTCTCGTTGACAACGACGACCTCACCGTGAGCCACCAGGGTGCCATTCACCAGCACGTCCATCGGCTCGCCAGCCAGCCTGTCCAGTTCCACCACTGAACCCTGATTCAACTGCAACAGGTTGCGAATACTGATATGGGTACGGCCAATTTCCATGGAAATCGTGACCGGGATATCAAGGATGACATCCATGTTGGCTTCATCGCCGGCCGGCCCGCCCGAGGTATCCTCGAGATTGTCGAATTCCGCCGCTGCGGCATCCTCATCGCCACCGGCTCCGGCTTCCGCCACGGCCTGTTCAGCCATGGCATCGGCCCAGTCATCCGTCGCCCCAGCTTGTTCGGTTTCGTTTTCTTCACTCATCGGGTTCTCCTGCAGCCAATCCCGTTACTCAATCCGGTCAGGAATAATTTTTTCAACAATCTTGATTGCCCGGCTACCGTTATGTACACCGTATTTGCCGCGGAACACCGGCGTTTCTTCCGCTTCCAGCGTGACCAGTTCCGGCAAATCGACCGGTATCACATCGCCGGCCTGCAACTCATTTATTTCACGCAACGAAAGCGTTGTCTCCAGCAGCGTTGTACTGAGTCCAACCCTTGCCTCTTTCATTTCCTCGCGAATCGCTCGGGTCCAGCGCTCATCCCGATCGGAACGATCGCTCTGCACACCTGCATCGAGCAATTCGCGAATCGGTTCAACCATTGAATAGGGCATGGTGACGTGCAGATCCCCACCGCCACCTTCAAGTTCGATACGGAAGGTGTTAACAACCACAACTTCCGTCGGACTGACAATGTTGGCGAAGTGCGGGTTGACCTCGGAACTCTGGTAATCAAAACCCACCTCCATCACCGGCTTCCATGCCTGAATGAGATCGTTAAAGGCAATCTCCAGCACCATATTGATCACGCGCAGCTCTGTGGGTGTGAACTCACGGCCTTCGATCTTGGTATGAAAACGACCGCCACCCCCAAAAAAATTATCCACCAGCGCAAACACCAGCTTGGGTTCCAGTACAAACAAGGCGGTACCACGCAAGGGACTCACTTTGACGAGGTTAAGGCTGGTCGGCACGAACAGACTGTGTACGTACTCTGCAAACTTGAGCATCTGTACACCGGACACCGAAATCTCACCGGCGCGGCGTAACATGTTGAACAGGCTGATACGAAAGTAGCGGGCAAAACGCTCGTTGATCATCTCCAGCGTTGGCATGCGACCGCGAACAATACGGTCCTGGCTGGCAAAGTCGTAACCTCGAACCTCACCTTCGGGAATCTCTTCGTCTGTCTCGGTCTCGACATCACCACCGGATACACCGTGTAACAGTGCGTCGATTTCGTCCTGTGAAAGAAGGTCGTTCACCGCATACTCCCTATTGCATCACAAAACTGGTGAAGTAGACGCTTTCCACACCGGGGTCACCGGTTTCGGCTTTCAGCACCTCCTGAACCGACGCCAGGGTATCCTTGCGCAGCTGTTCCATGCCTTCACGGGTATTGAGTGCAACCGGATCCTGGCCCTTGAACAGGAACACCAGGTTATTACGAATTGCCGGACGATTTTCCTTGATCCGGTCGACCACTTCCGGGTTGCGTGTCCCCACCTCAACCGAGATCTGGAGAAAACGCACATCGGTATCGCCACTGAAATTCACCACAAAGGGAGGATCAAGCGGGACATAATTCAGCGGAGCCTTTGGCTTCCTGACTTTGGCTTTGGCTTTGGCTTTCTTTTTATCTTTTTTAGCGACCTTGTCTCCACTGCTCGCCGCTGCCTCGGCGACAGCTTCGTCACCGCCGCCTAACACACCGGTCAGCATCAGTGTTGCCGTCGCGGATATACCCAGCAACACGACCACCACCGCAATAATGATAATCAGTTTGGATTTTGATTTCGGTTCCGGCTCACCGCCGTCAACATCAAGATCCAGATCGTCTTCTTTCGCCATCTTCCAATCCCCTTGGTCCGTTCAGGTACAGGGATAGCAAGACGTATGCCACGAAATACCAAGGTATTTATTACATTAATAACAATGTGTTACGGGAACGGTTTTTTCGGGTGACAGAGTTTTGACTAATTTTAGGTGAAACGGATGACGGAAGACTGACTCATTTCAAAGGGGACAGATTTATTTGGATGCA
>CAYYAP010000045.1:0-16443 GCA_964469575.1 uncultured Thiohalobacter sp.
TGATTTTTTTCAGTTCGTCTGCTTGCATGATTCCGCTCGTGGTTCCAGATCAGAAAGCGGATCATACTATAAGTCAGGCGGCGCCTCTCCCCCATACGATTCATCAATTATGGGCAGTTACGTACTTTCCGTCTGATACAGCGTCCGTAATGCTTCGATCGGGAACACGTATTTCAGGTATCTCCCACAACACAGGGCGTTGACCCAATGACATGGATTTTCCTGGATCTTACCCGCTTGCGCACTGCTACAGACATAGTGAGATCCGTATCCAGCAACACCACAACCCGGTCATAAGCTGCATTCCGGCATTGCCTGATGGCGTAATCCACCACATGATCCGGCCCTTTGCCATGGGCATTCTTGATCGCAGCACTCACGCCACAGCCCCGGCTGATGTAGAGGGCCTTTATATGCTTGAGGAAAGCCCACTCCGTTGTACCCTCGCCAACCAGCAGGACAGTATGGCGGGCAACACGTCTTCCGCGCGAAGGCATCCGTTAGCCGTTCAAAGGTCCGGGACAGCGCCGTAAGCTCCAGCGCGGTACTTGGTATACAGGTTGTCATCCCGCCGAATACCTTTCACATCACCCAGCCGCCATGCCTCGCTGACTCCATCGGTATCTTTCTCAATGAGCAGAACCTGATCCTTCTGCAGTTCATTGAGGATCTCATGCGCATGGCAGGTAAAGATGATTTGCGCATTGTGTGGATTGCGCTCACGATCAATGAACAGATCCAGCATCGCCGTGATCATATCCGGATGCAGGTCCGCCTCCATCTCATCGATGATGACGATACCACCATGCTCCAGGGCCGGCAGTATCTTCTCCAACAGAACAAATGCGGCCTGGGTACCACTGGATTCATACCAGAATGGCAGCTTTTGCTCTTGCGTACCCTTGCGGTGAACACCAAAGGGAATATTGGCCTCTTCGTTTTTGCCGGATTCCTTTGCCACAACCTTGCGGGATTCGATGATCACCTCGGCCAGACCCAGATCCAGATGACTCAGGATTTCTGACATCTGCACACGCAGTGCCGGTCGACCATGAAAGAACTCCGTGGCCTCGAACACATCACTGGTCTTGAAATGATCCCGACCGCTATAGTTCACATTGGTATAAAACCGTGCGAAGTAACTCACCAGCTCCCGTGCGCACGGCACGTTGTACTGGGCGGCCGTCGCAATCAGGGAGGCATTCGGACGGACTTTTTCAGCCTCTCTGGCCGCAAAACCGAATTTCTGCTGGCGGATGTCATAAGCAGAGTCCGACTCGGACCAGTCACGCCGGAAAATAAAACTGAAGAACTTGCTGGTCTTGAGGTGCAGTGATTCGTGCACCACCCGCTCCGGGTTGATAACCAGCGAATAGCGGTAATGCTGACCCTTGTGCTCGAATTCAATCTCGAACTCGCTGTCTGCCGAGTCCGAGAAAAAGTGGGCCTGCACCGGGATTTCGTCCTCCGGCTTGCTGGAAGTAAACGAATGCGCGACAAACCAGCTCAGGAAAGCCAGTGGCTTCAACACATTGGTCTTGCCCGAGGCATTGGGACCAATGGCCGCCAGCACCTTCGACAGACGGGCACCACCCTGACTCTCGAACACCAGATCCGAGGCCGGCACCTGGCGATTGAGCTCAAAGGAAACCTCCGTTTCCTGAGCAAACGAGAAAAAGTTCTTGAATCGGTAATTATGGAGCATGATCGTACCTAATAGGGCCATAGCAGGCTATATTTGACAATATATTGCTAATTATCGGCCTAAATTAGATATTTTCAAGCCCTATTGATGGCTTTTTGTCAAATCTCCGGATTTTCAGTCCCGGTGCAAGGGCAGTATCTGCTCCAGCCCGCTGGCGCGCGCCATTTCCAGCATCTGCGCCGGTATATTGAAAAACCGCAGGTTGGCGCCGCTGCGCTGCGCCTCGCGCAGCCATTCCACCAGCAACGCGAGTCCGGCGCTGTCGGAACGCTGGACCTGGCCAAGATCGATGTCGATGGCGTTACCCGCCGCGCACTGTGCGCGGCACTCGCGCCAGAGCGCCGGTACCGAGGCGAAACTCAGCTCACCGTGAATTTCCAGCCGCCCTTCCCGGCCCTGCTGTATCGATACAGTAGACTCAGGCACGCCTAGTTCCCGCCCGCCTTGTCCATGACCAGTTTACCGATGAGCTTCTCCAGTATAACCGCCGACTGGGTCAGGCCCTCGTCGATCTCCGATCCATTTTTCAGATACTCTTCCGAACCGCCGGTCTCCAGGCTGATGTACTGTTCACCGAGCAGGCCCGCGGTGTAGATGCTGGCCGAGGTATCGTCACTGAAACGGTTATAGCGATCGTTAATCCGCAGGGTCACCACCGCGTTCTGTCGATCATTGTCGAAATCAACACCCGACACCCGACCCACCACCACGCCACTGGCTTTCACCGCGGAACGGACCTTGAGGCCACCGATATTGTCGAAGCGTGCTGTCAGTATATAGCTGCCTTTTTCCTGAAAGCTGCTGAGGTTGCTGACCTGCATCGCCAGTACAAATAAGGCCGCGATACCGGCCGCGACAAATACACCCACCAGCATTTCTGTTGTTCTGGTTTGTTTCATGCTCAGCTGCCTCCGAACATCAAAGCGGTTAATACAAAATCGAGTCCAAGCACAGCGAAGGCGGAATGCACCACTGTGCGCGTTGTGGCGCGGCTGACGCCTTCCGAGGTCGGGATGGCGTCATAGCCCTCAAACACGGCAATCCAGGTGGTGACCATGCCGAATACGACACTCTTGATGACGCCATTGAAGACGTCTTCATACAGATCCACCTTGGCCTGCATTTGCGCCCAGTAAGCGCCCTGATCCACCCCCAGCAAACCCACGCCGACGAAATACCCGCCCCAGATACCGACCGCGGCAAACACCGCCGCCAGCAGGGGCATGGAAATAAAACCGGCCAGGAAGCGCGGCGCAATCACCCGGTGGATGGGATCGACTGCCATCATTTCCATACCGGACAACTGTTCCGTGGCTTTCATCAGGCCGATTTCCGCTGTCAGCGCCGAGCCGGCGCGCCCGGCAAACAGCAGGGCGGTGACCACCGGACCGAGTTCGCGCACAATCGACAGCGCCACCACCACGCCCAGGGACTCCTCGGCGCCGAAATCGACCAGCGTATTGTAACCTTGCAACGCCAGCACCATACCGACAAACAGGCCGGAAACGGCAATCAGCATCAATGACAGAACACCCACCGAGAACACCTGCGCCACCAGCAGGCGCGGGCGCGCCAGCACCGCCGGAATGCCAACCAGGGTTTTCCACAGGAACAGGTGGCCGCGCCCGAGTTTTTCGAAAAACACCAGCGCGGATGCACCCAGTTGCCGTATCCATCCCAGCATTATCCGTCGGCCTCCTCGCCCTGTAACAGGTCTTCGCGATACGCCACCGCCGGGTAATGAAACGGCACCGGCCCGTCCGGCAAGCCCTGCATGAACTGCTTGACCCACTCGGAGTCGGAACGTTCAAGCGCCTCAGGCGTACCCTGCCCGACCACCTTGCCGCGTGAGATCACATAGATGTAGTCAGAAATCGCCGCCGTCTCCTGCACATCGTGTGACACGATAATACTGGTCAACCCCAGCGCATCGTTCAGCTGACGGATCAACTGCACCAGCGCGCCCATGGAAATGGGGTCCTGGCCGGTGAACGGCTCATCGTACATGATCATCATCGGGTCCAGGGCAATCGCGCGCGCCAGCGCCACGCGCCGCGCCATACCCCCGGACAGTTCGCTGGGCATCAACCGGCGCGCGCCGCGCAGGCCCACTGCCTGCAACTTCATCAGCACCAGGTCGCGGATCATCGATTCGGGCAGAGCCGTATGTTCGCGTAACGGGAAGGCAACATTGTCGTAGACATTGATGTCGGTCAGGAGCGCCCCGGACTGGAACAGCATGCCCATGCGCTTGCGCAGTTCATACAACTCAGTGCGCCGGAGGGACTGCACTTCCAGGCCATCGACCTGTACGCTGCCCTGTTCCGGGTACAGCTGACCGCCGATCAAACGCAGCAAGGTGGTCTTGCCGGTACCGCTGGGCCCCATGATGGCGGTAATCTTGCCACGCGGAATATCCAGGTCCATACCGTCAAAAATCACATGATCGCCGCGCGAGAAATGCAGATCGCGAATGCGTACCAGCGTGTCAGATTGTGGGGGGGTGGCTGCTTCCGCCATGATGACGTTGTTGTTTCTATCCCTGTGAGTTGGCCGGCATTATACGGAAACCGGAACAATAATCCCCGTCTAAAACCCGACCGGCATGAAACTCATCCCCTCAGACTGATTCCGTTTTCTCCTGTCCGCAGCGCTCGCAACGGTAACAGGTCACCAGCTTGCCCTGCTTGAGGTCGAAGGGCTTGTTGACGACCACCCACTTGTGGAATCCACGCCGGCACAAGGTGTTGCCCTGATGCTTTTTTGCGCGCTTCGGCCGCCGGAAATCAACAATATCACCCATGTTCTGTACCCTGCCTGCCTGCGGATTTGTCCCCGCCGGTTCGAGTCCCTACTATACGCCACCTATGTGGATGCAGCTTGTGGCCCTGCTGGCCGGATTTACGCTCCTGGTGTGGGGTGCGGAACGTTTTGTGATGGGCGCGGCCAGCACCGCGAGGTTGCTCGGCGTGTCGCCGTTACTGATCGGCCTGACCATCGTCGGCTTCGGCACCTCGGCGCCGGAGATGCTGGTTTCACTCATGGCCTCGCTGAACAATAACCCCGGGCTTGCCGTAGGCAACGCGATCGGCTCGAATATCACCAATGTGGCGCTGATTCTCGGTATTACCGCAGTGCTCGTTCCCCTGTCAGTCCATTCCGGCACCGTACACCGCGAGCTACCTATTCTGCTGGGTACGACGGTGATCGCCTGGCTGCTGCTGCGAGATGGCCGGCTGGATTTCATCGATGGTCTGTTGCTGCTGGGCGGTCTGGCCGTGATGCTGACCTGGGTGATCTGGCTGGGCCTGCACTCACGCGAAAAAGACCCGATGCAGGAGGAATACGCGGCTGAAATACCCACCAATATGACCCTGGGGTATTCCCTGTTCTGGCTGCTATTCGGCATTGTGATCCTGGTCGGCAGCTCGCGCTTGCTGGTGTGGGGCGCGGTGGGCATCGCCGAAGCCTACGGCGTGAGCGACCTGGTGATCGGCCTGACCATTGTTGCGCTCGGCACCAGCCTGCCGGAACTGGCCGCCTCGGTTGCCAGCGCGTTGAAAAACGAGCCGGACATCGCCATCGGCAACGTCATCGGTTCAAATATGTTTAACCTGCTGGCGGTACTGGGCATTCCGGGTATTATCCGCCCCGATGCCGTGGATCCCGCCGTGCTGTCCCGGGACATGCCGGTGATGGTCGGCCTGACGATCGCGCTACTGGTCATGGCCTGGGGCTTCCGTGGCGAAGGACGCATCAATCGCTTCGAAGGCGCCCTGCTGCTGGCCTGCTATATCGGCTACCAGACCCTGCTATACTTCACCGCCGTTCGTTGATCGACGGCCACGCGACAATCAAACTGAAAATACCATGACTGATGCAACACTGAAAAAACTGGGCCTGGCGGTACTGGACACCGAAGCAGCCGCCATCGAGGCGTTAAAAACCCGTATCGACGACGATTTCGTGCGTGCCTGCCACTACATGCTCGACTGCGAAGGTCGCGTTGTGGTCATTGGCATGGGTAAATCCGGCCACATCGGCAGCAAAATTGCCGCCACCCTGGCCAGCACCGGCACCCCGGCCTTCTTTGTCCATCCCGGTGAAGCCAGCCACGGCGACCTGGGCATGATCACCGCCAAAGACGTGGTGGTCGCCCTCTCTAATTCTGGCACCACGGAAGAAATTCTCACCATCCTGCCGATTATCAAACGCCTCAACGTGCCGCTGATTGCGCTAACTGGCAACCCGCAGTCACAACTGGCGCAGGCGGCCAGTGTCAATCTCGACGTGCGCGTGGAAAAGGAAGCCTGCCCGCTGGGCCTTGCCCCCACCGCAAGCACCACAGCAGCGCTGGCCATGGGTGATGCGCTGGCCATCTCACTGCTGGAAGTGCGTGGCTTTACGTCCGATGATTTTGCCCGTTCCCACCCCGGCGGAAAACTGGGGCGACGCCTGCTGCTGTTGATCGACGACCTGATCCATACCGGCGACCGCGTACCTCGCGTGGCGACCGGCACGCTGATCTGTGATGCGCTGCTGGAAATGACCCAGAAGGGCCTGGGCGCCACCGCCGTGGTCAATGACGAGAACCACGTCGAGGGTATTTTTACCGATGGTGACCTGCGCCGTGCGCTGGATGGTAATGTCGACCTGCACCACACCTCGATCAACGACGTCATGACCCACGACTGCACCCTGATCTCCCCCGGCCTGCTGGCCGCTGAAGCCCTGAAGATTATGGAAGACGGTAAATTCAACGCCCTGCTGGTTATCGATGACGACAAACAGCTGATCGGCGCACTGAACATGCACGACCTGCTTCGAGCCGGCGTAGTATAGATACAGTATGAAAGATATCCTGGAAAAAGCTGCCGCGATCAAGCTAGTGATCTTCGATGTCGATGGCGTATTAACGGATGGCAGCCTGTTTATCGGCGATGACGGTCAGGAATACAAGGCGTTCAATTCCCAGGATGGGCATGGCATCAAGATGCTGCAGAAATACGGTGTACGCTGCGCCATTATCACCGGCCGCACTTCAAAAGTCGTCGAACACCGTGTACGCAACCTGGGGATAGACCCGGAACTGGTCTGGCAGGGTCAGCACGACAAACTGCACGGCTTTGCGGAATTACTCAAACAAACCGGCCTGCAGGCGGACGAAATCGCCTACCTCGGTGACGACGTGGTCGACCTGCCGGTGATGCAGAAAGTCGGCCTGGCCATCGCCGTCCAGGATGCACACGCCTTTGTCCTGAAACACAGCCACTGGCAGACGCCGCGCGCCGGCGGGCGCGGCGCGGCGCGCGATGCCTGCGAAATGCTCCTGGAAGCACGCGGCGTATTGCAACAGGAGCTGGAAACTTACCTCGAATAACAGGTACCGTATACACATGACCCGTTTCGCACATCTCGCGCTGTTTACCCTGCTGGCCGCCCCGTCCTGGTGCCAGGCCCTGTCCACTGACCGCGACAAGCCGATGATGATTGAAGCCGACCGGGTTGCACTGGACGACTCCACCGGCGTCAGCGTGTACACCGGTAACGTCAAGGTCACCCAGGGTACCCTGATACTGACCGGCGACCGCATGACCGTGTACAACAAGGGCGACGATATTCAGAAGGTGCTCATGGAAGGGACCCCGGCGACCTACCAGCAGCGGCCGGATGGCAAGGAACACGACGTCCACGCCAAATCGAAGCGCATGGAGTATTACACCAACCCGGAGCGCATTATTCTTCTGCAACAGGCCGAAGTCGATCAGGCGGGTGATGTGCTGCGCAGCGAACGCATCGTTTACGACGTGGTGAAAGACAAAGTCAACGCCGGCACTGACGAACCGAACCATCGCGTCATTATCACCCTTCAGCCCAAACCGAAAAAAGACAGCAAAGACAGCGAGGCCACACCCGCGCCATGAGCCGGCTGGAAGCGCGAGAACTCAGCAAGCGTTATTCAGGCCGCCAGGTAATCGAATCCGTATCGCTGCATGTCGATAGCGGTGAAGTGGTAGGACTGCTCGGGCCCAACGGCGCCGGTAAAACCACCTGTTTCTATATGATCGTCGGGCTGGTACCCAGTGACGGTGGCAGCGTATGGCTGGACGATCAGGATCTAACCTCCCTCCCCATGCACGTGCGCGCCCGCAAGGGCGTCGGTTACCTGCCCCAGGAAGCCTCGGTATTTCGCAAGCTCAGCGTGGCCGACAACCTGCTCGCCGTACTTGAAATGCGAAAAAGTTTAAGTCGCCGGGAACGTGCCGATAAAATGGAAAACCTCCTGCAGGAGCTGCACATCGAGCACCTGCGGGATCAAAAAGGATTGAGCCTGTCCGGAGGCGAACGCCGGCGCGTGGAAATTGCCCGCGCCCTGGCCATGGAGCCACGCTTCATCCTGCTGGACGAACCCTTTGCCGGTGTCGACCCGATTTCGGTCATCGACATCCAGCGTATTGTCGAACACCTGACCGAGCGAAACATTGGAATTCTTATTACCGACCACAACGTGCGCGAAACACTGGGCATCTGCACACGCGCCTATATTATCGGCAATGGCCACATGCTGGCCGAAGGCTCGCCGGATGACATCCTGCAGAACCAGAAAGTCCGTGATGTCTACCTCGGTGACCACTTCCGTATGTAGGCCGGAAAATAAATTCACAAAACACTACAATGGCACAATAAATGCAGTAGAATACCGTTCTGTAACCGGCTGTCAGCCTTTCAGCCGCTGCATAACAGAGATCGTTGACGCGTAACCCATGAAGCAGTCTATCCAGCTCAAGCTCGGCCAACACCTCACCATGACGCCCCAGTTGCAACAGGCGATCCGCCTGCTGCAACTCTCGACCCTCGAACTGCAACTTGAAGTACAAACCGTTCTCGATTCCAACCTGATGCTGGAACCCGATGAGAACGACCAGGAAAGCAAAACCGATAGTGAAACGGTCGCAGAGTCTGCACCGGACCAGTCTGCCGCAACCGACACAGATGCTGCCGCCACAAAGGTCGAAGGCGTCGATGCCGAAGTCTCCAGCAACGCTGAAACCATGCCCGACGAATTGCCTGGCGACACTAACTGGGAAGACACCTATGACATGGGTGCCACCAGCCTCAGCGCACCCAGCGGCGACAATGACCGGGATTTCTTCGAAACCCACGTCGGCAGCAGCGAGAGCCTGCACGAACACCTTTACTGGCAACTCGACCTGACGCCGTTCAGCGATATCGACCGCGCCATTGCCGAAGCCATCATCGACTCCATCAATGATGACGGCTACCTGAAAACCTCGCTCGAAGACCTGTGCGAAAGCCTCGACCTGGCGCCCGAACTGGAGGTCGGTGTCGAGGAAATCCAGGCCGTTCTGCGCCGTATCCAGCACTTCGACCCGGTCGGCGTCGGCGCCCGCGACCCGGCAGAATGCCTGCTGATCCAGCTGCTTGCGCTGGAACCCGATACTACCTGGCGCAAACAGGCGTTGATTCTGGTGCAGGAACACGTCACCCTGCTCGGAAATCGGGACTATAATCAGATTATGCGGCGCATGAAGCTCAGCGAGACCGAGCTTCAGGAAGTGCTCAAACTGGTGCAGTCGCTCAACCCGCGACCCGGCTCACAGATTACCAGCGCGACACCGCAGTATGTGGTACCCGATGTATTCGTTGTCAAAAGAAAGGGCAAGTGGCAGGTGGATCTGAATATAGAAGCAACGCCCAAGCTCCGCATCAACAGTCATTACGCCAGCCTGGTGCGACGTGCTGACAACAGTGATGACAACACCTACCTGCGTAACCATCTGCAGGAGGCACGCTGGTTCCTCAAGAGCCTGCAAAGCCGCCACGAAACCCTGCTCAAGGTCGCGCGTTGTATTGTCGAGCGACAACGGAACTTCTTTGAATACGGTGACGAAGCCATGAAGCCACTGGTGCTTCGTGACATCGCCGAAGCCGTGGAAATGCACGAGTCCACCATCTCCCGCGTCACCACCCAGAAGTATATGCATACCCCGGGCGGTATTTTTGAATTCAAATATTTCTTCTCCAGCCACGTCGGCACCGATGATGGCGGAGAATGTTCGGCCACCGCCATACGCGCCATTATAAAAAAACTGGTTGCAGCCGAAATACCCACCAAGCCGCTCAGCGACAGCAAGATCGCGGCGCTGCTGGCTGACCAGGGCATCAAGGTTGCACGACGCACCATTGCCAAATACCGTGAGGCAATGAACATTCCACCTTCCAATGAACGCAAACGCCTCAGTTGAGGCCATGGACGAGGAGTTACTCCATGCAAATAGACGTTACCGGGCACCACGTAGAAATCACCGATCCCATGCGCTCCTATGTTGACGACAAGTTCCAGCGGCTGGAACGCCACTTCGACCACGTCACCGACGTACACGTCGTGCTGAGTGTCGAGAAACTGCGTCACACCGCTGAAGCGACCATCCAGCTCAGTGGCGGCAAACTGTTTGCCGACAATACCGAGGAAAACATGTATGCCGCCATTGACGGCCTGACCGACAAGCTGGACCGGCAGATCAAGAAGCACAAGGAAAAGCTGACCAATCATCACCGCTCCGAAGGCTCGGAAACCAAGAAGCAGGTTCTCTAGAGCGGACCCATCGCGGGGGGCGCCCGGCGGCGCCTCCCTGAGCTGACCACCATGCAGATTGACAAACTCCTTGAACCCGCACGCATCGCCTGCCAGCAGGACGGCTCCAGCAAGAAACGCGCACTGGAGACTCTCAGCCAGCAGCTGGCCGCTGACCTGCCGGGATTTACCGACAGTGAGATATTCGACAGTCTGATTGGCCGCGAGCGGCTCGGCAGCACCGGCCTTGGCAAGGGTGTCGCCCTGCCCCACGGACGCATGCAAGGCCTGGAGGCGCCGATCGCCGCCCTGCTGACGCTGTCCCAGGGGGTCGATTTCGATGCCATCGACAAGCAGCCGGTCGACCTGCTGTTTGCCCTGCTGGTCCCCGAAGAATCCACGGACGAACACCTGGAAATCCTTGCGCAACTGGCCGGGATGTTCAGCAATGCCGACTTTTGTTCGCGGTTGCGGCGCTGCGCTGACAGCCAGGCGTGTCTCGATCTGATCAACGACTGGAATGAACACCAGCAGATGTCCGCATGACATGAAAGGCACCGATACCTCGGTTGGCACCCTGTTTGACACCTTGCGTGACAGACTGGAGCTTGACTGGGCCGGCAACCGGCTGGGTGAGAACCGCGCCATCCAGCAAGTTGAACCGGATAATACCAAAACCGCCCTGGTCGGCCACCTCAACCTGATTCACCCCAACCGCATCCAGGTGCTCGGCGCGACGGAAATCCTCTACCTGGAACAACTCCCGGAAAATTCACGGCGCGACCTCGTCGACCAGCTGTTCGGCGGCAATACCGACCTGGTCATTATCGGCAACGGGCAGCCTGTCCCGGACGATATCAAGCAACGCGCCGAGGCCAGCTCGACGCCGCTCATCACTTCACCCCAACCGACCGCGCAACTGGTCAATCACCTGCAGTATTTCCTGACCAATCTGTTTGCCGAAAAAATCACCCTGCACGGGGTCTTTATGGAAATCTTCAGCCTCGGCATGCTGATCACCGGCGACCCCAGCGTCGGCAAGAGCGAACTGGCGCTGGAACTGGTGGCGCGCGGACACCGGCTGGTGGCCGACGACGCCCCCGAGTTCGCCCGCACCTCGCCGGACACGCTCAACGGGCGATGCCCTGAAGTGCTGCGCGATTTTCTCGAAGTCCGCGGTATCGGCATCCTCAACGTGCGCGCCATGTTCGGCGACAGCGCCATCAAGCAGAGCCGCAACCTGCGCCTGGTGCTGCGCCTGGTGCCGATGACCGAGGAACAGATGCACAGCATTGACCGCCTGCACGGGGCGCGCGCCACACAGACCATCCTTGGCGTGGAAATCCCCGAAATCACCCTGCCGGTGGCCCCGGGTCGAAACCTCGCGGTACTGGCCGAGGCCGCCGCCCGTAACCACACCCTGCTGCTGAAAGGCTTTGACTCAGCGAAGCTATTTATGGAACGTCAGGCGCGTTTCATGGAAAATAGCCATTCGTGAAACTGATCATCGTCAGCGGCCTTTCCGGCTCGGGGAAGAGTGTGGCCTTACATACCCTCGAAGACCTGGGCTATTACTGTATCGACAACCTGCCCGCCGGGTTGCTGAGCGCGCTCGCGCTGGAATTACGCCTCGCCGCCAAACCGGTGGAAAAGATTGCCATCGGCATCGATGCGCGCAACCTTCCGCAATCGCTGCAACAGTTCAATGAAATCCTCGATCAGCTCAAGGCACAGGGCATCAGCAATGAAATCCTGTTCATTACCTGCGACCCGCCGACACTGATCAAACGCTTCAGCGAGACCCGTCGCCGCCACCCCCTGAGCAACGAAAATGTCTCGCTGGCCGAGGCCATTGACCTGGAACGCCAGCTGCTTGAGCCGATTGCACGACGCGCCGACCTGTTCATCGACACCAGCCAGACCACCATCCACCAGCTGCGCGACCTGGTACACCAGCGTGTTGAACGTCGCGAGGAAAGCCGCCTGTCATTGATGTTCGAATCTTTCGGTTTTAAACACGGCATCCCCAGCGATGCGGACTTCGTCTTCGACGTACGCTGCCTGCCCAACCCGCACTGGCAACCTGAATTACGCGCCCTCACCGGGCGTGACGAGGCGGTAGCCCAGTACCTCGACAGTGAGGCACAGGTCACCGCCATGGTGGAAAACCTGACCGGTTTCCTCGATACCTGGATTCCCGCCTTCGAAGCGGACAATCGCAGTTACCTGACGGTCGCCATCGGTTGCACCGGGGGGCAGCACCGCTCCGTCTACCTTGCCGAAAAACTGGCAAGGCACTTTGAAGGCCGATACCCCAACATCACCACCCGCCACCGGGAACTGCCGTGAACGTCGGCATACTCCTCATTACCCACGGCAATATTGGCGCCGTGCTGTTGCAAAGTGCCATCGAGGTGCTCGGGGTTTGTCCGCTGCAGACCTCAACGCTGTCCGCACCGGCAGACTGTGACCCCGACCGGGTACTGAGGGACGCCAGTGAAGCGGCCAACCGGCTCGATACCGGCGACGGCGTGCTGGTCCTGACCGACCTGTACGGATCGACGCCCAGCAACATCGCCTGTCGCCTGCACGAACAACAACATACCGTGCGTGTTGTATCCGGTGTTAACCTGCCCATGCTGATACGGGTACTCAACTATCCCGGCATGGGTCTGGACGAACTTACCCACAAGGCGGTCACGGGTGGCCGTGATGGTGTTCTGACCTGCAGCGTCGAAGGGACATTCCATGCTGGATAAAACCGTCACCATCGTCAACAAACTTGGCCTGCATGCCCGTGCGGCGGCAAAGTTCGTCACCCTGGCGTCCTCATTTTCCAGCGAGGTGAAACTGGGCCGCAATGGCCAGGAGGTCAACGGCAAGAGCATCATGGGCGTGATGATGCTGGCCGCCTCGAAAGGCACCGATATTCGCCTGATCGCCGAGGGCAACGATGAACACGAAGCCATCGAGAAACTCACCGAACTGATCAAAAACCGCTTTGGTGAGTCAGAATGACCCTCACCATCGCCGGCACAGGCATTTCACGCGGCATTGCGATTGGCCGTGCGCAGCGGCTGGACGATGGTGAACTGGAAGTCTACGAAGCCGTTATCCCGAAAGAGCTGATCGAGGATGAAGTCGCGCGCTTTCGCCGCGCCGTACGCACCGCCCGTCAGCAACTCAAGGCCATCCGCAACAGCATTCCCGAGACCACATCGGCAGACATCACCGATTTCATCGACACCCACCTGTTGATGATGGAAGACAGCATGCTCACGGCAACACCCATCGAGCTGATTCGAAGCAACCAGTACAACGCCGAGTGGGCGCTCAAGACACAACGTGATGAACTGGCGCGGGTCTTTGACCAGATGGACGACCCCTACCTGCGGACCCGCAAGGATGACATCGATCATGTTGTCACGCGCATCCAGCGCATCCTGATCGGGGAGAAGTCCGCCACCCGACCGGATGAGGGCGAGTCATTACAGGACACCATTATCATCGCCCACGACCTGACACCCGCCGAGGCCGCCCTGCTGCAACACCAGGGCATCTCCGGTTTCGTCACAGAATCGGGCGGGCCGCTGTCACACACCGCCATCCTGGCCCGCAGCCTGGGCCTGCCGGCCATCGTCGGGACGCACACCACATCACTACAGATCCACGATGGCGACACAGTCATACTCGACGGTAGCCGTGGGCTGTTGATCGCGGATGTCGATGAAAAAACCCTGAAAGACTACCGCCGCCAGCAACGGGCGCAAAAAAAGCGTCAGAGCGAGCTGAAACGGCTGAAGAATGAGCCTGCAGTCACCGCAGACAACATCCCGATTAACCTCTTCGCCAATGTCGAACTACTGGAAGATATCCGCTCCGCGCGCCTGTTCGGTACTGACGGTATCGGCCTGTACCGCACGGAATTTCTGTTCATGAACCGCGAGGACATCCCGGACGAGGAAGAACAGCTCGGCCATTACCTGGCGCTGATCAAGGCTATGAAGGGGCTGCCGGTCACCATCCGTACACTCGACCTTGGCGCCGACAAGGAATGCGGCGCCTCCGATAAACGCAGCTGTCCCAACCCGGCACTGGGACTGCGCGCCATCCGCCTGTGCCTCAACAACCCCGAGTTGTTTCGTCCGCAATTGCGCGCCATCCTGCGCGCCTCGGCAAAAGGCCCGGTGCAAATGATGATCCCGATGCTGTCCAGCGCCAGCGAGCTGACAAGCGTGCTGGAACTGATTGAAGAAACCAAACAGCAACTGAAGGAAGACGGGCTGGCCTTTGACCGCAATATGCCGGTCGGCGGCATGATTGAGGTACCCGGCGCGGCGCTTGCGGCCGGATTTTTTGCCCGGAAACTCGATTTTCTGTCGATCGGCACCAACGACCTGATCCAGTACACGCTTGCCATCGACCGCATCGATGACAGCGTCACCTACCTGTTTGACCCGCTTCACCCCGGCGTACTCAAACTCATCCACATGGTCATCGAGGCCGGACACCGGTACATGACACCGATCGCCATGTGCGGTGAAATGGCCGGTGATCCACACTACACCCGCCTGTTACTCGGCATGGGACTGCGCCAGTTCTCGGTGCCCCCGACCGCGTTGTTCGAGGTCAAGGATGCCATTCGCCAGTGCCATACCGAAAGGCTCTCAGGGTGTATCGATGAAATCCTTGCCAGCGATGATCCGCAAACCATTCATGCCGCCGTGGATGCCCTGAACGCGCTCGAGTAATACCCCTTCAAGCGCGCAAAAATCCGCGCCCGCGGTTTTGTGCCGGCAAGCACCCTGTTACACTGCGCACCGACCACCCAGTGAATCGTTTGTGAGGCCCAGGGCGTGGAATCCACCGAACAGCAAAATATCCAGCAACGACTGGAGACACTCAAGGATGCGCTGCACAGCGGCGCAGCCGACAACGTGCGCCAGCTGCTCTCGGGCCTGCACCCTGCGGAAATCGGCGATCTGCTCGAATCGCTCCCGCACGGCCCGCGTGAACTGCTCTGGGAACTGGTCCCCAGCGAAGAACAGGGTGAAGTCCTCGTCGAGGTCAACGACGAGGTGCGTTCCGGCCTGATCGACGAGATGGAGACCCACGAACTGGTACAGGCCACCGGCGGACTGGATACCGATGACCTCGCCGACCTGTTGCACGACCTGCCCGGTACGGTGATTCACGAGCTGCTGCGCTCCATGGACAAACAGAACCGTCAGCGTCTTGAAGCCGCGCTGTCCTACCCGGAAGACACGGCCGGCGGCCTCATGGATCTCGACGTCGTCACCGTACGCGCCAATGTTTCACTGGACGTCGTGTTGCGTTACCTGCGGCTGCGCGGTGAAATCCCGGAACTGACCGACAGCCTGTTCGTGGTCAACCGCTTTGATCACTTCCAGGGCCTGCTGCCGCTGAGTACCCTGCTGACCAGCGACCCCGATGCCAGCGTGGCCGAAGTCATGGACCGGGATATCGAAGGCATCCTGGCCACCATGAAGAGCGCCGATGTGGCGCGCCTGTTCCAGGACCACGACCTGGTATCCGCACCTGTCATCGATGAAAACAACAAGCTGCTCGGTCGTATCACCGTCGATGATGTCGTCGATGTGATCCGTGATGAAGCCGACCACAACATCATGAGCATGGCCGGCCTGGATGAAGAAGACGATATCTTCGCCCCGGTTATCACCAGTGCGCGACGCCGCGCCGTGTGGCTGGGCCTCAACCTTGCGACCGCCTTCCTCGCCTCATGGGTGATCGGCTTGTTCGAAGCCACACTCGACAAGGTGGTGGCACTGGCCGTACTGATGCCGATTGTCGCCAGCATGGGCGGTATTGCCGGCAGCCAGACCCTGACCATCATGATCCGCGGGCTGGCGCTGGGCCAGGTCGGCCCCAGTAACGCCCGTTCGCTCATGCTCAAGGAGATTCAGGTCAGCATCATGAACGGCCTGATCTGGTCAATGGTGGTCGCGCTGATCGCCATGACCTGGTTCCAGAGTACCGATATCGGGCTGATCATCGGCGCAGCACTGATCATCAACCTGGCCTTCGCCGCACTCGCCGGCTTCGCGATCCCGCTGGCACTAAAACGTGTCGGCGTCGATCCGGCACTGGCCGGCACCGTACT
>CAYYAP010000045.1:16543-17692 GCA_964469575.1 uncultured Thiohalobacter sp.
GCATTAACCCGTCATTGCGAGGAACGAAGTGACGCGGCAATCTCTAACAGCCTGCCTCCTTGCCCCGCACCCCAAAATTCATCCCCACCGACAAACGTGTTTCATCCGCAAGATTCTGCGTAACATGGTGCAACACATCCGGTGGAAACAACACCAGCATCCCGGACTGCGGATGAATACGCGTTGCCGCACACCCCTGTTCCAGCACCAGGTCACCGGAATTTTCCGGCACATCGATGTAGTACACACCGGACAGTAATTCATCATCCTCGTCGTGCCGGTGCGCCAGCGTGACATGGCCGGGGGCCATCTCATTCAGCCAGAACCCCACCTCGGGCAAACTGTCCCGGCGCAGAAAACGGGCCGCCTCACGACGCGCAACAGCCAGCATCGGCTGGATACTGGTCAGTACCGAAGCCGGGATATAGGTGTTTTCGTAACGCCCCTCGAAATGGTGGCTATAGGTGATCGCGGTGTGATTCGCCGCCTTCAGTGCCTGGTACTGTGTGCGAAGCGCCGCATTCAGTGCCTCGCCGTCCGCCAGCCGTACCATACGGTAGTGAAGGGTAAAATTTTGTCCATCCGTCATAAGTCGATTAGCCAGATACCTTGCCATTGCCCCATAATACCCGCTGAATGTGACAAGCTGAAGATAGAGCCCATTGTGGAAGAAGACGATTTTGACCCCGCCGACCTGCCGCCGAGCAAGACCCGGCGTAAAAAAGATGCCGATGCGCTACAGCAACTCGGCACCGACCTGCTTGAGCTGCCGGAAACGGACTGGGAAAAACTGGCCCTGCCCGAGGCACTGGTCGACGCCCTGCGTGAAATGAAACGCATCCATTCCCGCAGCGCCCTCAAACGCCAGCGACAATTCATCGGACGGTTGATGCGTGATATCGACCCGGAACCGATTCACCAGCACTTCGAACAACTGCGCCAGAAAACCCGCCAGCAGGTCCAGGCGCACCACGCACTGGAGCAATGGCGGGACCGCATGATCGAGGAAGCCGACACAGCCATCGAGGCATACCTGCAGGAAAACACCGGCGCAGACCGACAACACCTGCGCCAGCTGGTACGCCAGGCGCACAAGGAACGTGATCAGAACAAACCACCAAAGTCAGCGCGTGCGTTGTTTCGTTATCT
>CAYYAP010000046.1:0-7258 GCA_964469575.1 uncultured Thiohalobacter sp.
GCCTCCTTGCGCCGGCGATAACGACGGAAGCGGAGTTGCATGTGGAGTTTGTCGAGCAGGTTCACGAAAAACTATCCATTCGCCGGTCGGCCAATACGGCCGCCAAGAATCGTCTGTATCGCCACCGAAGCGGCCGCCGTTCGATTACTGGCACCAATTTTTGGATACATCTGTTCAAGGTGTTTATTCACGGTCCTCGGACTCATTCCAAGGATTTCTGCAATTTCACGGTTGGTTTTTCCATGTGCAAGCCACAGCAGAACTTCTGCTTCACGACCGGTTATAGACAGGCTGTCTTCCAGTACTGCAGGGTCAATGTCAACATTTGACGATTGAATCTTCAGCAGGAACTCATCTTCTTGCGACTGTTTGAAGTAACACACCGTCAGCCCCTGACCCATATCGCGGAAGGGCAATGCCAGGTCATGCCCGGCCTGTCCGGCAGGCAGCCAGCGGCCGAACCGCTCGGCCAGCTCCGCTGTGTCACTCCCTGCTTTCTGCCGATACTGACTCAGTAGCGTCTGGGCCTCCGGTGTTGCCCATAGCTCATTACCGTGCCGGTCAATACAAAACACATATTGCCGCATGGCATCCAGCACGTTCCTGGCTTCCATCAACATCCGTGTACTGTGGGTATGCTGGTGGATACGCACCAGTAATTCATCAGGATGTATCGGCTTGACGATATAATCATTGCCACCGGCATCGAAAGCCTTGACGATATGCTCGACCTCGCTAAGGCCGGTCATAAAAATTATCGGTGTCAAGGGCAGTTTTTTCCGCACTGCCCGGGCGCATTCAAAACCGTCCATCACCGGCATCACAGCATCCATTAAAATCACATCGGGTGTGATTTGCTCCAGCACATTCATCGCCTGTTGGCCATTAAGTGCAATCAGTACTGCAATTCCGGCTTCATCCAGCGCCAGATTGATCATACCCAGTGAATCCGGGGAATCATCAACAACCAGTACTGTCGTCTTGCCCTTGAACTTGTGCATTATTCGCACATACCTCTGATTGTCCTGTTTCATTCACAACCTGGACAATGCCGTCCAGATCGCACTTGTCCGCCAATACCCTGAGCTTTTTCACCCAGGTTGAATCCGGAGCCTGCAATTCCAGCCATTCAACAGACTCGATGACTCCTTTCAGATAACCGAGTCCGGCAGAACGCGCCAGTTCTTCCAGGGTATCCGGAGCAGGCTGGAAGCCTGTATCAACCACTGTATTTTTATCCGGCTTGTCCTCGTCCAGTGCATTGTCACACCAGCGCAGCTCAAGGCAACGCTGCAACTGCTCCAGCAATTTTTCGAGGCGTACCGGTTTGTCGATATACGCCTCGAAATCCATTTCCCCCTGGTGGACAAGTGCATTTTCGTAAGGGTCTGCTGACAGGACAATGACGGGGTCGTCAAAACCGCGCTGACGAAGTTCGGTCAACAATTGCCAACCATTCATCACCGGCATATTGATATCCAGCAGAAACAGGTCCACTGGATAATCCTTCAACAACGCCAGGGCCTGCTCGGCTGACGCCGCCTGGTGCACCACAAAACCCAGTGGATAGAGGAAATCGTGAATCAGTTCCCGGTGACTGTCTTCATCGTCCACCACCATGATATGACGCGGCCGCCCCTCATACCCGTGAATTCTGGCATGCGGTCGTGGTGGCTCAATACCTCCCACCACAGCGGGCAGGTACAGGCTCAGACAGAACTCGGTACCCTGGCCGGGACGGCTTTGCAACACCAGGTTACCCCCCATCATTTCAACCAGAAGACGACTGATGGACAGACCAAGGCCGGTACCGATGATTAATTTCGTCTGATCATTGCGCACACGCTCGAAGGGTTCGTATATCCTTGACTGATCTTCCTCGGCAATACCGATACCGGTGTCACGGACCGTCATGCGAGCCACCTGGTTGCGGTAGCTAATCGTCAGTTCAACTATGCCTTGCGGCGTAAACTTGATGGCGTTGGATAACAGATTGAGCAATATCTGACGAAGCCGTTTCTCGTCGACAGACACGAACCGGGGAAGGTTCTCCTGGCAACTCACGGTAAATTCGATCCCCTTGTCCTCTGCCATTGGCCGGAACATGTCATCGAGTTGCTGGATCAGGGCGCGCAGTTCAACCGTGTCCCGGTGCAGATCGAGCTTTCTCGCTTCGATCTTGGAAATTTCCAGCAGGCCTTCTATCACGTCAGACAGGTGTTCACTGCTACGTCGGATGACGCTGGAAATTCTGCGGGTTTTTTTATCCGTACCGTCATCCATCTCCATCAGCCGGGCATAACCAAAAATGGTATTCAGCGGTGTCCTGAGTTCGTGACTGACGCCCGACAGATAGCGTGATTTGGCCTTGTTGGCGGCATTGGCCGCATCCCTGGCCTTGGCAAGCTCCACCGCAGTCACTTCGTGCGCCTTCACTTCCCGCTGCATCAATTCGGCCTGGAGTTGTATTTCACTCAAGGCAAAACGGGCGCTCTTCTGGGCCAGCACATACAACCAGATCAACACCCCGGTAACCAGCATCAACAGGAAGAAAACTTGCCAGAGTACATCACCGATCATACCAAGGTCCGCTGAAGTCCTGCTCTG
The DNA here is from genome assembly GCA_964469575.1 of uncultured Thiohalobacter sp. Classification (GTDB taxonomy): domain Bacteria; phylum Pseudomonadota; class Gammaproteobacteria; order DSM-19610; family DSM-19610; genus Thiogranum. The sequence goes on from CAYYAP010000046.1 coordinate 2,608, forward strand.
TTGGGCGTGGTACACAACGGCAAGCAGGCCGGCGATGATGCCGGTCGTTACCAGGAACCCGCCCAGATAGTGGCCGGTAACGGAATGCAGTCGTCGGTTAATAAAGGCGGGCAGCATTCGCCCGAACAACGCTGACGCCTGTGCAGACAAATGCGCATCCGGCCTACATTGATTTCCACAACGCGAATCCAGCGCGCAGCACAGGGAGCAAATCGCACCTTCATAGCTCGGGCACTGACTCATGTCTTCTGTGTCGAAATAGTTTTCACACATCCGGCACTGCTGTTGTTCGCTATCGGGCGCATCATCTTCCTCATCCCGGCAAAGATAGAAGCGACCTCCGGTCAGCCAGGCAAGCAACGGCATGGTGACGAAGGGAATCAGCAGCGAGATGAAGGCCGCCAGTGCTTCCGCAACCGGGCCAAACACGCCCAGGTTCGCCGCAATGCCCGCACAGGACGCCACAAACATGGAGATCACGCCGACCGGGTTAATATCATACAGATGACTTCGTCTGAACTCGATATACGGTGGACTCAAACCCAGTGGTTTGTTAATGACCAGATCCGCCACCACGCTGCCGACCCAGGCCACGACCAGACTTGCATAGGTAATCAAAATGGTTTCAAACGCCTGATAAAGACCCAACTCCATCAGCATCAACGCAATAGCCACATTAAACACCAGCCACACAACACGCCCCGGATGACTGTGCGTCAGCCTGGAAAAGAAGTTCCCCCAGGCGATTGAACCGGCATAGGCGTTTGTGACATTGATTTTTAACTGGGAAATAACAACAAATACTCCCGCCAGCCACAATGCAATGTGGGGATTGACGGTGATGTAGGTAAACGCTACGGCATACATGTGCGCCGGGTCGCCCGCCAGTGAAGCAGGCAAACCGTGATTCAGGGCCAACACTGCCAGAAACGAGCCGAAAAACAGTTTAATGACACCGAACAGCACCCAGCCAGGCCCCGCACCGACGACTGCCATCCACCAGTAGGCCTTGTTCTTTTGATTCACCACCGGCAAAAAACGCAGGAAGTCGGCCTGTTCACCATTTTGCGCAATGAGTGGGAAAATAACGGCGGCAGCAGATCCGAACAGCAACAACTCAAAACCCTGTCCACCTTTCGTCGAGGTTCCTCCGAACTCAAGCCATTGACTGAAAGCATCGGATTCGTGTAGGCCGATATAAACCAGCGGAACAATCTGTAACACCAGCCACAACGGTTGTGTCCAGGCCTGGAAGCGGGAAATACGGCTGATACCGTGTGTCACCAGCGGGATCACCACAATGGTGCTGATCACATACGCAAGCGATAGCGGGATACCCACCACCATGTGGATAGCCATCGACATAATGGCGGCTTCCAGCGCAAAGAAAATAAACGTGAACGAGGCATACACCAGCGATGAAATCGTCGAGCCGATATAACCGAAGCCGGCGCCGCGCGTCAGCAGGTCAATGTCGATACCGTCACGTGCGGCATAGTAGGCAAGCGGCAAGCCCGACAAAAAAATGATCGCGCCCACCACCAGAATCGCCCACATGGCATTGGTGAAACCGTAGCTCAGGGTAATGGTACCGCCAATGGCTTCCAGCGCCAGGAATGAAACAATACCCAGCGCCGTATTGGCGACCCAGCCGGCCGACCAGCGCCGCGCCCGCTTTGCGGTATAACGCAGGGCGTAGTCCTCCAGCGTTTCATTCGCGACCCATTGATTATATTCACGCCGGATCCGCAATGGATCCTTGTTTATGCTCATCGACTGTTTATCACACCTTTCATGCCGTCAGGGTTGATGGCTATTTCAACATTGCTTCAGTGTATTGGATACCGGCCTGCGCCGGTATGACGGGTTAATCAGCTCCTCATCACTCCAATATCGCAAATACGACCTTCCCGCCATGCGTCATTTGACGTATATGCCTGCACACATACCGGATTCTACCCCACTCCATACGCAGATAGACTCAGCCGCCATGAAAGTCGTGCTGTTTGCTCACGCGCTTTCCCTGACGTTTTTTCGACCCTAAACCGGCCTCTGGCCACAACAACAGGAATTTCGAAATGCAAAAGAAAAATGTCGTTGGAAAATCGCTACTTCTCGGCAGCCTGCTGGCCGTGACCGGCGCTCCGGTTCTGGCTGCCGGAAAGATCGCCATTGACGACACCCGCTGGGTCAGCTTCGGCGCAGGTGTCCGCACCTCCTTCTCCACAGCGGACGACGGGGCGCCGGATGGCGGCAGAAGCAGTGATTTCACCCTGGAAAATATGCGCCTGTACATATCCGGACAGGTCACCAGAGACTTCAAGTTCTATTTTGGCACTGACAAGATGTTTGGCGAGTACGGCGTGCTTGACGCGATTATCCAGTACGAGCCGGGTGAAGCCTTCAATGTATGGGGTGGCCGCATGCTGACGCCTGCTGACCGCATCGAAATGAATGGGCCGTTTTACGGGCTGACCTGGGGACAGTACACCGTACCCCTGTTCCCTTCCGACAATGATCCCAACCACGGCGCCAACGGCGTAGCGGGTACCTTTGGCCGCGATGAAGGCGTCACTGTCTGGGGCTCGCTGGACAAGTTCCAGTATGCGATAGGTGCATTCAATGGTTACAGTGATGCTGAAAATCAGAGCGATGCCCTGCTGTACGCCGGCCGGCTGGCCTACAACTTCCTCAATAAGGAAGCCAACCCGGGCTACTACACCAGCAGCACCTACTACGGGAAAGCGGGGGATATTCTGACACTGGCTATTTCCGCCCAGTATCAGGATGACGGTTATGGCACCGTGGCAAAGAAAGGTTCCTTCACCGGTTACGCTATCGATGGTCTGTTTGAGAAACCGCTGGGCGATGGCAGCGTGGTCACCCTGGAAGGTGAATACAAATCCTTCGATGTGGACACCAACGCAGCTGTTCCCGTGTTCTCGATGTTTGATGGAGAGGCCTACTTCGCCTCTGCCGCCTACCTGCTGGCCGACAGTAATGGTCCGGGTCGCTTTCAACCCTACGTCCGCTACACCAACAATGACCCCTCCTCCGGTAAAAGCAGTTCACTTGCCGAGCTGGGCAGCAACTATGTGATTTCCGGACACAATCTCAGGCTGAATCTCAACGTAACCAGTGGTGACGCCAACGCCAGCGGCGCCAAGGGCAACAACACCAACACCATTACTTTCGGCATGCAGTTCCAGATTTAACTGCTCACCCTCCAGGAGACTGAAATATGATAAGCAAACGACTGAAGAAACTGGCAATTGCCGCAGCAATCGCCACTTGTTCCCTGACCAATGCCGGTTTGGCCTGGGCCGAAGACACGATCAAGGTCGGCATACTGCATTCACTGTCAGGCACCATGGCGATTTCCGAGACCACCCTGAAAGACACTATGTTGATGCTGATCGACGAACAGAACAAAAAAGGCGGGGTACTCGGCAAGAAGCTGGAAGCCGTTGTCGTCGATCCCGCATCAAACTGGCCCTTGTTCGCGGAAAAGGCGCGCGAGTTGATTACCAAGGATCATGTCGCTGTAACATTCGGTTGCTGGACCTCTGTGTCACGCAAGTCGGTACTGCCGGTATTTGAGGAGCTCAACGGTATCCTGTTCTACCCGGTACAATATGAAGGCGAGGAATCGTCGAAGAATGTGTTCTATACCGGTGCTGCGCCAAACCAGCAGGCCATACCCGCCGTCGATTACCTGATGAACGAACTCGGCGTTAAACGCTGGGTGCTGGCCGGTACGGACTATGTGTACCCCCGCACCACCAACAAGATCCTTAAAGCCTATCTGATGGCAAAAGGCGTCAAGAAAAACGATATCATGATCAACTACACGCCGTTCGGTCACTCCGACTGGCAGTCGATTGTTTCCGATATCAAGAAGTTCGGCAGCACCGGCAAGAAGACCGCCGTGGTCTCTACCATCAACGGCGACGCCAATGTTCCGTTCTACAAGGAACTGGGCAACCAGGGCATTTCTGCCGAGGACATTCCGGTGATAGCCTTCTCCGTGGGTGAAGAAGAACTATCCGGTCTCGACACCAAACCGCTCGTCGGTCATCTGGCGGCCTGGAACTACTTCATGAGTGTCGAATCTGAAGAAAATGACAACTTCATCAACGCCTGGCACAAGTACATCAAGGACAAGAAACGTGTCACCAATGATCCCATGGAAGCTCACTACATCGGCTTCAACATGTGGGTAAAGGCGGTCGAAAAGGCCGGCACCACCGACCCCGAAGCTGTCCAGAAAGCCCTTATCGGTGTCAGCGTACCCAACCTGTCCGGGGGTTACTCGGCAATGATGCCGAACCATCACATCACCAAACCGGTGCTGATTGGTGAAATCCAGGACAACGGTCAGTTTGATACCGTCTGGGAAACTTCCGGCCTGGTTGCCGGTGACGCCTGGTCGGATTATCTGCCCGGATCACGCGACCTGATTTCAGACTGGCGCGCGCCCCTGTCCTGCGGCAACTACAACGTCAAGACCAGGAAGTGCAGTGGTCAAAACTACTGATCATAATAATAACTGAGGACTCCTGAAAGTAGTAAACCTGTAAGCGCAGGGTGCAGACGAATAACCTGCTGAATCGTTTGTATCCTGCGCCTTTTTTACAGATACCCGTTATTT
>CAYYAP010000046.1:7358-16044 GCA_964469575.1 uncultured Thiohalobacter sp.
AATAACCTGCTGAATCGTTTGTATCCTGCGCCTTTTTTACAGATACCCGTTATTTTGAAGCTGTATCAAAGTGAGACAAGACATGTCCGGATCAATGACAATAACTGTGGCAGGAAGGCTATCGCTGTCACTGCTATTGTTTTTTCTGTTCACGGGGTTTGCACCACAACTACAGGCAAATCAGGCTGCCGACAAGACCTCGTTACAGGAAGCCTGGAAAGCCCTCGCAGATAAAAGCTACCGTAAGAAAGAACAGGCGATAGCACGCATCGCCCGGCAGAATACTGCCGACGCCTACCCGGTCATGAAGGCCATGCTGGAGGGGAAGCTGTATTTTTCCACCCGCGACAAGACACTTTTTGTCCTGAACGAACAGGACGGAAACTATACATTCACAGCCGTGTTTGCCGACCAGTCGGTCACGCAGGAAACCCGGCGGGGTTTCAAAAAAGTAAAAATCAACAACCGGCTGAGAACCCGGCTTCGTCAGGCGCTGGCGATGCTTCAGCTCCGCAATAACAACAGAAATCTGCGCCTGTCAGCCGTGCAGGAACTGCTGAAAAAACCCGACACCAAAGCCGCAGCGCTGATACAGGATGTGGTCGAAAAAGAAACCGATACGAAAATCCGTACCGCCATGCGCACGCTGTTGGCCGTTATCCAGCTGAGAAGCGATGATGAAACGGCACAGCGGGAAGCGATTGACAAGCTGGCCGGCAGCCTGAACCCATCCGCTCTGAATGCGCTATCCGCTTATCAGCCTGCGAATACCGCACTAAAGAAACGGGCTGAGGCCGCCGTGGAAAAGATCAATAACCGACGTGACCGCTATGCCAAAGCCGAAACCGTATTCTTTGGACTGAGCCTTGGCTCTGTACTGGCACTGGCCGCGATCGGCCTCGCCATCACTTTCGGTGTCATGGGTGTGATCAATATGGCGCATGGTGAATTAATGATGATCGGGGCCTACACCACCTATGTTGTCCAGTTACTGATGCCAAACCACATCGGCGCCTCTGTGATTGTGGCCATCCCCGCCGCCTTTATTGTCGCCGGCCTGGTCGGCATGGCGATTGAACTCACTGTCATCCGGCACCTTTATGGTCGCCCACTGGAAACCCTGCTGGCAACGTTCGGCGTCAGCCTGGTGCTGCAACAAACGGTACGCTCCATCTTCTCGCCGTTGAACCGCAGTGTCGAAACACCCGCCTGGATGTCCGGCGCCTGGCAGATCAACGAGGTGCTGGCGCTGACCTGGAACCGTTTTTACATCATTATCTTCTGTCTGACCGTGTTCGTAGCACTGATCCTGGTGATGAAAAAAACCCTGCTGGGCCTGCAGGTGCGCGCTGTGTCGCAAAACCGACTGATGGCGCGCGCCATGGGCGTGCGTTCCAAGTGGGTCGATGCCCTGACCTTCGGACTGGGCTCCGGCATTGCCGGCATGGCCGGCGTGGCACTGAGCCTGTTGACCAACGTCGGCCCCAATCTCGGCCAATCGTACATTATCGATTCCTTTATGGTGGTGGTGTTCGGCGGCGTCGGCAACCTGTGGGGCACGCTGGTGGCCGGTATGAGCCTTGGCGTCATCAACAAGGTACTGGAACCCTGGGCCGGTGCGGTACTGGCGAAAATCCTGGTGCTGGTATTCATCATCCTGTTTATCCAGAAACGCCCCACCGGCCTGTTCCCGCAGCGCGGCCGTGCGGTGGAGGATTAGTTCGTGTTCATGCTGGACCTTTTACGTCATGACAAACCCGGCAGCTGGATGTTGGCGACCCTGCTGGTGGTCAGTATCGCGGTACCGGTACTGAACCTGCTGGTGCCGCAAGACAGTGTCTTCCACCTGTCCACGTTTACCGTCACCCTGCTCGGTAAATACCTCACCTATGCCCTGCTGGCGCTGGCCGCCGACCTGGTGTGGGGTTATCTCGGCATTCTCAGCCTGGGACACGGGGCATTCTTTGCGCTCGGTGGTTACGCCATGGGGATGTACCTGATGCGCCAGATTGGCGAGCGCGGTGTGTACGGCGACCCGCTGCTACCCGATTTTATGGTGTTCCTGAACTGGCATGACCTGCCCTGGTTCTGGCACGGCTTCGACCAGTTCTGGTTTGCCGCGCTGATGGTCCTGCTGATACCCGGCCTGCTGGCCTATGTCTTTGGTTACCTGGCGTTTCGTTCACGCGTCACCGGGGTATACCTGTCCATCATCACCCAGGCCATGACCTATGCACTGATGCTGGCTTTCTTCCGTAACGAGATGGGATTTGGCGGCAACAACGGGCTGACTGACTTTAAGGATCTACTTGGCTTTGATCTGCGTGCAGACAGTACCCGTATCGCCCTGTTCCTGGCTTCGGCCGGGGCGCTGGCCATGTCCTACCTGGTCACCCGATATATTGTCAGTTCACGCCTCGGGCTGACCTGTGTGGCCATTCGCGATGCCGAAAGCCGTACACGCTTTATTGGCTACCGGGTGGAAAACATCAAACTCCGGGTTTTTGTTTTCTCTGCCGTACTGGCGGGTATTGCCGGCGCGCTCTATGTCCCGCAGGTCGGCATTATCAATCCCGGTGAATTTTCACCGTTGAACTCCATTGAACTGATCATCTGGGTCGCTATCGGCGGACGTGGCACGCTATATGGCGCTATTATCGGCGCCCTGCTAGTCAATTACGCCAAAACCTGGTTCACCGGCGCACTGCCTGAAGTATGGTTGTACGCGCTGGGTGGCTTGTTCATCATCGTCACCCTGTACCTGCCAAAGGGTATTGTCGGGATACGGAATGTGAGGGAGAACCGGGCATGAAGCGAATACGGGCGCTGCGCAATTTCACCCGCCGCTACCGGGTGCTGGACCGTCTGGTTCAGCCCCCACCGCCAGAACTCGATATCAGCCATAACATCATCCTGTATGTCGAAAATCTGAATAAAAGTTTTGACGGCTTCAAAGCGATCAATAACCTCAACCTGTATATCGAGACCGGGGAACTACGCTGTATCATCGGTCCCAATGGCGCTGGAAAATCCACCATGATGGATATTATTACCGGCAAGACGCGCCCTGACAGCGGACAGGCGTGGTTCGGACAGCGCCTCGACCTGCTGAGCATGGATGAGCCGGAAATTGCAGAGGCCGGTATCGGGCGGAAGTTTCAGAAACCCACCGTGTTCGAGAATCTGACAGTATTCCAGAACCTCGAACTGGCCATGGCCCAGGACAAGCGGGTATGGCCGTTGTTGCTGACACGCCTGTCTGGCGAACAGCGCGATCTGATCGATGAGGTCATGAGCATTATTGGTCTGCAGGATCTGGTGACCGATCCGGCCGGGAAACTTTCCCACGGCCAGAAACAATGGCTGGAAATTGGTATGTTGCTGATGCAGAAGCCGGCGCTGTTGCTGGTGGATGAACCCGTGGCCGGCATGACCCATCAGGAAATGGAACGCACCGCCGAATTGCTCATCTCACTAGCCGGCAAACACTCGGTTGTCGTCGTCGAACACGACATGGATTTTGTTCGCTCCATCGCCCGCAAGGTGACCGTATTGCACCAGGGTAGCGTGCTGGCCGAGGGCAGCATGACCGAGGTTCAGAACGACCCGCGCGTCGTTGAAGTGTACCTGGGGGAATGACATGTTGACCCTACACGCACTCAACCAGTTTTACGGACAGAGTCATACCCTGTGGGATATTGAGCTCGACGTCACAGTGGGCCAGTGCACCTGCCTGATGGGGCGTAACGGTGTCGGCAAGACAACCTTGCTCAACTGTATCATGGGCGCCCTGCCACTGGGATCCGGTGAAATACACTACCGCGATATGCTGCTGCACACCCTGCCGATGGAGCACCGCGCCAGGCACGGCATCGGCTACGTCCCGCAGGGACGGCAAATCTTCCCCATGTTGACGGTCGAGGAGAACCTGGAAATCGGTCTGCCCGCCCGCCCCGACCACAGCCGCAAAATACCGGGGTTTATTTATGAACTGTTCCCGGTGCTGGAAGAAATGCGCCATCGCCGTGGCGGCGACCTGTCTGGTGGCCAGCAACAGCAACTGGCGGTCGGTCGTGCGCTGGTCATCGACCCGAAACTGCTGATACTGGATGAGCCGACAGAAGGCATTCAACCGAATATTGTTGCTGAAATCGGTGACATCATTGGTAAACTTAACCGCGAGATGGGCATGACGGTGTTGCTGGTGGAACAGAAACTCCCCTTTGTGAAAAAAGTCGCAGACCGGTTTTGCATACTTGACCGCGGACGGACAGTGGCCAGGGGTTCTGTCGATGAACTCTCGGAATCGCTGATCAAGGAATATCTCACCGTATGATTTCAGCCCCACTGCTCCAGCAACCTGATGTGACGCACGACAGCAGTTGGCGAGCCAGTCTGGAACTGGGGTTTGTACAGGCCGGAACACGCACCGTGCTCGAACACAGCCGACACATCGGACCGTTGAGGGTACAACGCCCCTTTTACCCGGAAGGCAATCTGGCCCATGTGTATATCCTGCACCCGCCCGGTGGTGTAGTCGGGGGTGACCACCTGAATATTTCGCTGAAGGCGAATGACGGAGCACAGGTGTTATGCACCACTCCGGGCTGCGGGAAGTTTTATCTGAGCGCTGGCAATGAAGCGCAGCTCGAACAACATCTGCACGTCACCGCGGGCGCAAGCCTGGAATGGCTGCCGCAGGAAAATATTCTGTTCGCCGGCGCACGGCTGCGGGCCTCTACCCGTATCGAGCTGGAAGACGATGCGGTATTTATCGGCTGGGATATTACCTGCCTGGGTCGCCCGGCCAGCCATGAGCGTTTCGAACAGGGCACAATGACTTCACGCCTGACGTTTTGCCACAACCAGGCATTACAGCTGGTGGAAAACCAGCGCATACTCGGTCAACCGCAACTGGATGCCGCCGCCGGTCTGCGCGGCAAGCCGGTGCAGGGTATTCTACTGGCCTTTCCGTGCGGTACGACGCAGCTGGAATGCGTGAGAGACACGCTGGCGGAACAACCGTCTTCGGTATTGATCGGCGCCACGCTGATCGACCGCCTGCTGGTGGTGCGCGCCCTGGCGAATGACAGCGAAACGCTGAAACAGAATATGATGACTATCTGGCAAACACTGCGGCCACAACTCCTCGAACGGCCTGCCGTTGTACCGCGTATCTGGGCGACCTGACAACACACCTGAACAGCCTCGTAGAAGAGACCGCTTATGGAACTGACACCGCGTGAAAAAGACAAGCTGTTATTGTTTACCGCCGCACTGCTGGCCGAACGCCGGCTGGCGCGCGGTGTAAAACTCAACCACCCGGAAGCGATCGCCTATCTCAGCGCCGCCATTCTCGAGGGTGCACGCGACGGCCGAACGGTTGCCGAATTGATGCACGACAGTCGCAAGCTGCTGAGTTGTGACCAGGTAATGGACGGCGTCGCCGATATGATTGACGAGGTGCAGGTGGAAGCCACCTTCCCCGACGGCACCAAGCTGGTGACCGTACATCAGCCCATTGTGGCGACAACGCTTTCCAAAGCCGGGGAAATACAGGTCGGCGAAGGTGATATTGAACTCAACGCGGGCCTGCCGACACTGACCCTTGAAGTGTCCAACACGGGCGACCGCCCTATCCAGATCGGTTCCCACTACCACTTTTACGAAACCAATAATGCACTGGAGTTCGAGCGGGAAAAAACCCGCGGTTACCGGCTCAATATCCCGGCCGGTACGGCGGTGCGTTTTGAACCCGGACAACGGCGTACCGTCGAGCTGGTCGCCTATGCAGGCCATCGCACTGTGTACGGTTTTCAGGGCCGTGTCATGGGTGAACTGGAGGATAAATAATGGCTACCATGAACCGACAGGCCTATGCCGAAATGTTCGGCCCGACCACCGGCGACAAGGTGCGGCTGGCCGACACGGAACTCTGGATCGAGGTCGAAAAGGATTTCACCCGCTACGGCGACGAGGTCAAGTTCGGCGGCGGCAAGGTGATTCGCGACGGGATGGGGCAGTCCCAGGCCGTATCGGCAGATGTGGCTGACCTGGTGATCACCAACGCCCTGATTGTCGATCACTGGGGTATCGTCAAGGCTGACATCGGCATCAAGAACGGTCGCATTGCCGCCGTCGGCAAGGCCGGTAACCCGGATGTGCAGCGGGGCGTCAATATTGTCATTGGCCCTGGCACCGACATCATCGGTGGCGAGGGGAAAATCGTCACCGCAGGTGGCATCGATGCACACATTCATTTCATCTGCCCGCAACAGATTGAGGAAGCCCTGTCATCCGGCATCACCACCATGCTGGGCGGTGGCACTGGCCCTTCTACCGGCACCAATGCCACCACCTGCACGCCGGGACCGTGGAACATTCACCGCATGCTGGAAGCCGCCGACGCGTTTCCCATGAATCTCGGCTTTATGGGCAAGGGCAATGCCAGCCTTCCAGACGCCCTGCGCGAACAGGTCGAGGCCGGCGCCATGGGGCTAAAACTGCACGAAGACTGGGGCACAACACCGGCGGCGATCCGCAACTGCCTGAGCGTGGCGGACGACTATGATGTGCAGGTGGCGATCCATACCGACACCCTGAATGAATCCGGTTTTGTCGAAGATACCCTCGCAGCGTTCGAGGGCCGCACCATCCACACGTATCACACCGAAGGTGCCGGCGGCGGACACGCCCCGGACATTATCCGCGCCTGCGGCCTGGATAATGTCCTGCCCTCATCGACCAACCCGACGCGACCCTATACGGTCAACACGATCGACGAACACCTGGATATGCTGATGGTCTGTCATCACCTCGATGCAAACATTGCCGAGGATGTCGCCTTTGCCGAATCACGTATCCGCCGCGAGACCATCGCCGCCGAAGACATCCTGCACGACCTCGGCGCCTTCTCGATGATCTCCTCAGACTCGCAAGCCATGGGCCGTGTGGGTGAAGTCATTATCCGTACCTGGCAGACGGCACACAAAATGAAGGTACAGCGCGGTGCACTCACTGGCGACACGGCAAGTAACGATAACAATCGGGTAAAACGCTACGTGGCAAAGTACACCATCAACCCGGCCATTTCCCACGGTATCGCGCACGAAGTCGGCTCCGTCGAAGTCGGCAAGCTGGCGGACCTGGTATTGTGGTCGCCGGCCTTGTTCGGCGTCAAACCGGCGCTGATCGTCAAGGGTGGCATGATCGCCCATGCACCGATGGGTGACCCCAATGCCTCGATACCCACACCGCAACCGGTACACTACCGACCGATGTTCGGCAGTTTTGGCAAGGCCCTGACCTCGACCAGCCTGAGCTTTGTTTCGGCAGCCTCCCTGTCGACCGGCATCGCCGAACAACTGGGTTTGCAGAAGCCGCTCAGCGCCGTAAAAAACTGTCGTAACGTAAAGAAGCAGGACCTGATTCACAACAGCTATACACCCGATATCGAGGTCGATGCGCAGACCTATGAGGTCCGCGCCGACGGTGAACTGCTGACCTGTGAACCGGCCGATGTGTTACCCATGGCGCAACGCTACTTTCTGTTTTGAGCGGGATGATGATAGAACTTACGCAGATTATTGATACCGACGCCGAACCTGGTGCTTACCTGACCCTGCCCATCGATCAGCGGGTGCGCAGTCGTTTGCGCGTCACACTGGACGATGGTCGTGACGCCGGCCTGTTCCTGCCACGCGGCACCCTGCTGCGCGGTGGCGACCGACTGGCTGACGGAGAGGCCCTGGTGGTTGAAATTATTGCCGCCAAAGAAACGGTAACGACCGTACATTGCGATGACCTCGCCCGCCTGGCGCGCGCGGCCTACCACCTGGGCAACCGCCATGTTCCGCTACAGGTTGAACAGGGCTGGCTGCGTTACCTGCACGACCATGTTCTCGATGACATGCTGCGGCAAATGGGGCTGGAACCCGTCGTCGAACAGGCGCCCTTTGAACCGGAAGCCGGTGCCTACCAGCAAGCGGCGCATGGACATCATCACCCACACACCCATTCACATGAACACAGCCAGCAACAAGGAGATTCCCATGAAACCAGCCTGTAAACCGATCATCATCCTTGCCGCCTGCCTGACGTCACCTCTGGCGCAGGCACATGTCAACGGCCTCGCTACCGGTCTGCTCTCCGGCCTTACCCATCCACTGACCGGCCTCGACCATCTCGCTGCACTGATCCTCTCCGGTCTGCTGATCGGGCGCTTGCCCAGAGGAAGGTCTCTGGCGCTGGCTGGACTCATTGGCGCACTGGGACTGGGTGCTGAGGGCGGCATACTGCTGGGCGCCCAGGCAGGCGTTGAATACCTTGTCCTGCTGTCACTGCCGGTACTGTTTGCTTTCCAGTGGATCAGGAAAGTGGATCAGCTGAAGTTGGCCGTGACGGTGATGGGCCTGTTCATGGTGGCGCATGGATGGGCGCACGGTGTGGAAGTACACGGTTTGACACAAGCCTTTGTGAGTGGATTTCTGCTAAGTTCTTTATTTGTAGCAGGAGTGAGCGCATCAATTTCCCACCACATGTCATCAAACGCTGAGCAGACTCACCACCTTGCACCCCAGGGCACCCTCTCGACCGCTGAGCGGTCTCACCTTGCCTGACCCGAGCCTGCCGGGCCTGCGCCTGCTGCAACTCGTCAGTCCCACCCTGCCGACGGGCGCCTTCACCT
>CAYYAP010000046.1:16144-17449 GCA_964469575.1 uncultured Thiohalobacter sp.
GGCCTGCGCCTGCTGCAACTCGTCAGTCCCACCCTGCCGACGGGCGCCTTCACCTATTCGCAGGGGCTGGAGTGGGCCGTCGAGTGTGGCTGGATAGGTGACGGACAGGACACCCGGCAATGGCTGCGATCCGTGTTGAACGACAGTCTGCAGTATCTCGAACTTCCGCTACTGATCCGGCTATATGAATCGGTGAACGAGAAAAACCCGACATCATTTCAATACTGGAGTCACTGGCTGTACGCGAACCGTGAAACCTCGGAACTGCGTGACGAGGAGGCGCAACGCGCCCGGGCGTTGTACACCCTGCTCGCAAATCTTCCCGACAGCCCGCACTGGCCGGAACTGGAAGACTGGCGGGACGCGCTGCTGCAGTGCCAACTGGCCGGCTATGCACTGGCAGCCAGCCATTGGCATATCGCCCGGGCTGATTTATTACAGGGGTATACCTGGAGCTGGCTGGAAAATGCTGTGACAGCCGCCATCAAACTGGTTCCACTGGGCCAGACTGAGGGCCAGTGCCTGCTGTACGAGTTGAGTGCGGAAATTAGCGGGATTGTCGAGCAGGCGAGCACAGTAGAAGATAACGCCATCGGCGCCAGTACGCCGGCACTGGCCATTGCCAGCAGCCTGCACGAAACCCAGTACAGTCGTCTATTCAGATCATAACCCGGAGAAAATATCATGCCTGCAACACCCTTACGCGTCGGTGTCGGCGGACCGGTCGGTTCCGGCAAGACTGCCCTGCTGGAACAACTGTGCAAGGCGCTGCGTGACGACTATAACATTGCTGTCGTCACCAATGACATCTACACCCGCGAAGATCAGCGTATTCTCACTGAGGCGAAGGCGCTGGATGCTGATCATATCGTCGGCGTGGAAACCGGCGGTTGCCCGCACACGGCAATTCGTGAAGACGCCTCCATGAATCTGGCAGCCGTTGAAGACCTGTCACGCAAGTTCACCGACCTGGATATCATCTTTATTGAAAGCGGCGGCGACAACCTCAGCGCCACCTTCAGTCCGGAACTGGCTGACCTGACCATCTATGTTATTGACGTCGCCTCGGGGGAAAAAATCCCGCGCAAGGGTGGCCCGGGTATCACCCGATCCGACCTGCTGGTCATCAATAAAATTGACCTCGCCGACATGGTGGGGGCATCGCTTGAGGTGATGAAAGCCGACAGTAAACGCATGCGTGGCGACAGGCCCTTTGTGTTTAGCCAGTTAAAGACCTGTGAAGGACTGGATGTCGTAATAGCTTTTCTGCAACGCGAGGGGATGTTGTCGACTCACTCCAAGGAA
>CAYYAP010000047.1:0-5619 GCA_964469575.1 uncultured Thiohalobacter sp.
GCGACTGGACACGCGAAGGCCGGGTGCTGGCGTTAATGACACTGGCAGTTGGCTGGTGCAACGTGGCATTCGTGATTGCCATTCTCGACGGCACCGTGGTGCGCGTGTTGTTGCTGTTCTACCTGTCGCCGCTGTGGGCGTTGGTTCTTGGCTGGCTGATCCTCGATGAACGGCCGGGTGCCAGTGGCTTTGTGGTCTTCGTGCTGGCCATATCCGGGGCTATCGTTATGTTGTGGAATCCCCAACTGGGTTTGCCCTGGCCGCGTGGCGGGGCGGACTGGATGGCGGCATCGTCAGGCCTGGCTTTTGCGTTTGCCAATGTCATGGTACGCAAACTGAAGCACGCGGGTATGCCTGCCAAGGCAACAGCCAGCTGGCTGGGCGTGGTGCTGGTGGCGGGGGTGTGGATTCTTCTGGTACACGAACCCGTGCCGATGGTTGATCTGTCGGTATGGCTGGGTGCGGCGCTGCTCGGCTGGTTAGGCTTTGTGGTGATGACAGTGACAGTGATCTACGGGGTGACGCACATGCCGGTGCATCGTTCTGCGGTTATCATGCTGTTCGAACTGGTGGTGGGGGCCGTGTCTTCACTTTTGCTGACCAATGAACAGGTACAGGTTCAGGAATGGGTTGGTGGCGTATTGATACTGGCCGCGTCCTGGTTTGCGGCACAGGAGCACATCGGGGAAGTCTCATGAGTGAAGTGCCGGGTATACACCATGTCAGTTTCGTGGTGGCGGATGTGCAACGGTCGTTGACATTTTACCGTGAGATACTCCAGCTGGACGCAAACCCGGGACGCCCCGAACTCGATTACCCGGGCGCCTGGCTGGATGTTGGCGCCCAGCAGATACACCTGTTGCAGGTACCGAATCCTGACCCGGTAAGTGGTCGGCCGGTGCATGTGGGTCGCGACCGTCATGTTGCGCTGACTGTGAGTAGCCTGAATCCGGTGCTGGAGCGCCTGGAATCTGCCGGAATATCCTGTACACGCAGCCGTTCGGGGCGCCGTGCGGTATTTTTCCGCGACCCGGACGGGAACGGTATCGAGCTGGTGGAAGCGCAATAGATGCGGGCGCGCCTGGACAGGCGGTGGCAGGGGATAACGGGTTGTTTGGTGTCAGTTATTTGTCACTCTGGTGCGTAGTTGAATTATGCGTTGCATTTTTCGATGGGTGTCACTAACCTTCATTCAGGTCGCCGCAAAGGCGTCATAAAAATGATTTTCGCACGTTGATTCATGTCGGCAGTGCGGATAAGCAGACAAAGGGGAGGATTGTCTATGAATTTCACCATTCTGTTTCGGAACGCTTTGATCCCACTTGTCCTGATATCGTCTCAGGCCATTGCCAGCGATGAAGATGACATGGCCGAGATGCAGCGGCAACTTAATGCAGAAACCCTGAACAAACCCTTCCTGGCCGAGCAGCCGGAAAAAGTCGATGCCTACATTAAAGATGCGATGAAGAAGAATCTCAAGCCATCTGAATATACCGGCAACCACTGGCAGCGTGGTTATACCTGCCGCGACATGCTCCGCTATTCGTGGAGGGAGTACCGGAACTGTCGTTATTACCGCAGCTACTACGGGCGCTATTACCCTTACTGAGGGAAACCCACCCGAATGGGGGGTGCGTTTGTCCCGAAAAAACAATCAAGATCGGTATTTACAGTAACTAATAACAAAGTGAGGAGTTTGTGATGAGGGAATTGAGTACATTGAAATCCGGAGGTCGTTTTCTGCGAGTTCTGTTTGTTGGTGTGCTACTGGCTTTTCTGGCCGGTTGTGCGGCAACACAGGTTGCGATTTCCAAGAAAAACCTGGATGTGCAGACCAAGACCAGTACGGCAATTTTTGTTGATGAGGTGGCGAGAAACAAACGGACAATCTACGTCAATGTGCGAAGTGGTGTGATGGAATTTGATCGACGTGCATTCAAGAAGTTCATCAAGGAGCAGTTTGCGCAGTCTGATAGCGGTTACTCAGTTGTTGATAACCCGGAAACGGCGCACTTCACCATGAGTATCTACGTATTGAATCTGGAAAAGGCAAGTCCATCAGCGGCAGAATCTGCCCTGAATCAGGGCTACACCGGCACAGTTTTGGCGGGTGCGGCGGCGGGTGCAGTGATAAGCCGCAATCGTAACCCCTATGCGGGTGCAGCCATCGGCGGCTTGCTTGCAGCGGGTATCTCAACCATTGCGAATGCTGCGGTCAAGGATGTGACTTACATGCTGGTGGCGGATGTGCAGATCAAGGAAAAGACCCGCAAGGGTGTGATTGTTCGCAAGGATACACAAATCAGCGCCAAGGTCTCTGATGCCGGTAGTAGTACCCAACGGGTATCGGAAGTGTCCAATCGTAAGGAATACCGTACGCGTATTGTGACAACGGCCAACAAGGTGAACCTGAAGCTGGAAGAAGCACAGGATCTCATGTTCAAGAAAACGGCTTATGCCATGGCCGGGTTTTTCTAGAGAGTGTTCATTCGTAAGCAATAAACGCTTACCGCCTGTAGGAGCGGGCTTGCCCGCGAATCCGCTGCTGTTCGCGGGCAAGCCCGCTCCTACAAAGAGAAAGCGGTCGACACTGTCATTCCAGGGCGGTCTGGTCCAGTGCCTCGATCAAGGCGCTGCTCAGCTTTTGCTGTGCTTGTGCATTGAGTAACCCGCCTTTTTTATCAGTGACAAAAAACACATCCTCGGCCCTGGACCCGAAGGTCGCGATTTTGGCATTCTGCAGTACAACGCCTTGCTGGTAGAAAATCTGCCCGACGCGTGACAGCAGGCCGGGGTAATCCGTGGTAATAAGCTCAATGATAGTACGATACCGGGATTCATCCCGGTGAAAATTGACCCGTGTGGCGATGTGGAACTGACGAATGCGTCGTGGCGCACGACGTGTTGTGATGGTGACTGTGCCATCTTCTGACAGCAGTTCCCGTTTCATTAATGTCACCAGTTCCTCGCCATCGTACTTGTCCAGCACGGGTTCACCGGCTGAATTCAGTAGCAGGTAGGTATTGACGGCGTAGTTATTTCCTGTGGTGATGATGCGTGCGTCGGTAATAGTCAGGCCCATCTGGTCGATCAATGCCGTGGTGCGGTTGAACAGGCGGTCAATCACCGGCGTGTACAGGAACAGGGCACTGCCGCCGCGTTCTGATTGTGGGCACAAGTCAACGCGCACACCTTCCGTGTTGCCTTCTTCAAGAATAGTTTGCGCATGCCAGGCAACCTCATCGACGCTATGTCGCAGGAAGTAGTCTTCGGGAAAGTCTTGCCACAAGGCCTTGAGTTTTTGTGAATCGATGCCGAATCCGGTGAGCCTGTCCATGGCTTTTTCCTTGATGTCATGGACAAGCTCGTCGCGGTGTAGCGGGTTTTCCAGGCCACGCCGCAGGGCGCGCCTGGTGGCGTTATACAGGTCACGGAACAGGGCGTCTTTCCAGGAATTCCACAGTGTTGGATTGGTGCCGCGTATGTCGGCTACGGTGAGCAGGTACAGGTAGTCGAGGCGTGTGCGGTCTCCCACCTGGCGGGCGAACTCATGGATGACATCCGGGTCGGTGATATCGCGACGTTGCGCCACCTGGGACATGAGCAGGTGGCTGCGTACCAGCCATGAGACAAGTTTGCAGTCATAGTCGCTCAATCCGTGCTGACTGAGGAATTCATACGCGTCATCCGCCCCCAGTTCTGCATGATTGCCGCCGCGGCCCTTGGCGATGTCATGGAAAAACCCCGCCAGGTACAACAACTCCGGTTTGGGGATTTCCCCGGAGATGCGACTGCACAGGGGAAATTCGTGGGCCATTTCCGGCACTGTGAAGCGGCGCAGGTTACGCACCACGAACAGGGTATGTTCATCAACGGTATAGGCGTGGAACAGGTCGTGCTGCATCTGCCCAACGATGAGCTCGAATTTCGGGTAATAGGCTGCCAGTACGCCGTAGCGGTTCATGCGTCGTAGTTCGTGTGTCAGACCGGTTGGCTGGCGGAAGATTTCCATGAACAGGCTGCGGGCGCGGATATCCTGGCGAAATTTGTCATCAATCAGGTACAGGTGATCGCGCACCAGACGGATAGTCGAGGCGCGCACACCCTTGATCTCGCTGTGCTGTTGCATCAACAGAAACAGTTCCAGCAAGGCGAAGGGGTAGCGCCGGAAGATGCCGTTACCGGTGACTTCAAGATACCCCTTGCGCACCTGGAAGCGGCGGTTCAGCGTTGTAGTGGTACCCGGGTCGTCTTCGGGCAGAATAATTTCCTGTAATAGCTGTAGCAGCATTTCGTTCAGGCGGCTGAGTGCCTGGATGGTGCGGTAGTAGTCCTTCATGAACCACTCGACCGCCAGTTTGTGGTCGTGGTCGGTATAACCGAAGTGCTTTGCCAGGGTGCGCTGGTGATCGAACAGCAGGCGGTCTTCACGGCGCCCGGTAATCTGGTGAAGGCCGAAGCGGACTTTCCATAGAAAACGCTGGTCTTCCATCAGGGTTTCATATTCACGCGGTGTAATATCTTCGCGTTCGACCAGTTCACCGAGATCCTCGGTGCCGAAGTGGCGTTTGAACACCCAGCCGATCATTTGCGCATCGCGTAAACTGCCCGGGCCTTCCTTGACGTTGGGTTCAAGGTTATAGACGGCATCGTCGAATTTTTTGTAGCGTGCGCGTTGTTCTTCCAGCTTGGCCGTGAAAAAATCACGGTCCGGCCAGACATGGTCCGGCCCGGTAAGCCGGCGCATATCGTCAAACAGGTCCTCACGGCCACACAGCAGCCGGGCTTCCATCAGGTTGGTCGCCACGGTGATGTCAGCGCGCGCCTGTTGCTGGCAGTCTTCCAGCGTGCGCACACTGTGGCCGACTTCCAGTCCGAAGTCCCACAGCAGCATCAGGAAGGTTTCCAGTACTTCCGCCGTCTGGCGGTCCTCGGTTTGCGCCAGCAGAATCATAATATCGACGTCAGAACCGGGTAGTAGTTCGGCTCGCCCATAGCCACCGACGGCGACCAGTGAACCATCGAGTCCCGATAGTTTGGCCTGCCAGCAACGGATCAGCACCTGGTCGACCAGCCAGCTACGTGCAAATATCAGGTCCTCGATATCCGCGCCTTCGTCGAAGCGGGTCATCAGGTGTTCGGTAGAGGCTTTCAGGAAGGCGCGGCAAGCGGACAGCGATGGTGTGTCCCCGGCGAAAGCCTGGTCCAGCGCGTCGAGGTTGAACCAGCCAACGATGACGTCCGTCGACATGCGGGCTATCGGGCGGGCCTCGCTGTCGTCCGGGCTCATCATATCTGTTCGCCCTTGCGCAGGGTGAGCACCTCGTAACCGTCAGCGGTGACCAGGATGGTGTGTTCCCACTGGGCTGACAGGCTATGGTCCTTGGTGACCACGGTCCAGCCGTCCTTGAGGACTTTGGTGTGGCGTTTGCCGACATTGATCATGGGTTCGATGGTGAATGTCATGCCCTGTTGCAGCACGGCGCCAGTGCCGGGCTTGCCGTAGTGCAGCACCTGCGGATCTTCGTGAAACTTGCGGCCGATACCGTGGCCGCAGTATTCACGCACCACCGAGAAGTGGCGGCTCTCGGCGAGGCGCTGGATGGCGTGACCGATATC
>CAYYAP010000047.1:5719-11214 GCA_964469575.1 uncultured Thiohalobacter sp.
AGTTCTTCCGTGGTGACGCCCGCCTTGATGCAGGGTTCTATCATTTCAAGCTGCTCAGCGGCCAGGCGACCGGCCACACGCATTTTTTCGATTTCTTCGGGGGTTTTGATGGATATGCTCATGGCTTCCTGTCGCTGCCGTTTCCAGCAGCACTGCTTGATCGGGTCGGAGGTAAGATAATAGCGCCTAAGTGGCCGGAATAATTGCTGTTACACCTAGTGTATGGTATAAAACGCGGCTTGTTAACAGGGACATCGGAATTTTTCCGCCGCCCGCTAACTTGAATCCACACATACGTCGGCACATGCAGTTGGGTGCCTTCGGACTGGCGAAAGCTATCCGCGGGTTACTGTATGGGGCGTATGGAGGCCCAACCCTTACAACGAGGTTTATTATGTCTAATGTCACCATGCGCCAGATGCTTGAGGCTGGCGTGCATTTCGGCCATCAGGCCCGCTTCTGGAACCCGAAAATGGCACCGTACATTTTCGGCGAACGCAGCAAAATCCACATTGTTAATCTGGAAAAGACCCTCCCGCTCTATAACGATGCGCTGAATTTTGTCGGCAAGCTGGTGGCCAACAAGGGCACCGTGTTGTTTGTCGGCACCAAGCGTTCGGCTCGCGACACGCTACGCGCCGAAGCCGAGCGTTGCAAGATGCCTTACGTGAACCACCGCTGGCTGGGCGGCATGCTCACCAACTTCAAGACCGTGCGCCAGTCCATCAAGCGCCTCAAGGATCTTGAGGCCATGGAACAGGACGGCACCTTCGACAAGCTGAACAAGAAAGAAGCCCTGATGCTGACCCGCGAGAAGGACAAGCTGGATCGCAGCCTGGGCGGCATCAAGGACATGAATCGCCTGCCGGACGCCATGTTTATTGTCGATGTCGGTCACGAGAAGATCGCCATCGCCGAAGCGAAAAAGCTCGGTATTCCGGTCGTGGGTATCGTTGATACCAATAACTCGCCAGACAACGTCGATTACGTCATTCCCGGCAACGATGATTCCATTCGCGCCATTCAGCTTTACGTTCAGGGCGTGGCCGATGCTGTCGAGGAAGGTCGTAGCACCATGGCCAAGGTTGGCGGCAGTAAGGATGACGAGTTTGTTGAAGTCGACAGCGGAGCCGGTTAACAGTTCGTACGATTTCTGTTATCGATTCAATCGCAGTATTTTTAGAGAGGAATAAAGTCATGGCAATTTCAGCAGCGCAGGTGAAAGAACTGCGCCAGCGTACCGGCTGCGGCATGATGGAATGCAAGAAGGCCCTGGTGGAAGCAGACGGCGATATGGATGCGGCTGCCGAGGATTTGCGTAAATCCGGCCTGGCCAAGGCTGACAAGAAGGCCGGCCGAGTGGCAGCCGAAGGTCTGATCGTGGTTGAGGTCGGCGGTGACGGCAAGTCTGCGGTCATGGTTGAAGTGAATTCTGAAACAGACTTTGTTGCCAAGAAGGCTGAATTCCAGGATTTCACGCGTGCAGTGGCAAAGTGTGTTCTGGCCGATGCGCCCGCTGATCTGGATGCGCTGATGGCACTGTCGCTGTCAGATGATGAGACGGTGGAAGAAGCCCGCCGCAGTCTGATTGCAACCATCGGTGAAAATATCAACGTGCGCCGTTTCGTGCGACGCGATGCAACGGGTGGGAACCTTTCCAGCTACCTGCACGGCGACCGTATCGGCGTGCTGGTGGAAGTCGAAGGTGGCGACGCCGCCCTGGCGCGTGATGTGGCCATGCATGTGGCGGCATCCAAACCCGTCTGTGTCGATGAAAGCGGTGTACCGCAGGACGTACTCGATAAAGAAAAGGACATCTTTTCCGCGCAGGCGGCTGCCAGCGGCAAGCCGCCCGAGATCGTTGAAAAGATGGTCAGCGGTCGTATTCGCAAATTCCTGGGCGAGATTACCCTGGTCGGGCAAGCCTTCGTCAAGGATCCGGACCAGACCGTCGGCAAGCTGCTCAAGGGCGCCGGTGCGACGGTCAAGGGCTTTGACCGGTTTGAACTTGGCGAGGGGGTCGAGAAGAAGACCGAAAACTTTGCAGAAGAGGTTATGGCGCAGGTTCAGGGTAACTGAGTCGATACCTTGCCGGGGAGGACGCGGAGTCCACTTGCCGGTATGATTCACGGGGTCGCAATGCGGCCCCGTTTCGTACCTGCGGTAAAACTTCCGTGATCACCACTGGCGCCGCGAGTGCTTAGGTGATAAATTTACTTAAATTAGTTATATAACTTATTGTAAATAAAAAACTATGAGCAGAAAAAAACTGGTCTTTCGTCGCATTCTCCTGAAGTTGAGCGGCGAGGCGTTGATGGGAGAAGGTGACTACGGCATAGATCCTGACACCATTCTTCGGGTTGCCGGTGAGATATACGACCTGGCGGAACAGGGTGTGGAAATCGGCCTGGTCATCGGCGGGGGGAATATCTTCCGCGGCGCCGGTCTGGCGCAGGGCGGCATAGACCGGGTCACCGGTGACCATATGGGCATGCTCGCCACCGTGATAAACGCGCTGGCGATGCAGGATGCCCTGGAGAAACTCGGCAGTCAGTGCCGGGTGATGTCGGCGCTCAAGATCAACCAGGTCAGTGAAGACTATATCCGCCGTCGCGCCGTACGCCATCTGGAGAAGGGGCGTATTGTGCTGTTTGCGGCCGGTACCGGTAACCCGTTTTTTACCACCGACTCCGCCGCCAGTCTGCGCGCTATCGAGATTGGCGCCGAGATCATGCTCAAGGCGACCAAGGTCGATGGCATTTATGATTCCGACCCGATGAAGAACCCGGATGCGGTACGTTACGAATCACTCAGTTATGACGAGGCGATTGTCAAAAAGCTGGGCGTGATGGATACCACCGCACTGGTGTTATGCCGTGACCAGAATGTCCCTGTGCGGGTGTTTAACCTGTTCGAGCCGGGTAACCTGTTGCGGGTGGTTCAGGGTGAAGCTATCGGAACCCTGGTGGAGTAGCGCACGATGATTGATGAAATACTGGAAGACGCGAAATTACGTATGGGCAAGAGTATCGAGTCTTTCAAACAGGCGTTGAGCAAGATTCGAACGGGCCGGGCGCACCCCAGCCTGTTAGACCACATCAAGGTTGAGTATTACGGTTCCGATGTTCCGCTCAGCCAGGTGGCGAATATTACCGTGGAGGATTCCCGTACGCTGGTAGTCAACCCCTGGGAAAAGCCGATGGTGCAGGCGGTTGAGAAGGCCATTATGAAATCTGACCTCGGGCTTAACCCGAACACGGCCGGTACGGTGATTCGTATTCCAATGCCGCAACTGACCGAAGAGCGTCGCCGCGATATGGTCAAGATCGTACGCAACGAAGCCGAAGGCGCGCGCGTGGCAATCCGCAATATCCGCCGCGATGCTAACAGCGATTTCAAGGAATTGCTCAAGGAAAAGGAAATTTCCGAAGATGACGAACGCCGCGCCAGTGATCGCGTGCAGAAGCTGACCGACCAGTACGTGGATGAAGTCGAGAAGCTGGTTGAGGTCAAGGAAGCCGAGTTGATGGAAATCTGATCCGGCGTAATCCGGAAACAGACTGAGAACGATTACACCTATGTCACAGGAGCCAGTCCAAGCCGGAGCCGAAATCGCTGAACAGCGGTTACCGCGCCACGTTGCCATTATTATGGATGGTAACGGCCGCTGGGCGAAACGGCGTATGCTGCCACGCTACATGGGGCACCGTGAAGGTGTGAAGGCTGTGCGCCGTGCTGTCGAGTATTGTCGCAAGCACGATATTGAGGTGTTGACCCTGTTTGCCTTTTCCAGTGAAAACTGGCGACGCCCGGAGTCCGAAGTCGGGTTGTTGATGGGGTTATTCGTGCGTACATTGCGCAAGGAAGTTGCCCGTTTACACAAGAATGGCGTGCGTATGCGGTTTATCGGTGACCGCAGTGCATTCGACCAGAAACTCCAGTCCCTGATGGACAGTGCAGAAACGCAGACAGCCGGGAATACGGGCATGACACTGGCTATTGCAGTTAATTACGGTGGCCGTTGGGATATTGCCGATGCAGCCCGGCGTCTCGCCGTGCAGGTGGCGCGTGGCGAACTTGAGGCGCAGGCGATTGACAGCGAACTGCTGGGACAGGAACTGTCGATTACCGATCTTCCGGAGCCTGACCTGTTTATCCGCACCGGCGGCGAGCAGCGTATCAGCAATTTCCTGCTCTGGCAGTTGGCTTATACGGAACTCTATTTTACCGATCTGTTATGGCCGGATTTCAATGCCGCTGCGTTTGACGAAGCCCTCAGTTCCTTTGCCGGTCGTCAGCGGCGATTTGGTAAAACCGGTGATCAGGTCGAGGCCGGACGTGCTTAAATACCGCATCCTCAGCGCACTCGTTCTTGTCCCGCTGGTGGTGCTGGGCGTGCTTCGCCTCGATATTGGAGGTTTTGCGTTTGCGGCGGCTGTTGCTGTTCTCCTGGGCGCCTGGGAATGGGGTCCGTTGGTGCCGTTACGGAGTTTACCGGCGCGCGCAGGCTTTGTTCTCCTGACATTGGCGGCGGTGATATTCGCCTGGATATTCGCGCGAAACGAGCTACTGGTCAACATTGTGTTGTGGAGCGCCATGGGCGGTTGGTTGCTGGCGCTGTTCTGGATTACCGCACCTGCGCTCGGCCGCGATGTAACACCGTTTCATTCTGTTCTTAAAAGCCTTCTCGGTATCGCCGTACTGGTCAGCACCTGGCTGGCGCTGGTGGTACTGCACAGCCGTCCCGATGACGGGCCGTACTGGGTGTTGTACCTGCTGTTTCTCATCTGGTTTGCCGACAGTGGCGCCTACTTTGCCGGGCGCCAGTGGGGCAAGACCAAACTGGCGCCACAGGTCAGTCCCGGCAAGACCTGGGAAGGTGTGATGGGTGCGCTGACCGTGTGTGCAGTGTTTGCCTTTGGCTTTGGCCGTTACATCGGTTTGCAGGGCGCGATGCTGGCGAGTTTTACCCTGGTTTCCCTGGTGACTGTGCTGTTTTCCATTGCGGGTGATTTGCTGGAAAGCCTGCTAAAGCGTCATCACGGTGTAAAGGATTCCGGGACATTGATTCCGGGGCACGGGGGTATGCTGGACCGTATTGACAGCCTGCTGGCGGCTGCGCCGGTGTTTGCCTTCGGGCTGAGGTGGATAGATGTGAGGTGGGTAACGCTGTGAAGCCACAGGGGATCACCATACTGGGTGCGACCGGGTCCATTGGCGTAAGTACACTCGATGTAGTCGGGCGTAACCCGGACCGCTACCGGGTCGTGGCGCTGACGGCCAACCGTGATATCGACGGCCTGTTCAGGCAATGCATGGAACATAAACCCCGTTATGCGGTGATGGCGGATAGTAACGCCGCAGAACAGCTTCGGCAGCGTCTGCACGACCAGGCGCCGGATATTGAAGTGCTCGCCGGTGCGGAAGGGTTACAGCGTGTCGCCGGTCTCGGTGAAGTGGATTGCGTGATGGCGGCTATTGTCGGTGCGGCTGGC
>CAYYAP010000047.1:11314-16931 GCA_964469575.1 uncultured Thiohalobacter sp.
GTGATACACCCGCAGAGCGTGGTGCATTCCATGGTGCAGTATCGTGATGGTTCGGTGCTGGCGCAGCTGGGCAATCCGGATATGCGCACGCCGATCGCACATTGCCTGGCCTGGCCGGAGCGCATCGAAGCCGGTGTAGAACCGCTGGATATCGTTGGTGTTGGGCGGCTGGATTTCGAGGCGCCCGACCTGGCGCGTTTCCCCTGCCTGCGTCTGGCGCAGGAAGCCTGGCGGGCCGGTGGAACCGCGTCAGCTGTTCTGAACGCGGCGAATGAAATTGCTGTGGAAGCCTTTCTGGACGGACATCTGGCGTTTACCGGCATACCGGGTGTGATCGAAGCCACGTTGTCGCATATCGGTGTCGAACAAGCCGTAACGCTGGAGGTGATTCTCGATGCGGATCGCCGGGCGCGAGAGTACGCCAGTTTACAGGTAGCTGGCGCACCGCACCGTGAGGTGCAGGCATGAGCAGTTTCCCCGGTATGTTGCTGGCGTTTATTTTTGCCATCAGTGTGCTGGTGTCGGTACATGAGTTTGGCCATTTCTGGGTGGCGAAGAAACTCGGCATCAAGGTGTTGCGATTCTCTATCGGTTTCGGAAAGCCGTTATGGCGGTGTCACTTTGGTGCGGACAATACCGAATTCGTCGTGGCGGCTTTACCGCTTGGCGGTTACGTCAAGATGCTCGACGAACGCGAAGCACCGGTCGAGGAGAGTGAGCGCTCCAGGGCCTTCAACCACAAACCGCTGTGGATACGTTCTGCGGTGATACTGGCCGGGCCTGCGTTTAATTTCCTGTTTGCGATTGTGGCTTTCTGGCTGATGTTTATCAGTGGTGTACCCGGCATGAAGCCCGTGCTTGGTGAAGTCGAGCCGGACTCCATTGCTGCGCAAGCCGGGTTCCATGAGAGCGATGAGATACTTTCCATTGATGGTGTGTCAACCCGAACCTGGGATGATGCAACCCTGCTTTTGCTGGATGCCGCATTGTCGCGGCATCGCAGTGAAGTCAAGGTGCGCAGCGAAGGGGATCGCTTGCAGGAGCATACAATCGATTTCAGTCAGGTGCCCGATGCACTGGCGAAAGGCGGGCTGCTGAAAAACCTGGGGTTCTCCCTGTGGCGCCCAAAAGTTCCGGCAATTATCGATCATGTGCTGGCGGGCAAGCCGGCCGAGCAGGCCGGGCTACGCCCCGGCGACCAGGTGGTTGCAGTAGATGGTAAATCGGTAGAATTCTGGCGCGAATGGGTCCGCTATGTGCGCGCACATCCCGCACAGACGATGACGATCCGTGTGCTGCGACAGGGTGAGCCGGTTGAACTCGAATTGACGCCTGAAGCCGTCGAGGAAGGCGGCGACACGGTGGGTAAAATCGGCGCCGCTGTTCAGCCCCCGAAAAAACCAGGCAATGATTTACGCGTGACAGTGCGTTACAGTGCGGCGGATGCTGTGGGCCGTGCAATTGCCAGGACCTGGAGTACTTCGGCCCTGACGGTGCGTACCTTGTGGGGAATGCTGGCCGGGCGTGCCTCGGTCAAAAATATTAGCGGGCCGTTAAGTATTGCGCAGTATGCGGGTTATTCCGCGAGTGCCGGACTGGCCAGTTTCCTGAAGTTCCTGGCCATTGTCAGTGTCAGTCTCGGGGTGCTTAACCTGCTTCCTGTGCCGATACTGGATGGCGGTCACCTGCTTTATAACGTGATTGAGTGGGTGCAGGGCAGGCCCTTGTCCGACTATGCGCAACAAATCGGGCAGCAGCTCGGCATCGGTCTGCTGCTGTTGCTCATGAGTATTGCTTTTTACAACGACTTGTCCCGACTGTTCGGGGCGTGAAGTGAACGGATTTTTTTATGCGATTTAGTTTGAAACCCCTGGTTATCGGTATGGCGCTGATCTCATCGGCGCATGCCTTCGAGCCTTTTGATGTCGAAGATATTCGTGTTGAGGGGTTGCAGCGTATTGCGCCAGGCACAGTGTTCAACTATTTGCCAGTGAAAGTGGGTGACCATTTCAACACCTTTGAGTCGGAGCGCGCTGTTCGCTCCCTGTTCAAGTCCGGCTATTTTCGTGATATCCGCCTGGAACGTGATAAGGGCGTGCTGGTGGTTTATGTCCAGGAACGTCCTGCGGTAGCCAGTATCAAGGTGCAGGGCAATGATGACATCGAAACCAAACCGTTACTCGATTCGCTGGCGGATATCGGCCTGGCGGAAGGGCGGGTTTTCAATCGTTCACTGCTGGAAAAGGTTGAACAGGAACTGGAACGCCAGTATTTCAGTCGTGGCAAGTACGGGGTAAAGATCAAGACCACGGTAACGCCGCTGGAACGTAACCGGGTTGGCATACTGATAGACGTGTCCGAGGGTGTCGTAGCGCGCATCAAGCAGATCAATATTGTCGGTAACAAGGACTTCGATGATAAAACCCTGCTCGACCAGTTCCAGCAGAGAACGCCGGGCTGGCTGACCTTTTATACCAAGGACGACCAGTACTCCAAGCAGAAGCTGGCGGCTGACCTGGAAACGTTGCGCTCATACTACCAGGACCGGGGTTATATCAAGTTCAATGTCGATTCCACCCAGGTATCGATTACGCCGGACAAGAAAGATATTTATATCACCATCAATATCACGGAAGGCAAGCCGTACCACGTCAGTGAAATCAAACTGTCGGGTGACCTGGTCGTTCCGGCCGAGGAGTTGTTCCCGTCGTTCCGGATTAATGCCGGGGATATTTTCTCTCGCAAGAAAGTGACCCGTACGGTGTCGAAAATTTCCGATTACCTGGGTAACAAGGGGTACGCCTTCGCCAATGTCAACACCATCCCTGAAATCGATGAGAAAAAACAGCAGGTCTCGCTGACCTTTTTTGTTGATCCTGGCAAACGGGTTTATGTTCGCCGTATCAACTTTGCCGGCAATACCAAGACCCGGGACCAGGTGATGCGCCAGGAGATGCGGCAGATGGAGGGCGGCTGGTTTTCTTCCAGTAAAGTCGAGCGTTCGCGAACACGCCTGCAGCGACTGGGCTTTTTCTCCGCAGTCAACGTGGAGACACCCGCTGTACCCGGCACGACGGACCAGGTCGATGTTAATTATTCAATTGCGGAGCAACCGTCGGGCAGTATTTCGGTGGGTGTCGGCTTCTCCCAGACGTCCGGCATTCTGCTGAACGGCAGTATTTCACAGAACAATTTCCTTGGCACAGGGCGGCGCGTATCGGCCTCTGTCAACAACAGCTCTGTTAACCGCATATTCAGTTTTTCCTACAACAATCCCTATTATACTGTCGATGGTATCAGTCGCGGGTTTGGTGCGTTTTCCCGCCAAACCAATGCGAACAATGCCAATATCGCCAACTATTCTACTGATACTTTTGGCGCGAATGTCACCTACGGGTTCCCGGTTAACGAGTTTGATTCCCTGAATTTTGACATTAAGGCGGATAGCCTCAAGCTCAATGTGTCGAGTTTTGCCTCTGCACAGATTTCAGACTTTATTGCCAGTCATGGCGATACATTCAAAAGTCTGACGCTGGTCGGCAGTTTTGCCCACGACACGCGGAATCGCAGGATATTCCCGACCAGTGGCGGTATTCAGCGTATCAGCGTTGAAACCAAGGTGCCGGGTTCGGACCTGGAATATTACAAGCTTAACTTGCGCGCGCAGCATTTTGTCCCCCTGACACGTTTGTTTACCCTGTCTTCAAAATTGCAGATTGGCTGGGGCGATGGTTTTGGGAAGTTCAACAATATGCCGTTCTTCCAGAACTTTTTTGCGGGTGGTACGCGTACCGTTCGGGGTTACAAGGATTTTTCTCTGGGTCCGCGTGATTCCAGGAATGATCCACTCGGCGGCAGTTTCCGGACGGTGGGTAATCTGGAAATTATTTTCCCACCACCGTTTATGGCCGACAACAAGAGTGTGCGTCTGAGCCTGTTCTATGATGTGGGTAACGTATTTGCATCAACCAATAATTTTAGTGCCGGTGATTTGCGTATGTCGGCCGGTCTCGCGGCAGTCTGGCTTTCGCCCGTTGGCCCCTTGTCGATCAGTGTGGCGAAACCGTTTAATGACCAGAGTAATGATGACACCCAGTTTTTCCAGTTTAATTTAGGTGCAGGATTCTAATTGAGGAGAGTGTGATGAAAATGATCAAACAGGTTCTAGGCGGGTTGTTGTTGCTTGGTGTGTTATCCGCACCGGCATCTGCCGAGACAAAAGTGGGCGTGGTGAATTTCCTGCGTATGATGGAAGAAGCGCCGCAGGCCAAGGCCGCTCAGAGCAAGATCGAGTCAGAGTTTGCGCCACGCGAGCAGAAGCTTGTCGCCTTGCAGAAGGAAATTCGCAAACTGCAGGACAAGTTGGAGAAGGATGGCGCGGTGATGAGTGAAGCCCAGAGTAACAAGCTGGAGCGCCAGGCCCTGTCAAAGGGTCGCGATCTGAAGCGCTCGCGTGAAGAGTTTCGCGATGACCTGAATATCCGCAAGAACGAGGTGACTGCGCAACTGCAACGGCAAATGCTGGAAGCAACACGCGCACTGGCCAAGGAGAAAGGTTTCGATATCATTCTCGGGCAGGGTGTGGTGTATGCTAACAAGCGTGCGGACATCACCAACCTGGTGCTGGAAAAGCTGACGAAGAGCTATAAAAAACCAGCTGGCGGCAAGTAAGCAGCTGCGGCGTATTTATGCAGATCACCCTGTCGGCGCTGGCAGAGCGGCTTGACGTTGCATTACGGGGTAACGGCGATACCTTGATCTCCTCGGTATCGACGCTGCAGCAGGGCGGCGAAGGTACGTTGGGGTTTCTTGCCAACCCCGCTTACAGGAAGCACCTGGCGAACACCCGTTTGTCAGCTGTGCTGCTGGCGGAGGAAGATGCCGGAGCCTGTCCGGTGGCAGCGCTGGTTTCCTCCAATCCCTACGCGGACTATGCGCGTGCCGTGCGCCTGATCTACCCGGCGCAGGCACTGGTGCCCGGTGTGCATGAGAGTGCCGTGATCGATGCACAAGCTGATATCGACCCACAATCCTGCATCGGCGCCAATGTCGTTATCGCTGCAGGCGCGCGAATCAGCCAGGGTGTCTACCTGGGTCCGGGTTGCGTGATTGACGCCGGTGTCACCATTGGCGATAACAGTTGTCTCGTTGCCCATGTCACCCTGCTGGCGAAAACCCGGATTGGTCAACGCGTCACCATTCATCCCGGCGCCGTGATTGGCAGTGAGGGCTTCGGCATTGCCGCCGTCGATGAAGGCTGGGAGAAGGTGCCGCAGCTCGGTAGCGTGCGCATCGGTGATGATGTGGATATTGGCGCCAATACCACCATCGATCGCGGTGCACTCGACGATACCGTGATTGAACAGGGTGTGCGCATCGATAATCAGGTTCAAGTGGCGCACAATGTCTTCATCGGCGCGCACACGGCGATTGCGGGTTGTGTCGGAATTTCCGGTAGTGCGCGTATTGGCCGGCATTGCCGGCTGGCTGGCGGAGTGGGCGTTGTCGGGCACCTGGAGATTGCCGATCACGTGACGGTGACCGGCATGTCGATGGTGACGCGCTCCATCCTGCAGCCGGGTAGCGTCTGGTCTGCCGGTACGCCGCTCATGGAGAA
>CAYYAP010000048.1:0-16605 GCA_964469575.1 uncultured Thiohalobacter sp.
CGGTATTGTCCAGTAATGGATCACCTGGAAAGGTGTCCCAGGTCAGCCAGGGACCCACGCAGTTACTCGTATCGACGGCTTCCGTGACAGTGCCGCCGGCATCGATGCTGCCCGGGATGAATTCGACATCGAAGCTGTCATTGATTTCGTTCCCAGGTCCCAGGGCATTGATCGGGTAGATGTGCTGTCCGTACGGTTCAGTGATTCTGTAGAAGCCAATCTGCGGGACGTCCACGCGAATACGCAGGCGAGTGAAGGGGAACTGTCCTCCGTCCACCACATCACTCAAAAAAGCCGCCTCGGCACCCAGCACCATCACGGTGCGGATGTTGGCGGGAAAGGTGATGGTGTCGGGCGAGGCCAGCCACCAGAAACCCTCAGCGCCAAACCCGATCTGCGCCGAGTACGGGTTGGCCGGATCCGGTGGGTCAAAAAAGCAGAATGGTGCCGTGCCAATCGGTGAGACCTGTTTTCCAGTTGCCGGATCAACCGTGGGCACGCTGGGACTCAGACACAATTCCAGCGACAGACCCGTGGCGTCCGTCAGGTATTCCGCAAAGCCGTTATTCGGGTTCAGCGGTCCGGCCTTGATGCTGGTTGCGGCATTGCCGGGTACGGTGCAGGTTGCATTGGCTGCAGGGCTCAATCCGCTGAAAAGCAGAGCGAGGATGATGGCTGTTTGTCGTTTTTTATCCATGTGCTTTGCCTCACGGTACCGGGTTGATCACGGTGACAGGGTAGGTTGCCGAACCGCCGGCGGATGATGTGACGGTGATGCGCGCCGGTACCGATGGCAGACTGGTTGTCAGCACGCCGTTACCTAGCGTCTGGCCAAGTGTCGTGAGTGTCGGTGGGTTGAGCTGGTCGCTGGAACTGGCTTCAACGGTCAACACACCGGTGGCCTTGACGTACTCGGCCCGCGTAATGGAGACGAGGTCAACCAGCGGCACATTGACCGTGTTCGGCACGCTGGAAGGGTTGTTGGCGGTGTCGTCGGCGACAACCTCAATGGTGGCAGGTAACACGGCGCTGTCCGGCGAAACGGCTACCACACCAAAGTGGCGGTCAGTGCCGTCACTGGCCAGAGCATGGTTACCCGGCGGGATGTTTGCGCCACCGCTGAAGTGGATGTCTGCAGATGCCGGCGCATTTGCAAACACATGCACAAGTCCGCGTGCGGAAGGCCAGCGACCGTAGCTGGCTTCTTCAACGCGCAATGGCGTAGGCAAAGGGGCGCCGGTATAGATTTTACCGGTGACGGTAAACAGATCCGTCTGCAGGGTGTTGATACCGGGTCCACCGATATTGGGGCCGTCGATGCGGAAGACATTGGTGCCGCAGGGGCTGCCTTTTACCTTGTGAGAAACTGCTGGTGTACCAATGTAATCGGGGATGCCATCCGTGGCGCCCAGGCCATAGGGCGGTTCGTACTGGAAAGGTGGTCCGTACTGGTCCAGTAGAGGATCAGTGGGGTAGGTATCCCAGGTCAGGATGGGGCCGATGCGGCCCTGGTAACCGGTCTGGTCGGCGGAGAACGGGATATCGAAGGAATCATTAATGGCTCTGATGCCACCGGCCGTGATGTTGTAGGTGATCTGTCCCCACGGATGCGTCACGACATAGGTGCCCGCCTGCGGGATATCGATGCGTATACGCAGGCGGGTGAACGGGAACTGGTTGCCATTATTGAAGTCAGGCAGGAAAGCGGCCTCGAGACCGGTAACCAGAATTGCCCGTCCACTTGTGGCTAGCGCCCCGCCTGCCGGGACAGTCAGTAGCGCATCCGCCGACGCATAGAAGCCTTCGTCACCGAAGCCGATCTGCGCGGACAGGTCGTACTGGGCCTGGGTCAGACCGGGATCTGTAAGCGGCATAAACGGCGGTACCGAAATGCAGTTGGCCTGGTCGGTACCGGAACACATCTCCAGAGCCAAACCCTCTGAGTCCTGTACCCACAGCGGGAAGGTTGTTTGCGGATTGTGTGGCCCGATATTCATGGGCTTGGCACCATCCTGTGGGCAGGCGGCGTGTGCTGTCGACGCCAGTCCTGCAAGTATTGCCGTGCCGAGCAGGCACGCCTTGGCATTGCATCTGTCCATCGTTCCCCTCCCGTTTGCCTGTTATGTGCTGCAATTGAATCGCAGCTTTAGTATTTACCGCCTGCTGTTGCGATGCGTGATGTATTACGCGCCGCAGCAGGATGGTCCTGGCATTTTTCTGTAGAAGCCCCGGAATTTCAGGTAGTCACTGAGGCCAACTGTGCCGTCGCCATCGAAGTCGGCATTTTCCGATAGTGGTGGGTTGGAACTTGCGGATGTTCTGTAAACACTGCGAAAAGCGAGGTAGTCGCTGAGGCCGACCGGGCCTCCGCTGGTGTCGATATCACCATCGCACATATTGCCGTAGCCGTTGCTGTTGGTGTCACGCTGGTCCGCGTTGGCTACCAGTGTGCAGTTGTCGCAGGCATTGCCGACGCCATCGCCGTCACCGTCATCCTGGGTCGGGTTGGCGGTGGCGGGACAGTTGTCGTTCGTGTCCGCAATACCATCCAGGTCCGTATCGGTAATAAGCGCCGTGGACATGGGATTCAACCCGAGGAAGGTGCCAATCGGCGCCATGCCTTGCAGCAAACGCCCCCCGGAACCGACGGCGGGAATGTGCTTGAAGTCCGTTGTCAGGGTCAGCAACTGGCTGCGGTTGCCCGGCGAGACCGGTGCGTTACCACTGGCCGGCACGAAGATTTCAGGGTGGTCGAATGGTGCGCTTTCATTTTTCACACGTTCGTCGGTGAGTGTCAGCATGAACTGTACCAGTTCACTCTTGCGCTGGTTGCTACCCCTGAGAAAGCCGATGGCCAGCACAGCCGAATCGAAATCCATGTCATTGGTGACAGGAAAGTCACCGCCACGGGTATAGAAATCCACTACCTGGCGCAGCGTTGACAAGCCACCGTTGTGCATATACGGGCCGGACAGTTCCACATTACGCAGGCCAGGTGTTTTGAATGCACCAAAATTGCTTACGCGGTTGGGGAAAGGGGTTGTGTCCGTCGGCAGGAAACCTTCCGGTAAGGGTGGTACCCAGCCAAGCATATGCGCCGGTAACGGCGGCAGTATGGCGCCAATTTCCTGTAGTCCCAGCAGGCCGAAAGATAGCGGGACATTAATCAATGAGCCGCCCAGGCCGGTCATACCGCCACGACCGATATCTTCATTTGTCACCAGGAATTCAGGTAGCGTCGAATCGATCGCACCACCGGGACGCACTCCCGTATTATGAAAACCATTATCGTACAGCGCTGTACCCGTGCTGATGGTCATGAATTCGTTGGCAGCAAGCGGGTTCAGGTTGAGTTCCTGCGGCACACCGTTGACAGGGTCGGCGCCCTGAATGGCAAACACGTCGTGATCGTGCATGACAGCGCCACCGTGACAGCCTATGCAGCCGCCGACACCATTGAATGTATTCATGCCACGTGTTTCGGCGAGCGTCAGAGACCCCGAACCTTCGAGAAAGCGGTCAAACTTCGAGTCATCGGCAACCAGGGTGGATTCGTAAAGCTGTACCGCAAGGCCGAAGAAAGTCCCGAAGTTGGCTTCCATTTGTGTGTATTCATCGGTGCCAACCGGTGCGCCCGCAAGGAATCCCGGATTCCCGTTGGTGTCGAATACCACTTTCTGGGTCGTGTTGCTCCAGAACTCCGGCCAGAAAGCCGACTGGATCATGGTGGCATAGCTTGTGGTGAGTCCCTCTCCTGTGGTGTTGTCAGCGAGGAAGCCCAGCACACTGTCCGTGGGATGTACCTGCTGTTGTCCAAGCGGTTTCAGGCTCAGCATCTTTTTGCCGATCTTCTGCCAGGTGCGGCCCTGCCAGGACATTTCCGTGTTACTTAGTGGGGGGCCGACGGCTTGCGAAGCCAGCGCCGATTGCCGGATACGCAGTTCTACCGCCTGCAGGCTGCCGCTGGCATTGCTCAACAGGTGCGAGCGTGGATCAGCCGGGCCAAAAGGATTTTTGCCGTTGAAAATATTATTCGCGCGGCCATCCCAGAAGTTACTGAAATTGAAGGCGGCGTTAACCACCGAGGGCGTATTGCGCGCCTGTACATGCCGGACATTGATTCCACCGACACTGAATGCCGGATCCGGTATTGCGTTACCCAGGTCCACGGGACTGCCGGGAACGATATCGATGAACTGCATCAGTGTGACACCCTGCGATGATACGACATCGTTAATGTCACTGATGACATTGCCGGGGTTACTGAGCGGTTCGCCGATCACATCCTGGTCAGTCAGTTTGTGGAACGGGAACTGTGTCGCGGTCAAGGCCTGGTTGGGGCCCAGCGCACCCGGCGCCAGTTGTGTGAGTCCCAGCCCGTTGTTACCGAACTGGTTATCGCCGGAATTACTGCCGGGGTTGAGTGCATTGGTGCTGCGGTCATCGGCACCTGCGTGGGAGTGACAGGAGGCGCAAGCCTGTATGCCGTCGCTACCTACCTGCATATCCCAGAACAGTGCCTTGCCAAGGCGTATGGCAGCAGACTTGTCCTGAACATAGTTGAACAGGTCGAGCGGTTCCGGCACCGGTAACGTTTTCAGCGAAACCAGCGCAGCGCCTGAGCATGTGGCGGTATAGACCAATGCTGCCAGCGTGTACTTCAACTTCCCGCCCACGTACTTACCCACGGCTCTTTTCGAGCTCATTATTACGGGCATTATTATTCTCCTTCCGACTTTTTAGCCTGGTTTTTTTGTGCGTTTTCCCTGTTGAGTGATTCTCCTGTTGTGTTTCGTTGCTGCTCGTTAATGTGACAGCGGTTAATCCCGCGTATCAGCCCTGTATCAGGGTCAATCCCTTAAGCCCTACACCTGACACTAGTAAAGTTTCCACTCTAGTCAAGGTCATGGCACCGAAATAGACAAAGGTATAGGTTGTGTTCAAGCTATATCACCCGGGTTTTTCGCAAGTTTATGTATTGTCCCAGCACGGCCATGATCAACCATAACAGCAGTAGCACGTCCTGTTTTCTCTGCGCCGACCGGGGCTGTAATACGCATCCACCTCCGCCTTTGTTGTCGCTACCCTGTTCAGTGCTCGCACTACCACCCGTGTTACCACTGGCTATTTCGGTCGGAGCGCTACCGGGTGCAGCGGCCTGTACCATAACCGGGTAATAATCGGCCAGGCGCTGGCTGCGGCCGGTCAGGGTATGCAGGCTATCGACCTGCAGGCGCAGCGTGTAGTCGCCGGGTGTCAGGCTGGTGGTGTCCAGCACACCGAGTTCGGCATTTTCACTGCCGCCAGAGCCGCTTATGCCGGTAGCTTGCCAGGACTGTAGCTGGTCGCAGGTGAAAAAGTCGCGCCCCGGGCAGAGGTCAACGCGGTAGGTGGTGCTGACTTGCGTGGGGTCACGTCCATTTACCGTGCTGCCATAGAGTTCGACAAAACCACTCAGGGTATCTGTTGTATTGACCGGGTTAAGGCGCACGGCAACGGGCGAATACACTGGGTCACCGTACAGGATGCCACTGTTGTTCGATTCATCGAACCACACGGCATCGCCCAGCGGCAGTCCGCGCATGAAATAAATCATGGTCTCCAGCCCGTTGGCGCAGAATGCGCAACCGCCTGATTGATGATGGCTGACACTTCCCCAACTGGCGACGCCCCCGAAACGGTCGAGGAAGGTGGCGGCATGATCGCCAAGGGCTACCTGGTTGTGGCCTTTGTTGAAGGAGCCGTTTATGGCCAGTTCTGTGTTGTCGCCACTGCGTTGTACGCTGATGGTATCGAGGCCAAGCGTGCCGCTAAACGTATTCGGTGTATCGAAGATAAGCCGGATACGGTCATAACCGGCAGTGGTTTGTTGCAACGGGTCGAGCGGGAACTGCACCTGTGCCGGCGTCCACGGGCAATTTCCCGATGCAAGCGTGGCAAGGGTCGCCACGCCATAGTCGATCTCTTTACCGGAACCGATATCGTGTACAAACAGGTGTACACGCAGCGGTGTGCTCTGGTTTATTGCCATGGCCATATAACGCAGGCTGACCTGGACGATGGGCGGGTTGTTCGGGTCGAAGGGTGTGTTACCGAGTGAAATGGTCTGGGTCAGAAACAGACGGCGCGCATCCAGGCAGGCTGTGCTCGCGGGTTGGGTAAAGTTGCTACTGGTATAACAGCGTGGGTCCACGACCTGGTCGGTGTTGCGGAACCACAGGCTGAAGTTGTCATCGAAGCCAAAGTCACTGCGCACTTCGGAGAAGGCCAGCTGGTTCATATCGCCCCCGCCGGCTGTCGGCCCGGTCCAGCCGCTTGGCCACAGGGTGAAGTAGGACAGCGGGTAGGACTGGTGATTATAGGCCATGAACCCGTCGGCTGCGCCGACACAGCGGGTGTCGAGTTCGCTGAAAACATCGGTGGATGCGGCGCGGCATGCCGCAGGGTCGGCAGCAGTATCACACAGGGTGCTGGTGCACATGGCGTTCTTGCGCCAGTTCAGCAGAGCATTAAAACTGCCGATGCTGGAGCTGCCGTCGAGCCAGCCCTGGTAGACCAGCGCATCGACAACCTGCGGTTCGCGCGCATCCGGGTTACCCGGTGCACGGTAGTTAATACCCAGCGTGGCCTGTCTGGCGGGGTTGCTGTCGTCATTGAATTGCACCCGGCAGTGGGCCGGGGCCTTGCCTTCCGGCAGCTTGCCGTTGAAGTCGAGATAGGCGGCGCACTCCGGGAGGTCTTCCCGCCACACGCCCAGCAGGTAGCGCCAGCCAGCCACGGGGGAGCCGCTGACGGGGTAGATCCTGGCCCGGGTAGCCGCATTGCGCCAGCTGAAAAACTGGGTTGAGCCGTACCAGACACCATAGATGCCCTGGCGTTCAGCTTTCAGGGTACGGTCAACCAGAGTTTTTGCTGCATCCAGGTTCAGGCCGTCAATGCGGCCGACGATAAGTTCCCGGTCAACGGCCGGGTTGATGGTGCGCATGCCACGACCATCACCGAAGGCCACTTCGCGTTCGGTAAACTTCAGTTGCACGTCGGCGGTGAAGGTATTGAGCAGCCAGTACTTGAGATAGTTATCGACGGAGGTGGGCGCTGTGGCGAAAGGCAGGGTGGAACCGGCGACGGTCATCCGCGTCGGTACGCCTGATGTTGTGACCAGGTAACGGATGCGGGAATGCAGGCGCAGTTGATCCGTCGCTGCCGTGCAATAGTAGGGTGGTTCACCATCGAGACACAGGGCAGGCAGCAGGGTGGGGTCATCGAGGGTATTGAGCTGCATGAAACGGATCAACTGGTCACGCAGGCGGCGGAAGTCATTCCAGCCGATAAAGTAGCTGTCGGGTACGCGCACGTGCACGATGTTGGCAGGATCGATGCCACGTTGCTGCGCGTAATAGGCGCCGAGTTGCGGGGAGTTGACAGAGTTGTCGTTGACAACGATCAGCACATCGTTACGCAGCGTCATACCCCTAGCCTCGTCGCAGGCGACGAGGAGGGTCATCATGATCATCAACAACTCAAGTCTAACCATGCTGGATGTTACCCCACAGGTTATGAAGCGTTGTTGCCGGCATTATGCCTGTCGGCATTGTCATGTGTCAGCTACGACGCGACTGGCACGGTTCGGGTCCGGGCGTGTGGCAGTTAGCGGCCACCTGCCGGTAGACAAGCTAGACCGGTTTCAGTGTTCGTGCAAGACAGTGGGAAAGATCTACTTTGATTCAGCAGCGCTGCCAGGGAAGCCGGATGTTGTCCAGTCAGAGCTAGCGGCTGTGTCGACTCGTGCTGAAGGCGGAACAGGTGCAGATTTCAGCGCAGGTAGGAGAGTTGTGATCCCTGTCGCATTACCGGCACGCGACGCAGGTGGCGTCACGTACCGGAGGAGGAGAGAATCGGCAACCGCGTGTCCTTAAGTTTTATCAGGCGGCTATCTTGCCGCGACGACGTGCAACGCCTGCCATGCCCAGCAGTCCACTGCCAAACAGCCAGACGGCTGCCGGTACCGGTACAGCACTGGTTGCGGTGACATCGATTGTTGCCGTGCCGTAGGTTGGCTGTGTGGCCAGCACGGCAGGTATCCCGTCAAACCAGTCGGGTGCGAAAATATCCAGGCCGAGGGCGGCAGTTGCAGTGCCGGTAAAGGCCGGGTCAACCGTAAAGAACAGGTTGGTAATAATGTCAAAGGTATCGCTTAGGGTA
Organism: uncultured Thiohalobacter sp.; assembly: GCA_964469575.1. Classification (GTDB taxonomy): domain Bacteria; phylum Pseudomonadota; class Gammaproteobacteria; order DSM-19610; family DSM-19610; genus Thiogranum. Next base: position 8,203 of record CAYYAP010000048.1, read on the forward strand.
TTGCAGGCGCCGACCAGCGGACAGCCGGTGAATTCCACGTCGAGGCTAACTGCATCAGTTGGTACGGTCGTTTGGTTACCCAGGGCGTCATTGAGCACAATCTGACTGAATAGTGGATCATCGGTCATACCACCAGTCACCATTGCTGTGGAATAGACCGGGGTGCTGTCGAGGCTGAGAACACTATCCCAGGTCAGGTGGAACCCGCCACTGGATACGTCGATGGGGATGCCCGTGCCGAGATCGACGAATCCCACAGCCTTTATGCTGAGGACCTCGAAGGTTGAACCGGCCGCGACAGAGATTGCAGATGGGTTGATTTCGACGGATGACGCCTGTGCGCCGCTTGCGCTCAGTAACGACAGTGCGCCGATGAGACTACCTATAACCGTTTTATTCATACTGCTCCTCTCCCGGGCCTACATTATTATCGTGGCAATTTTTATTGCCGTTGTGTTAAGTTTTCAGCAAGACTCATGCCATTCAGACTGTTGCCTATTGGAAACAGTAGGTTATAACTTATTGTTTGCACAGTGCAATTTTTGTCTGGTCGGTTTCGTAAAGAATTCCGACGAATACCGGAGCAAAGAAGGGGGCATGAGACTGTTTTATTTACAATAAAAACAAGTAGATATGGATGGTCGCCGTCATATGCGCCGAAAAGTACAGAAATCCGACAAAATTACACCTTTTGAAGCCTGCCGGCGGTTGGCAGCCCGCTAGAGATTATTTTGAGGCGTATCAGCTACATGCACCGAAATCCGGTTTTTGCCGGTACGCTTGGCGCGGTACAGTGCGTCATCCGCTTCCTGTATCCACTGTTCCGGTGTCTTGATAGGCATGCGGAAAGTCTGTGTATAGCAGGACAGACCGATACTCGCGGTGATCCCGCGCTTATGTCCGCCTTGTTCGCAGGACAGTAGACGGATCTGTTCCAGGATACGGCTCGCGACCTGATGGGCGCCTTCACACTCGGTGTCCTGCAGGGCAATAACAAATTCCTCACCACCAAAGCGGGCGATAATGTCTGCACTGCGGGCGCACTGTTTGAGTATGTTGGCGATGGCCTTGAGGATACGGTCGCCTTCCAGGTGGCCATAACTGTCATTGATCTGTTTGAAGTCATCGACATCGATCATCAGCAGCGCCAGTTTGTGTTCGTAGCGCGCACACTGTTCGATCAGTGTGCTGAAGTTACTGATGAAATAACGCCGGTTGTGAACGCCCGTCAATCCGTCGAGTATGCTGAGCGATTCCGCACGTTCCAGCGCCACCTGTAATTCCAGCGTGCGCTGTTCGATTTCGTGTTCCATTTTTCTCAGCAGTCGGTTCGATGTGATCAGCTGACCGAGCATGTTGCAAAACACATAGAGAAAGCGCTCGTCCCATTCGCTGAAGATGTTGGGCTGGCGATGGGAGACATTTAATACGCCCAGTGTGGCGTCCTGGAAACAGATGGGTACACTTATGATAGAACCCAGGCCGGTATCCTTGTCCGTTTGCATAGTTTTAAAACGGGGGTCCGCCGCGCAATCCCGGCAGTGCTGGATTTCACCGGTCTGTGCTGCCAGGCCGATCAGGCCTTCACCCACTTTGAAGCGGTGTGTGACCAGCGGGGCAGGTGGCTTTTCTGCATGAATGGTATTTTGCTCTGACCAGCTCAGGCCGGCAGCATTCAGCAGTTCGTCGCCCTCGACCAGGAAAATCGAGCAGCGTTGCATGTCCTGGTTGGCCATCAGGACTTTAAGCGCACCGCGTAATACGTCTTTTTCGCTGCGTTCCTGGATATCAATTTCGGTCAGCGCACTCAGTGAAGAGAGCGATTCGATGGTATCGACAAGGCGGTCTTTCAGTTCCACTGCTGCGTCGGCTACCACATTCTGGTCGCAGAATTGCGGTTTTTCACCGCTGATCAACTCAGCCAGGTCGCTGAAGGCGTCAAGCTGCTCCAAACAGCGGATGCTCACCGCTTCACCGTCTTCGGGTTTGATACCCAGCAGGTTCAGTCCCTGTGGGTCAAAGGGCATCGCGGTATCCTGGTGGATGACATGGTCAGCCCAGTCATGGGCCAGCGAGACGAGCCGGCAGGTCATCCAGTAGCTGCCATGGTAGTCGTGACTGGCGTAGTGTTCTGTTGTGCAACTGAACAGTTCCGGTAAATGCCAGCGTTTCAGCAGGGCGGCACCGACGGCATGATGTGTGGTGCCGAAGGTTTGCTGAATCCGTCCGGCAAGGGCGCCAGGTTGCTGGTCCTCATGTTCGAGAACCCGGTTCAGCTCTGTCGGGAACAGGTGTGCCAGAGCCATTAAGCCAATGCCATGTAACAAACCGGAGAGGTAGGCTTCATCGGGATTCAGTGAAAGCCTGGGAGAGGTCTTTTTGGCCAGTTCTCTTGCCACATGAGCTGTCAGTACTGCCTGTAACCAGAATCGGCCGGGTTGAAAAGCTGGACAGTGATTATTGGCAAACGGTTCCTGCAAAGCCGTGGCTGTCGCCAGACTGCGGACGGTTCGAAAGCCGATGACAAAAATGGCATCAGATACACCGTTAATACGCGAGGCCCGGCTGAAATAGGCACTGTTGGCCAGCCCGACGAGTTTAGCCGCCAGTGACGGACTCTGGTCCAGTATGTTGGCCAACCGCTGGCGATCAGTGTCATCATCAGACAGAGCTTCGAATAACTGGCCGACGGCGGCTGGCAGTTGCGGTAATTCGTCGAGCAGCGCCAGGCACCCTGAAACCGAATCTGTGCCGGCCAGGGAGAGCTGTGTGTTCAAATCCGTTCCCATACCAATGGTCTGTATTCCTGTGATTAATCAGTAGGATTGCGATAATGTACTGTCTGCAGGCAGCTATCGGCTGCGTGGCGGGAATCATTAGCGTTTGCTGATACACCAGGGCCTCATTCATGATCCATGGCGCTGCGCCCGGAGAGCCGTTATCATCCGCCACAGCGCCATGACACCCTTCATCCATTACCTTCTGCCCTGGGAATTTTCCCCTGCGGTCGCCCTGTTCTGCCTGCTGGCGGGCGGGTTCTACCTGCGCGGCTGGCGGCGTTGCCGGCACACAGACCAGCCAGTAGGTTACTGGCCATTGCTGTCTTACCTGACCGGTGTGGTCCTGGTTTACCTGGTGATGCAGACCTGGTTCGATTACCTGTCGCAACACATGTTGTGGATTCACCGGCTTCAGCACCTGGTGTTGCACCATCTCGGGCCTTTCCTGATGATGCTGGGCCTGCCCGGGAAAGTCCTGCCGCACGGTGTACCACAACGTTTCACAGCGGTTGTGCTGGTGCCGCTGTGGCGTTCGGCGCCGGTGCGCTGGTTGTATGCGCTGTTGCAGAATGCCGTGGTGGCGCCTTTACTGTTTGTGGGGCTGATCTATTTCTGGTTGTTGCCGGACATCCACTTCACCGCCATGCTGAGTGCCAGTCGTTACCAGTTAATGAACTGGAGCATGCTGCTCGATGCCCTGTTGTTCTGGTGGTTGATTCTCGATCCGCGCCCACGCCATGCCGCGGGAAGACTGGGGTATGGCGCGCGCATTGTTATCCTGACGCTGATTGTTCCACCGCAGATTATCATCGGCGCGCACATGGCGCTGGCGAAAGTGTCACTGTATTCGGTGTACAACATCTGTGGCCGCGCCTGGCCAATCAGTCCGCTGGTCGATCAGCAGATCGCCGGGCTGGTGACCTGGATACCGGCCAGCATGATGAGTGTCATCGGCGTACTGCTGGTGTTACGGCGCTGGGCCAACGAAAACCGTGAAGCCTCGCTTCCTGCACCGGTGGTGTCCTGACATGGCAGGCAGGTACCGGGTAGTGTTGACCCTGTTGCTGGTTGCTTGCAGCACTGTCGCTGCTGCGGCTGATATTACTGCCCGGCATGCCTGGATACGCTTGCTGCCCGGAAATCTGCCTGCGGCCGGTTATCTCGAACTGAGCAATCACGGGACAGAGACTGTGCGCCTGACCGGTGTGCAGAGCACAGACTTTGGCGCGATTGAAGTGCACCAAAGTTCGGAGCAGAGCGGGGTTGCCCGCATGCGCCGGGTGGACAGCCTGGAAATTCCGGCGGGCAAGACGGTGGCGTTGAAACCGCTGGGCTACCACCTGATGCTGTTCAGGCAAGTCGAGGGCCTGAAACCGGGTGGACAGGTAACGCTGACACTGGAGTTCTCGGACGCCAGTCGACTGCCGGTGGATTTTCAGTTGCGTGACGCCGCCGGGCAATGATGCACCAATGGAACCGTCTTTGGGTCATCGCCCTGTTGTTGATACTGGTGTCGGGTTGCGACCGTTCGCCATCCCCCTGGAGCCTGCATGACATCAGCGGCCTCATGCCACCCCTGGCCTTCACATTACACGATGGCAGTGGGCAGACGCGACACGGGAAGGATTACCGTGGAGACATTGTCTTGTTGTACTTCGGTTATACCCACTGCCCGGATATCTGCCCCACGACACTGGCTAAACTGGTCAGCGCCACGCACAAACCGGGGGTGGCGGCTGAGCCGGTCCGGATTCTGTTTGTATCGGTCGATCCCGCACGTGATACGGCGGATGTACTGCAGCGTTACGGTCAGGCATTCGGTCCACGGGTGACGGCCCTGAGCGGGACACAGGCACAACTGCGCGCACTGACTAAACGCTATCGCGTCAGTTACGGTTACGGTAAAGCCGATGCCAGGGGGCGTTATGAAGTCTCACACAGCAGTGCCGTGTTTATTTTCGATCGTGACGGTGCAGCACGCCTGCTGGCCACCGGTACGGACAGCGCAGAGAAAATCAGCGCAGACCTGAAGCGTCTTGCAGGGGGTTAGCCAGCTTATGTTCAAGAGGACTCCCGTTAATTCATCATACCGGCGTGTGCTCATACCGGGAGTACTGTTAACGATACTCCTGCTCGGTGCCTGCGCCAGCCTGTTGAATTTGCCGGCGGGTAAGCCGGCCGATATCGATGAAGCCCGGCAACTCTGGTCGGTTCTGGAGCAGGAACACATGGTGGGTGAGCACGCCAAGCCGTTGAAACCCTTTATTGGCGCCGCCCGACCACACGGCTGGGTGCTGGAGGTCGACAGTAAAGTCATCCAGGTGGGCCGGCATCGTGGTTTTGTGGTGGTGAAAAAGAACTACAATGGCGATAAGCCCGGCGACGGGCCCAGCATTGCCGATGTGGAAAAGGATCGTCGCCGTTATCTGAAGGCGATCACTGTCATGTTCAAGCGCGAACCCGGTTATGACCCGGACAACCAGAACTGGTTCTGGGCCAAGTACCACCCGGATGGCCGGTTATTTTCCATGCACAAGATGGGTATGACGATTGCCATGGCAGGCAGGTTGATGAAAGGTGGCACATCGCGTGACAGAAACCGTGGCTGCATTTATTGCCACAGCTCGGCGGGGGGAGGGGACTACATCTTTTACCCTGACATTGTTCCGCCAGCCCCGGAAGATAATTTATAGGAGCGGGCAAGCCCGCTCCTACCCTTCAATTAGTGATCAGAACTTCAGGTTTTTGGCGAACACAAAATCACCGCCTGGCGCACCCCGGTGGCAACTGATGCAACCCTGCGGTTTACCCTTGGCCACACGACCCGCCAGCTGAATTTCCATGCCCATCTTTTTCATCACGTGCATGCTGCCGTCAGGCTTGTATTTTGCCCAGAACCAGTCCTTGTCTTCGGTATCATAGCCGGCTTCCCGTTTAAACATCACGGTGACCGCCTTCAGGTAACGGCCACGATTTGCCTTGACGCTATTGATGGAAACACCCGGTCCACCGTAGTTGCGTTTTACGATAGCGAGACCGGTGTGGCCATTGACAGTAACTTTCTGGTGCAGCAACTCCAGCACCTTGCCGTGTGGAGGCGTTCCCATGTAGGGGTTGCCGTCGCGCGCGCCCGGCCCGACCAGGTCGGCGCTTGCCAGTGCCTTCCATAGCGCCTGTGAATCGGCGACGTCCTCAGAGGAACCCATCGGTGGCCCCATACCCATGGTGCGCATGGTGCTTTGACACGCCGATAAAGAAATCAGGCCCAGCAACGCTACCAGTGGCAGCGCAATTTTGTACCAACCGTGATTTGTCATCATCATGATCCTTCCTTTTGAAATGAGTGTGACTCGTTGACGCAGCCATGACCGCTCTGTTTTGTACAGACCTGACCCGACTGCCCAGTTGTCCGACTGACTAACCCCGGTAAAGTTCAGTCGGTGGCACTGAAATCCGTTTTGAGGGTGGTTTGCCTGACTTGAAGCGTGAGCCGGCCGTTTTGCGCCCGATTTTATAGCGGATCAATATCGTTCTATAATACGCGCCGCCGTTCTAACGTTATGCTCACACTTGGGGTCGTATAGTGCCCGTGCAGATTGCTCAGCCCATTGCCATGAGCTGTTTATTCTTGAATATTAATTGTTAATTAACATTAAGTTATAGGTGTTTCTTAAAGATGGATCCCGCACAACTTCGACAGGCCAACAGTAGCTGGACGCGTTTTTTGCCCTTCCTGACCTGGCTGCCAAACATGAATCGGGACACCCTGAAAGCCGACTTCATTGCCGGATTGACGGTTGCCCTGGTCGCTATTCCACAGTCGCTCGCTTACGCCCAGCTGGCGGGTGTTCCCGCCTACTACGGTTTGTACGCCGCGTTGCTGCCCGTCATCATCGGTGCTCTGCTGGGATCTTCACCGGCCCTGTCGACCGGGCCGGTTGCCATGACCTCGCTGCTCACTGCGGCCAGTGTGATGACACTGGCGGCCTATGGTACGGAACAGTTCTATACCTATGTCATCCTGATGGCGCTGCTCTCGGGGTTGATTCAGATCGGCCTTGGACTTGGCCGTATGGGGATGTTGATCAACTTCCTGTCCTATCCCGTGTTACGCGGTTTTATTAACGCTGCAGCTATTATTATTGGCCTGTCCCAGCTGCCTGCCATGCTTGGTCTGAAACTGAAGAACAGTACACATTTTCTCAGCGATGTGCTGCATGTCATCGAACACGCCAATCTGATGCATACTCCATCGCTGGTATTCGGGGTGGGGGCGCTGGTGTCGCTGGCGCTGATGAAAAAATTCACCCCGAAACTGCCTGGTGTGCTCATCGTCGTGGCAGTGGGAACCTTTATCAGTTACCTCGTCGGGTTCAAGGCGGATGGTGGCACCGTGGTCGGTACCATACCGCAGGGCCTGCCGAGTTTCAGCATGCCGGAGGTGGACTGGCAGGCCAGTATGCAGATGCTGCCTTCCGCTTTTGTGATCGCCATCATCAGTTTTATGGAGGCTATGTCCAGCTCCAAAATTATCGCGATTAGAACCCGCACCCGCTGGGATGAAAACCAGGAGTTGATCGGGCAGGGTGTTGCCAAGGTGGTTGCCGCCTTCAATCACTCCATGCCAGTCAGTGGTTCATTTTCACGTTCGGCCCTGAACCTGGCCTCGGGGGCAAAAACCGGTATGGCCTCTGTGTTCAGCGCCTTGCTGGTGCTGCTGGTGCTGTTGTTTTTTACCTCGCTGCTGTATCACCTGCCCAAACCGATACTTGCCGCAGTGATCATGATGGCCGTATTCAGCCTGCTGAATTTCCAGACTATCAAGGATGCATGGGTTGCCAACAAGCTGGATGGCGTCGCCGCAGTCGTCACCTTTATCGCCACGCTGTTATTTGCGCCGAATATCCAGAATGGCATTCTCACCGGTATTATCCTGTCGCTGATGCTGTTCCTGTACCGCACCATGAAACCCCGTATCGTCATCCTGGGACAGGACCAGCATGGTGTACTGCGTAACGCCAGGCGTTTCAACCTACCCAGGTTGCACCCGCACGTGACGGCGATACGCTTTGACGGTCAGCTGTATTTCGCCAACGTCAGCTATTTTGAAGAGTCCATCCTTTACCTGGTCGGTAATGACCCGGATCTGAAAGTTATCCTCGTGGTTTGTAGTGGCATTAATGGCCTGGATGCCTCCGGCGTTGAAATGCTGAGGAACCTGCTGGAAAGACTCGGACAGGCCGGGATCACCTTGACCTTCAGCAGCATGAAAGAGAGTGTGGCCGATGTGATGCAGCGAACCGGCTTGCTGGAAAAAATCGGCTCTGAAAATATTTTCATTTCGGAACGCAACGCGATCGAGTTGATCAGTGAACGCCTTGGTGAACCGCTGGCGGTTGAAGGAAATACCGGCACGTCTGAGGCCGACGCCCGGGACGATGCGGGATGAAAACTCCCCGGCTTGTTGCGCGGGCACTTTGTTGTCTTGTCCTGGTGGTGAGCATAAAGCCGGCATGGTCGGCCGACGGCCGGCCGGTGGAATTACAGATGATTGCGCACGAGGCGCTTGATGGAGATTCCGGCGCCCAGTTACTGTACGGGCTGGCCTACCTGAATGGGCGTG
>CAYYAP010000049.1:0-16226 GCA_964469575.1 uncultured Thiohalobacter sp.
CCAGAAACGCCAGTATCATAAACAGACTCATGCCGACACTGACATCGGAAACTTCAAAGAAGCTCCAGCGAAAACCACTGATCAAATAGACCACCGGGTTAAACAGTGTCACCGTCTGCCAGGCTGGCGGCAGCATGCTCACCGAATAGAAACTGCCACCAAGGAAGACCAGTGGCGTGATCACCAGCAGCGGGATAAGTTGCAGCTTTTCAAAGTTATCCGCCCACAGACCGATGATAAAACCGAACAGGCTGAAGGAAATACAGGTCAATATCAGAAAACCCGCCACCCATACCGGGTGCGCAATATCCAGTGGCACAAAAAAACCGGCTGTGGCAAGAATGATCAAACCGATGATCAGCGACTTGGTGGCCGCTGCACCGACATAACCAATGAGTATTTCAACAAACGATATCGGCGCAGAGATAACTTCATAGATGGTGCCGGTGAACTTGGGGAAGAAAATCCCGAATGAGGCGTTGGTGATGCTATGCGTGAGCAGCGCCAGCATAATCAGCCCGGGCACGATAAACGACCCGTAGGGTACGCCATCAACCTGCTGGATACGCGACCCGATCGCTGAACCAAACACCACGAAGTAGAGGGATGTGGACAGCACCGGTGAAACAAAGCTTTGCAACAGGGTGTCCCAGGCGCGCAGCATTTCATACTTGTAAATGACCCTGACCGCTTGCACATTCATGACTTCGCCTTCACCAGGCTGACAAAGATTTCTTCCAGGCTGCTTTGGGTGGTTTGCAGATCCTTCAACAACAGGCCCGCTTCATTGATGGCCTGGAGCAAGCCATTAATACCCGTATCTGTATTGAGTGGATCATACGTATAAATGAGTTGATCGCCTGTGGATGACAGCTCCAGCGCCCAGCCATCCAGCTGTCCGGGTACATCGCCAAGCGGGGTATCAAGCTCAATGATCAGTTGCCGTTTTCCCAGCTTGTGCATCAATGCCTGTTTATCGTCAATCAGCAGCAGTTCACCGTTACTGATTACGCCAACGCGGTCAGCAATGGCTTCCGCTTCTTCAATGTAGTGCGTCGTCAGGATAATCGTCACACCCGATTCGCGCAGACGTTCTACCAGTGCCCACATATCCTTGCGTAACTCGACATCCACACCTGCCGTAGGCTCGTCCAGGAAAAGAACGGTCGGCTCATGCGACAGGGCCTTGCCGATCAGCACACGCCGTTTCATACCGCCCGACAGTGACATGAGTGTACTGTCTTTCTTGTCCCACAATGACAAATCCTTCAGGAGCTGTTCCAGGTAGGCCGGATCCGGCTTACAGCCAAACAGGCCGCGACTGAAACACAGGGTATTCCACACGGTATCGAAAGCGCCCAGTGTAAGCTCCTGCGGTACAAGGCCGATCATCCGACGCGTAATCCGGTAGCCTGTCCCGATATCATGCCCCCCAACGGTCACCGAACCCGAACTTGCATTGACAATCCCGCAGATAATCGAGATCAGTGTAGTTTTTCCCGCACCGTTGGGACCGAGCAATGCCAGGATTTCACCACGGGCGATATCCAGGCTGACCTGCTTCAGCGCCCGGTGACCGCTGGCGTAGGTCTTGGAAAGATTTGAGATGGAAACAACAGTTTGCATACAATGCGCTACAAGCGCGCCTTGATCCGGTCGGCTACCCTGAAGGCGTTGGCGTAGATCGTCCAGGTATAGGGCACGCTGCCACCGGTTGGCATAAAACTGCCATCGGTGACATAAAGATTATCCACATCGTGCGCCCTGCAGTCGGCATCCAGTACCGAAGTTTCGGGATCATGACCAAAGCGACACCCTCCCGCGACGAGGTTGGTGGGCGGCGAACCACTGATACTGGATCTGACATTTTTCGCCCCCATGGCTTCCATCACCTGTACAGTGCGCGCATTGATATAACGCCCGACTTTCAGATCGTGCTCGTGATAACCGATGCGTACTTTGGCGACGGGTGTTTTCCACTTGTCGCGGACGTTGCTATCCAGGCTGACAAAACAGTTATCGGTGGGAAGCCAGTCGCAGAATATTTCATAGCGCAAATACTGTGCCTCGGTAAACAGGGATTTTAATCGCTGCTGTAACGGCCGCCCCCATACCAGCCTGTCATCATCGTCCCATTTTTCTCCTTCTGCCTTGCTGATCGGGTTGGGATGCCGCAACAGGAAATCTACGGTACCGCCCTTGGCGCGTCCACCGAGCGCCTTGTCGTCGATAAAATACCAGTCCTGTAACCCCCGGTTCACAAACGGGCCACGGGTTTTCATGGCCATGGCTGCTTCATCACGCATCCCGGCATACACAAAGTCACCGGTGCCCGCGCCGCCCGCCGAAAACAACAGGTTCCTGCCGACCTGCCCATAGCGATTGGCCAGCCCGTCAGCATGCCGGGGGCCGGTTGAACTGAGTAACAGGCGGCTGGTTTCAATCGCCTGACAGGCCACCACAAAAATTTTTGCACGGACCTTTTGCGCGATATTGTCGGCATCGTAAAATTCAGCTGCAACAACCTTCCCTTTCGCATCGCTAACCAGTTTATACACTTTGGCATGTGGGCGAATTTCACAACGTCCGGTCGCAATCGCCCGGTTGAGCAGGGCTGCCCGCGCACTGCCCTTGGCGCCGGACGAGCACCCATAGCTGCCGCAAAAGCCGGAGTATTCACAACTGCGGCGTTGACCCTTTGCTTTGGACAATACCGCGCGCGGTGTGGGTAGCGGGTGATAACCCAGCGACCGGCATGCCGCGTCGATCTTCCGGGATACCGGGTGTTCACGTGTCGGGGGATAGGGAAAATCCGCAGTGGAACGCGGTTCGGCCTGTGGATGATCGACAAACCGTCCCGAGATACCCACTTCGGTTTCCACGCGCGTGTAATAAGGTTCCAGTGCATCGTAGCTGATCGGCCAGTCCGCCAGGTTAGCGCCTTCAATCGGCCCGAACTCCGACAGCAAGCGGAAGTCCTCCGGCTTCAGCCGGTAAAAAAATCCGCTCATGAAATTGGACGAGCCACCGACGCAGTTACCGTTCCAGAAGTCCCAGCCCGAGTCCGATGTTGCCTCCCCGACCCAGTCCCCGTCGCTGTCGAGGTCTTCGATGACGTGCTGTTCGTCACTCAGTTTCGGCGTATATACGCTGCGCCGGCAACAGGCCAGTTCATCCTTGTAGAAATCCGCCTCCGTAAACCATGGCCCCTTTTCCAGCACCAGTACCGAATGGCCGGCCTGCGCCAGCGTCAGCGCGACCGGACCACCACCGGCGCCACTGCCAATCACACATACATCGAAGTCGGGATCCATGGGAATCAGGCCTTGCGCGAGTGGCGCACCGACGCAGCCAGTTTGTACCAGGCCTTGTCCGGTGGCGGGGTCGGGAAACCCGGCTGGTGCTCCAGCCACTTCCAGCCGATGCCGTTCGGGTTACCGCCGTACACCGGGTCCGCCAGCAACGCTTCCAGAAGATAGGTCAGCAACAATGACAACCAGCGCTCACCCGCCCGGCTTTGCTCGATCTGTCGCAACAGGGTTTCCCGCTGCGCGGCATCCAGGCTGACAAAGGTTTGCCGGTGTCTTTTCTGCGCCAGGTCATTCAGCCAGCCCACACCGTTGACAATAAACGCCCGGTCATCACCATCGGCGGCGGGATTTTCGAGGGTATTGTGCAGGTAAACCACTGCATGGATATCACTGGCGCCGGGGGCATCCTGTGCGGGGGGAAACAGGTGTTGCTGGACTTCGGCGAGCGTTTTCCAGGGATCGGCTTTTAACCAGTCAGGCTCTGCCTGCGTTTTTTCTGTCTCAATACGTAACTGTGCGAGCGCCGAAAGTGGATAGGCCGCAGCCATGGCGCCAAGCAGGGCCAGTCGCTCCATGAATGTCCTGCGGGTGATCCCTTTGTCCTGATAATTCATCTTGAAGCCTCAACGCCCCGGCGTGCCAATACACGCAAGACTATCACTGAAAACCGCGACAGGACAACGTGTTGTCGTCAAGGCCCGCCGTCCCTGGCAGGCTGGGCCTGACTAACTTTCCTGTACCTCGATCCGACGCACCCGCGCTGACTCGGCAATCGGTAACCGCACGGTCAGTACACCACGCCGGTAACGGGCGTTCACACCCGAAGCCTCGACACTTCGCGGTAACGGAATGGTTCGCTCAAAACTGCCGTAGGCGCATTCCATCACATGGTACTGACCACGCTTCTGCTCGCGCTCCATGCGCTTTTCGCCTCGTACCGTCAGCACGTCGTTCACCACGCTGATATCGAAATCCCCCGGCTCCAGTCCGGGCGCTTCGAGTCGGACAACAATTTCGTCATCACGTTCCTCGACTTCAGCGGCAACGACACCCCACTTCAGTGCCCGCTGCATAAGATTGTCTTCAACACTTCCCACTTCATCCGCACGCAAGCGCTGGGGATAAAAACGCGTAATCGCCTGTGACGCGCTCTGACGCAACTGGCGCCAGCCTTCAGCCAGTGTCTCCCAGGCGCGATCCAGACCCTGTCCAAGATATGCCAGTTTACTCATGGTGTTACCTCCTGAACGATGTCTCATTCCTACACAGCATTGAATGGGGCTTCATGACTGAAATTTCAATACTGCCCCACCCGGGTTGACAAACTAGTATGATCGTCCTAGTCTCTAGGACGATCATACTAGTCTGGCCATGGATACAGGGGTGACACGCCAATGAAGGATATCAACGTACTGGTTACCGGAGCCAACGGGTTCGTTGGCAGTCACATACTCGAAGCCCTGATGAGGCACGAGGGCGTGACGCCCATCGCCGCCTGCCGGAACAGACGCAAGTTGATACCAGATTTTCATGGTGAAATACGCGAGGGTGATCTGCGAGATAAAGACTATATTGAAACGCTATTGGACAAAATCGATGTCGTATGCCACGCCGCTGCCTGGACGTCGGCCTGGAGTTACCGCAAGGAATCAGAACGTCTGTTCATGCAACCTACGCTGACACTGCTTGACCAGGTTCTGGAAAGCAATGTCTCAAGATTTGTTTTCCTCAGTTCTACCAGCGTCGCAGCCCCGTATGCATCTTCCGACCCGATGAGTCAGGCCGACGAGGGACACCTGGAACTCTGGCCGCACATGCAGAATGTAGCTCGCATCGAGAACGTCATGCGTGAGAGGAGCCAGCAGGGATGTACTATGATCTCCCTGCGCACCGGCCTGTTTGCAGGCCGACGTTACGGTATCGGATTATTATCGTTACTGGCGCCACGACTGAAAACGCACCTTGTCCCCTGGGTCAGGGGCGGGACAACCGGTATGCCAATCATTGCAGGTGATGATATTGGGGAAGCCTTTGCGCTGACGGCCACTGCCAATGGCCTTGAAGGTTACCAGGGTTTTAATATCATCGGGCCAAGCACCCCCACGGCTCGTGAACTTATCAGTTTTCTGCATGAGACCTACCACCTGCCAAAACCACACTTCAGCGTTCCCTTTGCGATCGCCTACCTGTTTGCTCGTAGCATGGAACTGCTGGACCCGCTCGTACCCTGGGAACCCCTGGTGACTCGCAGTATTATTCACCTGCTGGAAGAAACTGGCGCAAGCAATACACGTGCGGCCGAACTGCTGGGATATCAGCCCAAAGTACACTGGAAGGACGCCATACGCATACAAATGGACGAGATGGCCAGGCGGCAGAAAACCCCCATGAAGATGTACAAACCCATTAGCTCCTGACACAGGCAAGTGTCTTTGGGGTAAGCTTGTCGGCATGGCTAGCCAGCGCGGACAAACACGGGAAGAAATTATCGAAGCCGCCAGAACCCTTTTCTATCGGCGCGGCTACGCCCGGACTTCGTTCAGCGATATCGTCAATCACACCGGTATCCAGCGCGGGAATATCTACCACTATTTCAAGAGCAAGGATGACATACTCGATGCTGTCATAAAACAACTCGCCAACGAGTACCGTGCGGCCCTGGCTGCATGGGATGAGGAACTGCCGGATCCCAAAGATCGCTTGCTGCGATTTGTACAGATGGTCCTGTCCAACAGGGAAAACCTGTGCCGGTATGGCTGCCCGATAGGCTCACTCAACACCGAACTCGGAAAAGAAGCGGCCTACGCACACAGGGAAAACGCCAGGCAACTGTTCGACCTGTTTCGGGACTGGCTGGAGCAACAGTTCAGCGTATTGACTGATCCACAACAGGCCCGCTCACTGGCCCTGCACCTGCTGGGACGTGCTGAAGGCATCAGCCTGATGGGGCATGTCTATAATGACCCGGATTACATCAGCACCGAAATTCAAATACTTGAGCAGTGGGTTTGCAGCCTGTAAGGAGGGACTTTCCGGGCAGGCGTGATCACCGCCGCGAGGATACAGGCGCTGCTGGCATGGCGGCTATACGGGCAAATGAATACGGACTAAAGTTTCAGTCAGAAGCACCGAAAACACCCACAGGCTTCATGGAATCGGGCTAAAACACTACCATCGCAACCACCAGGGTTCAGGGAGGAATCATGTTTCAGTATGCCAACCAGCCGCAATCCATCGGCAAGGTTCTGGATAATGGCATCCGGCTTTGTCTATCCAGCTTCAAATCTGTCGTGGGCATCGCGCTTCTTGGTGCGATCATTTCAAATATACCGAACCTGCTCACACCGACCCCGCACGCCGGGCAAGCCCTTCAGGCCGGACAAATGAAACAGCTTGGCGGCATCATGCTGATCGCGTCTTTCGTGGGCATGGCATTTTTTAACGCCTTGATCTATCGTATTAACGCCAGCGCATCGAACGAAGAAACCAGCCTGGGTGCTGCACTGATTACCGGCCTGAAAAAACTTATACCGGTACTGATTGGCATGCTGCTCTACATACTTATCGTCATGCTGGGGTCGGTGTTACTGGTGATTCCCGGCATCATTCTAATGATGAGCCTGTTCTTCTATTCCATACTGATTGTCGTTGATGACCGTACAATCTTCGATGCGCTGAAGACCAGCCACCGCCTGGTGTGGGGAAACTGGTGGCGGACATCAACCGTACTCATGGTGCCAGCCGCCCTGATGTTGGTAATCTATAGTGCGATAGGGTTTGTGGCCGGTGTGGGTGCAGGACTGTCAGGCGGCGTCGAACAGACTACGGGTATGCCAGTCACTGTCACACTCTTCAGTATCGCGGTGGGCACCGTTGGCGGGCCACTGTTCTATGCCATCATGCTGGTCCAGCTGCATGATCTGAAACTGCGTAAGCAAGGACTTGATCTGGAACAACGCATCGAAGCCGGCTAGCCTGTTGATGGCTCGGGCGACATGGGTCGGCCTGCTGGCGTGTCTATCAGGATTTGTTCAGGCTGATGGAACCCGCCTGAATGCGCTTTCTGAACAGATTAACCAGTGCATCGACCGACAGTTTGTCGATGGCGCTACGCCAGCTATTTTCGCGCGAATTGACCTGCCAGAAACCTGTCCGCAACTTTCTGTGCTGCTTGACGGGCCTGGCAAGTTCACCTCCATCCTGTCGACCGACCAGGACACTGGCAATCTGGCGGAACTGGTGGATCTTCGTTACCTGGTCGCCAACATGCGCCAGCCCGTTCGGGGCGGGCTGAAGCTCGATCTATCCGTCCTGCCTGGCCTGCTCGATAACGCGCTACAGCTTAAGCATAAAGCGCAGCAAACCGGCTGGTGGAAACAGTTTATCGATTGGTTGTTCCAACGGGATCCGGACGAAAAAAGTGATGCTGACTTCCTCTGGCTAAAACATTTTTTTGAAAAACTCACACTATCCGCAACAACAGCCAGAATCATCTTCTATATCAGCACATTTGTGCTGGTGATGCTGGCGCTGGGGTTGATATGGCGCGAAATACGCCTCTGTAAAACAGACGGTTGGCAACTGTTTCGGCGCAGGTCCGCTACAAATACGCGCGAGGAAGACCTTTCCGATCAGGGAAATGGCCTGTCGATCAATCCCGACACCTTACCGGCGAACCTGCCGGCCCTGCTCAATGTGTGCATCGATTACCTGATCGGGAAACAGCGTTTGCCGGAAAACAAGAGCCAGACTAACCACGAGTATTTAACACACCTGCAAAAGGGTGATGATGCGGCGGCCATGCCCTTCAATACGCTTTGCCAACAGGCGGAGCGCGTTTTATATGGAGGCCTGAATCCCGACCCCGAGGTTACCGAACACTGCCTCAATGAAGCAAAATCACTGTTGTCAGTGATCACGCCGGGAGATCATTGACATGAACGATCGTGCTATCACCCTGGCCGGCGGTCTGATCTCGGTGGTGTTAATTATCGGGCTGTTGCTCCCGCCGGATCACCCTGCCCCCAATGACATATCGCTGCCAACCAGTGAAGACCGGGGGACTCTCGGCCTGTATGGACTAAAAACCTGGCTGGAAAATAATGGCGTGCCAGTCAAACGCCTCAGAACGCGTTATCAGTCACTCCTCCTCGACCCTGATCTGGCAGACAGCGGTAACATGATCATCATTACTCAACCCGCGATAACAACCCCTAACCGGGCGGAACTCGACGTGCTGACCGAATGGTTGAGCGAAGGTAACTACGCACTGATTCTCGCAGCAAGGCAGGATATGCCTGACTGGGTGAAAACCCGGGTATCACAGAACCAGCCTGTACTGGCTGCCCTGAAACTTGAGTTCGAGACACTGAAGGATAAAAAATCGGGAAGCGCCACAGACGACAAGGTACGCAAGGATCTGTCGATGGCCAGAGCCGTGCTGACTGGCGAAGACCGGCAACCCTCAATGCTGCTACCCGCCCTCGATCACCCCTTGCTGAAGGGGATCAAATCACTATCCAGCCATCGTTCGGTTATTTTTGACCAACAAGCGATTGTACTCAGGGGAGCGACCGGTGGCCGCTATACACTGCCCCTGCTCAGCAGAAAAAAGGCGCGGGGTTTCGCCTTCTGGTCCTTCAGGCAGGGCAAGGGCGGCGGCTGGGTCAGCAGCCAACCTGACCTGTTTGGAAATATCACGCTGGGACGCGATGATAATGCCCGTTTTTTCAATAACCTCATTAACCGCGCCCTGTCTGAACATGGCGCGGTGATTTTTGATGACATGCATCTGGGATTGAGCGATCTGTATGATGCGGATAACTTCTTCCATGACCCACGCCTACACAATACGCTGTGGATCATGGGTCTGTTCTGGCTGATCTATCTGTTGGGTTACAGCAACCGCCTGGCGCCGGTGAAGCCATCCGTGTATCACTCCACTGCCATTGAATTTGTCGAGGCCATGGCAGGCTACTTCGCGCGCAGAATAAAGCCCGTCAATATCAGCCGCAAACTGCTTGAGCGTTTTAACACCGAGGTCAGACACTTCTATCGACAGCCTCATTCGCAGATCCCGGCAATTGCGCTATTACGCCACCATTCCCCGGTTTCGGAAAAGGCTATCAGCGCGCTCGACACGCTGACACAAAAAGTTGAACGAGGCAAAGCCGTTAACCTGATACAACTCACACGCACCATCGATCGCATCAAAAGGATGATGAAATGACAAGCGCCGCACAACAATTGAAACAGACACTGAGTACCGGGATTTCACAGGCGATCTATGGTCTGGAACCCACGATCCACGGCCTGACGATTGCACTCGTCGCCAAAGGGCAGGTGTTGCTCGAAGGCGTTCCCGGGCTGGGGAAAACCCTGCTGGCCAAGACCTTCGCACAACTCCTGGGTGGAAGCTTCAAGAGGATTCAGTGTACCGCTGACATGATGCCCTCGGATCTGACCGGTATCCATGTCTACAATGCCGAAAAGCAGGGTTTCGACCTGATACAGGGTCCACTGTTTGCCGATGTGGTGCTGGTCGATGAAATTAATCGCACCGGACCGAAAACACAATCAGCATTTCTGCAGGCCATGGAAGAAGGCGCCATCACCATTGATCGTGAAACCTACCCGCTGGCGCGTAATTTTTTTATTATTGCCTCACAGAATCCGCACGAGTTCGAAGGCACGTTCCCGCTGCCTGAATCCCAGCTGGACCGCTTCCTGTTACGCCTGCAGCTGGAATACCCCGATGCAGCGTGTGAAAACAGTATCCTGAAAGCCTACGACCACCCGGGTGGCGGCCACGTTCAACCACCCGTCAGCGGACTCCTGCCCTATGAATTGATCGAACAGGCACGCGCGCAGGCAGCGGACATACATGTCTCGAATGCCGTGTATGACTACACGACACAAATCGCCGCCGCAACGCGCTTACATCATCAGATCAGCCTGGGGCTGTCGCCACGCGGCGCATTGGCGTTGATGCGTTGCGCCCGCGTCGAAGCCGCCTTGCGCGGCTCGGAATTTGTGACCCCGGATGATATCAAGGCCGTGGCCGACGCGGTGATGGCGCACCGGCTGATACTCACCCCCGATGCCATACTGGAAGGTGTACAAACCCGAGAACTTGCCGCATCGATTCTTGACAGTGTCGAGGTACCGCGTTCCGAGTCACCGTCCCCGGACGCGCTACAAGCACCGTAAATGTCCCTTACCCGGCGAAGTCTGCTCATTGCGCTGTGTATTGCGCTACTGGCCATTGTCGGCCAGTGGAGTAGCACGGATATACAGACACTGTGGCGTTACCCCACAGCCTTGCTGTTATTCGGGCTACTGCTCGAAGGCTTGCGTACACGCTCCACGCCGCCACCTGTCCTGCGTACGCTCGACAAGCAGCTGGCGCTGGGCGAAGCACAGCCCCTGCACGTTAGCATTCACAATCCAACATCCCGAACGATCAGAATTCGAACCCAGGCCCGCCATCCCGATACACTGAGTGGTGACGAGTCGCCTCAGCACTGGACCATACCCGCAAGAGATTCCTCCACACGAAGTGAAATGATCACCCCGCTGGAGCTGGGACAAACCGGCATCGGGACGCTCTATTCGCGGGTACTGGGGCATCTGGGACTTGCCTGGTGGTCATATAAAACGCCTTCCTCAAGCCGGTCCCTGGTGGTGCCACGCGCACTGTCCCATCATGAAAATGCCGCAGGTCAACTGCTTTCCGGTGAGCGCTATACCCCGCGTCAGTTCAGCAGTGGCGACAACCTGCTGGCGTTACGCGACTACCAGGTCGGTGACCCGATCAAATCCATAGACTGGAAAGCAACCGCCAAACGGGGACAACCCACTGTCCGTGTCTATGCACGCGAACAGAACCTGGACGTGATGCTGGTTGTTGATGCGGGTCGCAGCAGCCGCCTGCAGGCGGGCAAACTGACACGACTCAACCACTACATCAATATTGCCGCCAGACTTGCGCAACTGGCCTGCTCACAGGGAGACAGAATTGGCTTACTGGGATTCTCCAGCCAACAGCTCGAAAGCGTTCCACTGGGACATGGCGCACGCGCACTACAGGACGTGCGTGCCGGCCTGGCGCGTCTGACAAGCCGGCAAGACGTTTTCAACCCTATCGCTGCCGCACTGGCAATACAGAAATTGCTGAGGCAACGCAGCCTGGTAATTTTTCTTTGCGAAATCGAACAACGCGAAGCCGCCGGACAACTGGCAAAAGCCTGCACACTACTGGCGAACAAACACCTGGCTATCGTCGCCAGTCTTGTCGATACCGATATCAAAGCCTTGCAGGAACGCGATTGCCGTGACTGGCTGGACCCCTACCGCCGTTTTGCCGCCCATGAATTCACGCGTTCGCAACAGGCCACCGCCCTGCATTTGCGGCATCTCGGCACGGAAGTGGTGTTAGGAACGGAGCAAGAGCTGGATCAGCGGGTCATGGAACGCTACCGGTATCTTCGTAACCGGCGCAGGGTGTGAAGAGACCAGCCCCGCGCCCGCCAGAACCCACCGGTCATCACAAACCAGAATACTGCACCATAGGTGAGGCCCGTTGTCATTTTCACCTCAAACGGGAAATTGTCATTGGGTGAAATATAGCCTTCAATGAGACCGGCGCCGACCAGGAAGGGAATGGCAATAACCAGCAGCGAACCTGCGCGTGAGACTGCATCCCTGAAAGCATCCATACGACGCCGTTCGCCCGGCCGCATTAGCGCTTCTCCCAGACTCAGGCCGGCGGCGCCCGCCAGGCAGATCACACTCAGTTCCACCACCCCGTGTGCGATAATAAATTCGAGCAGGCGATGATCCAGGCCGTACCGCGCGGTAAGGGCGAATACGCCGCCCAACATCAACCCGTTCATGGAAATAATATAAAACGTACCCAGTCCGTAAAACGCACCCAGTACAAATGCCGTGAGCGTGACAACCACGTTGTTGGTAATAATGGAAAATGCCAGCACCGAGGAGGGCAGTATGTTCAGGATGTCATCCGTCCACAGATCGCCCGACTGGACCGTATCAATCATTTTCTGTGACGCGAACAGGGAAACCAGTTCCGGGAAGGTAGTAACCAGCCACCAGCCACACAAGGCGCTCAGCATGAATAACAGGATCGTACTGGCAATTACACTGCGCAATTCACCCACAATCTTTGGTACGGAATGCAGGACGGTGTATTTGAGCGATTGCCATAGCGAGCCTGGCTCGGCATAGATTTCCTCACGACAGCGTATGGATAAACTGCCCAGGTAACGCGTTAGAGGTGTATCCGGCACGGTAGACTGCGCCAGCGCCAGGTCGCAGCCCAGGGCACGAAAACCTTCAACAAACTCGACCTCCTGTTCTGTTGAATCCGGAGTGGATTTTCCGCCGCCCCGGCAGCGTGCATCCAGCCACTTCCAACGCTCGATGCGCCCTTCAAGCCAGTGTTCAAGCGCGTGCTGATGCGACGACATCAGACCGACACTCCCGCAAGGTCAGCCAATTGCTCATAAAGCGTTCGATCAAGTTGCTTCGCGCCATCCACTGACGCTACTTCCCGGCCGATTTTGGTCAGAAAGCGTGTCGCAATATCGGTGCGGGCGGTGCGATCCAGCGTCTTCCAGCGGTCGATGATTTCCAGTAACAAGGCCTGATCGGCAGGTGTCAGTTGCGTACTGGAAACTATATCCCTGGCACGATCAAGCGCCTCATCCCCGGCCTTCTGTTCATAAACCAGAAGCGTACCCGCCGCCATATCGCCAATGCGAATTTGTCTTTTTGTCGCAATACAGGCGACACAACCCACCACATAAAATGCCGGAAGCATATCCACCAGGCGAAACAGGTTACGAATAATGATTGCCGCCACACCGGGCGTCTGCCCATCGCCCGTTACCAGGCGTATACCCGCCATGCGCTTCCCCGGCGTGCGCCCGCGCATGAGAATTTCAAGGACAGGGTGATAAAAAACGTACAGAAATACTGCGGGTAGAAAGAACAGATATGCGCCCCAGTGGTTACCGGCGCCGGTGGTCACCGAGCGAACCGTCTGCTCACCGGCACCCGTCATCAGTATCCAGGCGCCAAGCAACCATGCCAGGCTCAACAGGAGCCGGAATTGCCAGTCCATAATATAGGCATAACTGCGGCTGCCAAGTTCCGCCACTTCCAGATGCAATTGCATGCCATCTGCTGAAGGTACCTTGAGAAGATTTTCCATAATGCCCTGTTACCATTCCGGCGAATGCCGGTATTCATAGTATGAGATTACCGCGCTTCGCCCTTGAAGAACATGACGTTGAGTTAGCTGAATTTTTATTCACTTGTAGGAGCGGGCTTGCCCGCGAATCCGCCGTTGTTCGCGGGCAAGCCCGCTCCTACAGGCATTAGAGGTACTCGTGAAGCCTCCTAGTTAAGCTCGGGGTCTTTCCAGTATTTGGTACCCTTGACTGTCGCCTGTAGCGCCAGTCCGCTCTCTGTCAACTGATAGATAGTGACGCCATTTATCAGGACCTCGCCGCCGACGGCGGCGCCCTTGTTTCCGGACTTTGCCGCAGCATCGGCATGGGCGCCGACTTCCCAGCCTTTGCTAATAAAGTCCTGCAGGGTCTTGCGGTTGTTGAACACAAATACCGCCCGGAAGTCCTTGACGCCAAGACCAAAACCTATACCCACTTCGCCCATCTTCATAAAAGTACGCTTGCCGGTGCGATTATTCATCACCACACCCTGGCCACCGCTGAAGCTGGCAAGCACAAGATTGATATTGGCATTGCTGAAGACCGCGTACCCCGGAGAATTAACAATCTTCGACCTGGCTTCAGGATGTAGCTTGTAGAGGTCTGAGAGAACTTCCTGGCGCATGTCCAGGATCGCCTGACGCTTTTGACTGACCGTCGTGGCGCCAGTGGTCACACACCCGCTCAGGATCAACACCATGAACAGATTTAGAAAACCGGTAATATTGCAGCGCATTTTTGGGATCTCCAATGGAATTACCTTATCATCGACCCGGGTGCATAGCGCTTGAATACCGGCCGGTTTTTTCGCCACGCATAAATCCCTTGCCCCGCCCGAATTTATCCGCTATCTTGTATGCAAGCTCCAGCTCAAACACTACATGTAGTGTTTGAGCCACAGGGAACCCGGTGAGAATCCGGGACTGTCGCGCAGCGGTAAGGAGGACCCGATCCACACCCTCCAAGTCCGAATACCTGGGAGCCGGGAATCCGTCTGGATTCCGTAACCCGGGTCTCGCGTCAAGATCGCCGGGTGGAAAACGGTGTTCCCGGCAGCCATCACTGCCCTTCCGTTCCCCACTCCGCCTGCGCCGTCCCGGTCACCACAAAAGAACAGGACGAGGAGCGCAAATGCACACAGAAATCCAGGGCGACACGCCGCCAACCCCTTCCGTCAACCCGGTCATTGCAGACAGCGCACTGCCAGAAGCCACGCGGTACGCCGACGCCTACAAAGTGATCCGCCGCAACGGCAAAATCACCCGTTTCGATGCCTCCAAAATTACTGTGGCGCTGACCAAGGCGTTTCTTGCCGTAGAAGGTGGACATGCCGCCGCCTCCAGTCGCATCCACGAAACCGTAGCGCGCCTCACCCGCGGTGTGGAAGAAGCTCTGTTCCGCCGTTCACCGGATGGCGGCGTGGTGCATATCGAAGACATCCAGGACCAGGTGGAACTGGAGCTGATGCGTAGCGGCGAGCACAAGATTGCACGCACCTATGTGTTGTACCGTGAACAGCAGGCGGCCAGGCGCGCTGAAAAACAACTCGAAGCGCCCGAACAACACTCACAACCCCTGCTGCACTTCACCACCGCCGGGGGTGAAAAACGCCCCCTCGATATTGCAGCGTTGAAAACCCGCCTGGAGGAAGCCTGTGCAGCGCTGGAGGATGTCGATGCGCAGCATCTGCTGGACGAAAGTCTGCACAGCCTGTTCGACGGTATCAGCGAAAAGGACCTGGGCGCCGCATTGGTCATGTGCGCCCGCACCCTGATCGACCGCGACCCCAACTATTCGTATGTGGCCGCCCGCCTGCTGCTGGACAATATGCGCCATGAAGCCATGGCCCTGCTGGAACTGGATGCGCCTCACCGCAGTCACGCTGACATGTCCCGGCACTACCCGGCTTATTTTTCCGCCTATATCCATCGCGCCGCCGAGCTGGAACTGCTGGACCGTGAACTGACGCTGTACGACCTCGACCTGTTGGGTGCGGCCCTGCAGGCGGACCGCGATCGTCAGTTTGCCTACCTTGGCCTGCAAACACTGTATGACCGCTATTTCATCCACAACGGTGACGGCGTGCGCTTTGAGCTGCCACAGGCGTTCTTCATGCGTGTCGCCATGGGACTGGCTATCAACGAGGTCGAACGCGAGGCGCGCGCCATCGAGTTCTACAACCTGCTGTCGAGCTTCGCCTTCATGAGTTCCACGCCGACCCTGTTCAACGCCGGCACACTGCGGCCACAACTGTCGTCCTGCTACCTGACCACCGTACCGGACAAGCTCGACGGCATTTACAGCGCCATCCGCGACAACGCGCTGCTGTCAAAGTTTGCCGGCGGCCTGGGCAATGACTGGACACGAGTGCGCGGACTGGGCGCACACATCAAGGGTACCAATGGCAAAAGTCAGGGCGTGGTGCCATTCCTCAAGGTTGCCAACGATACCGCGGTAGCCGTGAATCAGTGCTTTGCCGGAGACACGCTGTTGTATACCGCCGAAGGCGCCAGGACGATCCAGGAGGTACAGCCTGGTGACCTGGTGCTGGGGCAGCGTGGCGAGTATCGCACTGTCAGCAAACACATGACCTATTCCCAGCAAGGCGGCCCCATGGTGGAAATCGATGTTAAACATTCCATCAGGACGCTGAAAGTCACAG
>CAYYAP010000050.1:0-9458 GCA_964469575.1 uncultured Thiohalobacter sp.
GGGGGGTATCTTAGCGAATCTGTCGGGGGAAGTCAGAGGAGGTTAGTGGTGTATATTGTATAACTGCATGAGAAAGCTAACATAACAGGCTGTAAACACCGGGGAAGCTGACGAATTCAAAATATTACATCATTACCGGCACCTTACCCCACCCGTAGGAGCGGGCTTGCCCGCGAACAGTGCATTTGCGTGGTTCCGCCGGTTCGCGGGCAAGCCCGCTCCTACAGCCGGTAGGTTGGGCTGACGAAGGAAGCCCAACGGCTCCGCAACGTTGGGCTTCGCTGCGCTCAGCGCCAACCTACGGGTTTGGAATGACGGGCAAGTTCTTCAAGAGCGCAGCCCGGTTATTTTTTCGTAACAGACGGGTACATTTCGTAAAAGGCTTCTGATACAATAGCGGGGATGTCTTCCGGGGCTGGCGGTAAATTGGCGGTTTCCGGGTTTTGCGGTGGGCCATTGGCCCATTTTTTGTTGGTGGTGGAAATGTATGCCGCGTGAATCGGCGGAACTCCGCGCGCTCCTGGAGCCGGCGGTGACAGCACTGGGTTTTGAACTGGTCGGGGTGGAATTTATCCGCGCCAAGCAGGGTGTGCTGCGGGTATACATTGATCGCGAGCAGGGCATTACGGTGGATGATTGCAAGGCGGTCAGCCACCAGGTGAGCGGTATCCTTGACGTTGAGGACCCGATTCGCGGGCAGTACGCGCTGGAAGTGTCGTCGCCCGGGCTGGATCGACCGCTGTACCAGATGAAAGATTTCGAACGTTTTGCCGGGCATGAAATTGCCGTGCAGCTGACCGCTGCGGTGAATGGCCGGCGTAAATTTCAGGGCACCCTGATGGGCCTGAGAGACGATCAGGTGGTGTTGCAGATGGGTGAGGAAGAACTGGTGGTGGCGCTGGACGAAATCGACCGCGCGCGGCTGGTTCCCGATTTTGATTCGCATCGTGTGGAGGGTGCGTGAATGAGTAAAGAAATTCTTCTGGTCGTAGATGCCGTCTCTAACGAGAAGAGCATCAGCAAGGAAATTATCTTCGGCGCGATCGAGGCGGCATTGGCGTCGGCGACCAAAAAGTGCCACGAGGAAGACATCGAGGCGCGTGTCGAGATTGACCGCGAGACCGGTGATCACAAGACTTTTCGGCGCTGGGAAGTGGTCGAGGAACATCCCGAGACCGAAGTTGAAGATGACGACGATGAAGAGGGCGGCTTCCGCCACCCCAGTCGCCAGATCCTGCTGGAAGACGCGCGCAAGCAGAACCCGGAACTCCAGGTCGGCGACTTCATTGAGGAAGAGATCGATTCAGTCGATTTCGGCCGCATTGGTGCACAGACGGCCAAACAGGTCATCGTGCAGAAAGTCCGTGAAGCCGAGCGCGCACAGGTCGTCGATGCCTACGCCGATCGGATTGGCGAGCTGGTGACCGGCATCGTCAAGCGCGTCGAGCGCGGCAATGTCTACCTGGACCTGGGCGGTAACGCCGAAGCCATTATTTACCGCGAGGAAATGATTCCGCGCGAGGCCGTGCGCCCCGGTGACCGTTTGCGCGGTTACCTTAAGGAAGTGCGCAGCGAGCAGCGTGGCCCGCAACTGTTTGTCAGCCGTGTGGCGCCGGAATTCCTGGTGGAGTTGTTCAAGCTGGAAGTGCCGGAAGTCGGCCAGGAACTGATTGAAATTCTCGGCGCGGCCCGCGACCCGGGCATGCGCGCCAAGATCGCCGTGAAATCCAACGACCCACGCATCGATCCGGTGGGCGCCTGTGTCGGTATGCGCGGTTCGCGTGTGCAGACCGTATCGACCGAACTGGCAGGCGAACGCGTCGATATTATCCTTTGGGATGAGAATCCGGCGCAGTTTGTCATCAACGCCATGTCGCCGGCCGAGGTCGTGTCGATTGTGGTCGATGAAGACAAGCACAGCATGGATGTTGCCGTCGCCAACGAGCAGCTGTCGCAGGCCATCGGCCGTGGCGGCCAGAATGTGCGCCTCGCCAGTCAACTGACCGGTTGGGAACTGAACGTCATGGACGAGCAGCAGGCCGCGGAGAAATCCGAGGAAGAAATGAAAGTGCTGACCAAATTGTTCATGGACGATCTCGATGTCGATGAGGAAGTGGCGGTGATTCTGGTGCAGGAAGGCTTCTCGACCGTCGAGGAAATTGCCTACGTGCCCAACAGCGAGCTGTTGCAGATCGAGGAATTCGAGGAAGACATCGTCGAGGAGTTGCGTGGCCGCGCCCGCGATGTGTTGCTTACCAAGGCGATTACCAGTGAGGAAAACATGGGCGGCAGCCGCCCGGCGGACGACTTGCTGGAGATGGACGGGATGGATGAAGACCTGGCCTTTACACTGGCCGGCAAGGGTATAGTCACCATGGAAGACCTGGCTGAACAGGCGATTGACGACTTGATGGATATCGAGGGCATGGACGAAGAGCGCGCCGGAAAACTGATTATGACCGCTCGTGCTCCCTGGTTTGCGGAAGAAGAACAAGGGTAGCCGTCGAGGAGACGCTTTACGATGACCGATGTTACGATACGACAGTTTGCAGATGTAGTTGGCTTGCCCGTGGATCGCCTGTTGGCGCAACTGGGTGAGGCAGGTATGAAAATTTCCGATGCAGATGACACTATCTCCGACAAGGAGAAGATGCAGCTGCTGACGTATCTGCGCCAAAGCCATGGCAGGTCCAATGCGCCTGCGGAAGCGGCTACGCAGCCGAAGAAAGTCACGCTGCGGCGCAAAATGCACACTGAATTAAAAACCGGTTCAACAGGCCGTGGCAGTACCGCCAAGACCGTCAGTGTCGAGGTGCGGAAAAAACGCACCTACGTCAAGCGCGCCGAACTGGTGGCGGAAGAACAGGATCGACTCAAGCAGGAGGCTGAGGAAAAGGCGCGCCTGTTAGCCGAGCGTGAAGCCAAAATCCAGGCCGAGAAGGATGCCCTGCGTCGTGCCGAGGAAGAGGCGCAGCGCAAGGAGGAGGAAGCGCGCAAGCGGGGCGAGGAAGCCAAACGCCAGAAGGAAGAGGAAGAAGCGCGCAAGGCCGTAGAGGCGGAGAGCAAGGCAACAGAAGACGCCCAGGCCCAGGCGCGCGCCGAGCAGGAAGTGCGCCAGCAAAAATCCGAGAAGGAACGCAAGCCGCGTCACCGCGAAGCGGCCGATCAGCCGACCCGCTACGGCCGCAAGGAACTGCACGTTGCCAAGGGCAAGGGTGGACGACGCAAGAAGCCCAGCGGTCGTCGTAGCCGCGTGGCCGTTACGCCTTCCGGTGAACACGGTTTCGAGCGCCCGACGGCGCCTGTTATACACGAGGTAGAAATCCCGGAAGCTATTTCCGTGGGTGAGTTGGCGCAGAAACTTTCCATCAAGGCGACCGAACTGATCAAGTCGTTGATGAAGATGGGTGTTATGGCGACCATCAACCAGCCGCTCGATCAGGACACGGCGGTGTTGCTGGTCGAGGAACTGGGCCACATTGCCAAACAGGTTTCCAGCAATGATCTGGAAATCCAGATTGAACAGCAGGCGGCTGCGGAAGTCACTGGCGAGAAAGTGTCGCGTCCACCGGTCGTGACCATCATGGGCCACGTCGATCACGGCAAGACCTCACTGCTCGACTACATTCGTAGCACGCGGGTGGCGTCAGGTGAGGCGGGTGGTATTACCCAGCACATCGGCGCCTACCATGTGGAAACGGACAAGGGCACCATCAGTTTCCTCGATACCCCGGGCCACGCCGCGTTTACCGCCATGCGCGCACGCGGCGCCAAGGTCACGGATATTGTGATTCTGGTGGTCGCTGCCGACGATGGCGCCATGCCACAGACCATCGAGGCCGTTGAACACAGCAAGGCGGCTGGTGTGCCGATGGTGGTTGCGGTCAACAAGATCGACAAGCCGGAAGCCGACCCTGAACGCGTCAAGAACGAGCTGTCCCAGAAAGGCGTTATCCCGGAAGACTGGGGCGGCGATACCCAGTTTATCGAAGTGTCTGCCAAGACCGGCCAGGGTGTTGAGGCGTTACTCGATGCCATTTTGCTGCAGGCCGAGTTGCTGGAACTGAAAGCGGTTGTGGACTGTCCGGCGCAAGGTGTGGTGATTGAGTCCGCGCTCGACAAGGGCCGCGGTCCGGTGGCGACTATCCTGGTGCAGAACGGTGTGTTAAAGAAAGGCGATACGCTGGTGACCGGTCACGAAATCGGGCGCGTGCGCGCGATGTTCGATGAGGCCGGCAAGCCGATCGAATCGGCCGGGCCTTCCATGCCGGCCGTGGTGCTGGGTCTGTCCGGTACGCCGGCGGCGGGCGAGGATGCGCTGGTCATTAATGACGAGCGCAAGGCGCGTGAGCTGGCCGAATTCCGCCAGCAGAAACAGCGCGAAGTGAAACTCTCCCGCCAGCACCAGGCCAGGCTGGAAGATGTGTTCAGCAACATGGGCAAGGGTGAGAAGAAGGTACTGAATATTGTCCTCAAGGCTGACGTGCAGGGCAGTGCCGAGGCGCTGCGCGAGTCACTGACCAAGATTATTACAGATGAGGTCACGGTCAATATTGTGTCATCGGGTGTCGGGGGTATTACCGAGACGGATGCCAACCTGGCGCTGGCCTCCAATGCCATTCTGATCGGCTTTAATGTGCGCGCCGATGCGTCGGCACGGCGGATTGTCGAGGAGAATGACATTGACCTGCACTATTACAGTGTGATCTACAACGCCATTGATGATGTTAAAGCCGCCGTATCCGGCATGCTGTCGCCGGAAGTTACGGAAGAGATCATCGGTCTTGCCGAAGTGCGCGATGTGTTTCGGGCGCCGAAGATCGGCGCGATTGCCGGCTGTATGGTGACCGAGGGCGTGGTGCGTCGCAGTGCGCCGATCCGCGTGTTGCGCGACAATGTGGTTATCTACGAGGGCGAACTGGAATCGCTGCGCCGCTTCAAGGACGACGTCAATGATGTGCGTAGCGGTACCGAGTGCGGCATCGGCGTGAAGGGCTACAATGATGTTAAGGTCGGCGACCAGATCGAGGTCTTCGAGCGAACAGAGAGGGCGCGTACGGTCGAATAATTCGGCCGCTGTGATCGCGCCGGTTTCCGGTGGCGACGGTGAGTTCCCATGCCCAGAGATTTTCCCAGAACGCGTCGTGTTGGCGAGCAACTCCAGCGCGAACTCGCGACCCTGATCCGTGACGAGGTGCGTGACCCGCGCATCGGCATGGTCAGCGTGTCGGCCGTCGAAGTGTCGCGTGACCTGTCACACGCCAGGGTCTTTGTTTCGACCCTGGGCGAACAGAAAGAAATCACCGAGCTCCTGAAAGTGCTTGAAGGGGCGGCGGGTTACCTGCGGCACCTGCTGGGGCGGACACTCAACATGCGGCATGTGCCGCAACTCCATTTCAAACAGGATCATTCCCTCCAGGAAGGGGCTCGTCTGAGCGCGTTAATCGATTCTGCCGTCAAGGCGGATGCGAAACACGACGACGAGAACGATCCGGATCAGTGAGGAAGTTATAGCTTATGGGTCGACGCCGCGTACGAGGTCGAGACGTCAACGGCATTTTGCTGCTGGACAAGCCGTCGGGGATTACCTCCAATGATGCCCTGCAACAGGTCAAACGTCTGTTTTTTGCCAAAAAGGCCGGGCATACCGGCAGCCTGGACCCGCTGGCGTCCGGCGTGCTGCCCATTTGTATGGGCGAGGCGACCAAGGTGTCGGCGTTTTTGCTCGATGCCGACAAGCGCTATGAGGTGCGTTGCCAGCTTGGCATAAAGACCGCGACGGCTGATGCCGAGGGCGAGGTAATCAGCACTCGCCCCGTGGAAAACTACAGTGACGCACAGATTGAAGCCGTGCTGGAACAGTTTCGCGGTCCCATCGAACAGATTCCACCCATGTACTCGGCACTCAAGCACGAGGGGCAGCGCCTGTACAAGCTGGCCCGGCAGGGCATTGAGGTGGAGCGTGAGTCACGTCCTGTGGAAATCTACGAGCTTGTCCTGACAGGGCGCGGCGACGACTGGCTGGATATCGCCGTGCACTGCTCAAAGGGGACCTACGTCCGCACCCTGGCTGAGGATATTGGCGAGCAGCTGGGTTGCGGCGCACACGTTTCCGCGCTGCGCCGTACGGCGGTCGGCCCTTACAGTGATGAGCGCCTGGTGACGCTGGAACAGCTGCAGTCCATCAAGGATGAAGATAAATGCGCGACCGATGACCTGTTGTTGCCGATTGAGTCTGCGCTGACCCAATGGCCCGATGTCAGATTATCCGCTGATGCGGCCTTTTACCTACGCCAGGGGCAGGCGGTGCTGGTGCCGCGCGCACCGACCAGTGGCTGGGTACGGGTGTACGAGGGCGAGCATACCTTCCTCGGCATGGGGGAAATCCTCGACGATGGCCGGGTGGCCCCGCGCCGGATGATGAAAGGTGCCTAAGCTATTGAGCGAACTGGCATAGGCGGGTACACTACGCCGCTTGCGTCTGGCCTGTTCGCTGGATGCACTACACGACCCACATTTGGAGTAAAACATGGCTTTATCAACCGAACAGAAGAAACAGATTGTCAGTGACTACCAGCGTGCAGCGAGCGACACCGGCTCCCCCGAAGTCCAGGTAGCGCTGCTCACCGCGAATATCCAGGAACTGACATCACACTTCCAGGAACACAAGCACGACCATCATTCCCGCCAGGGTTTGTTGCGCATGGTCAGCAATCGCCGCAAGTTGCTCGACTATCTCAAGGGCAAGGACGTCAGCCGTTACCAGGACCTGATTGGTCGTCTGGGCCTGCGCCGCTAATCCGTTTGCATTTGCCTTTTCATCAATCGCTATAGCCTCAGTTAAGGACCAGCCAGTGAATCCGATCAAGAAATCGTTCCAGTACGGTGACCATACCGTGACCTTTGAAACCGGCGAGATTGCACGCCAGGCCAGCGGTGCCGTCATGGTCAGCATGGGTGAGACCATGGTATTTGTAACCGCCGTGGGTTTGAAACGCGGTTCGGAAGGCCGGGACTTTTTCCCGCTGACCGTGGACTACCAGGAACGCACCTACGCCGCCGGGCATATCCCAGGCGGCTTTTTTCGTCGTGAAGGACGCCCGAGTGAAAACGAGACACTGTTGTGTCGTCTGATTGATCGCCCGATTCGCCCGCTGTTCCCGAAAGGCTTCACCAACGAAGTGCAGATTATTGCTACGGTGATGTCACTGGACCCGGATATTGATCCGGATATTCCGGCGTTGCTGGGCGCTTCGGCAGCCTGTTCGATTTCCGGATTGCCATTCAGTGGCCCGGTTGGCGCGGCGCGAGTCGGTTATGTTGATGGTGCCTATGTCCTCAACCCGACGCGCAGCCAACTTGAAGACTCCGAACTGGATCTGATTGTTGCGGGTACCTCCAAGGCGGTGCTGATGGTTGAATCCGAAGCCAGGGAATTGCCGGAAGACGTTATGCTCGGTTCTGTGGTCTACGGCCACGAGCAGATGCAGGTCGCGATCACTGCGATCAGCGAACTGGCAGCGGAAGTGAATGTGCCGGTCTGGGAATGGGCGCCTGCTGAAACCAATGAGGCGCTGGCGAAAGCGGTGGCCGACGCCAGCGAAGCCGCGTTCGGTGATGCCTATCAGGTGGCGGACAAGCAGGATCGTTACGCACAGCTTAGTGCCATTCGTAGTGACACGGCTGAAAAACTGGTCAGCGATGATACGGACGGATTTAGCGCTGAAGACGTACGCGGTGCAATGGATAAGCTGGAGAAACGCATTGTTCGCAGCCGTATTATCGAGGGTAATCCCCGCATCGACGGGCGCGATACCAAAACGGTGCGTCCGATTACGGTTCGCACCGGTGTGTTGCCGCGTGTACACGGTTCCGCACTGTTTACGCGTGGTGAAACCCAGGCGCTGGTGGTGACCACACTCGGTACCGAACGCGATGCGCAGATCATCGATGCCTTGCAGGGGTCGTACCGCGAGCACTTCATGCTGCACTACAACTTCCCGCCCTACTGTGTCGGTGAGACCGGTCGTGTCGGCAGCCCGAAGCGCCGTGAAATCGGCCACGGTCGCCTGGCCAAACGCGGTGTGCTGGCCGTTATGCCTGCGGTTGAAGATTTTCCCTACACCATTCGCGTGGTGTCGGAAATTACCGAGTCAAACGGTTCCAGCTCCATGGCCAGTGTTTGCGGCAGCAGCCTGTCGATGATGGATGCCGGTGTGCCCCTGAAAGCGCCGGTCGCGGGTGTCGCGATGGGCCTGATCAAGGAAGGCGACGACTTTGCTGTGCTGACCGATATCATGGGCGACGAGGATCACCTCGGCGACATGGACTTCAAGGTAGCCGGTACCGAAAAGGGTGTGAACGCCCTGCAGATGGATATCAAGATCGACGGTATCACCAGTGAGATTATGGAGCAGGCGCTGGCCCAGGCCCACGATGCACGCCTGCATATCCTCAAGGAAATGAGTTCTGCCATCAGTTCGGCGCGTGAAGAAATGTCTGCCTATGCGCCGCGTTATATCACCATGAAGATCAACCCGGATCGTATCCGCGACGTTATCGGCAAGGGTGGCGCAACCATCCGTATGCTGACCGAGGAAACCGGCGCCAGCATCGATATCGATGACAGCGGTACCGTCAAGATCGCTTCGGTGGATCGTTCGGCAGGCGAGGAGTGCAAACGTCGCATCGAGCAACTGACCGCCGACGTGGAAGTGGGTCACGTCTACGAAGGCAAGGTGGCCAAGCTGATGGACTTCGGCGCTTTCGTGACCATCCTGCCCGGCAAGGACGGACTGGTACACATCTCCCAGATCAGTGACGAGCGTGTCGAGAAAGTCAGCGACAAGCTAACCGAAGGCGATACCATCAAGGTCAAAGTGCTGGAAGTCGACAAGCAGGGCCGTATCCGTCTTAGTATGAAGGCGGTTGGCGAGAATTAGGTGAAATTCACTGGATACCGGCTTTCGCCGGTATGACGGGCTAATAAAAAAGGGGCGTTAAGCCCCTTTTTCTTTCGTCATGCCGGCGAAAGCCGGTATCCATTAATTCAGCAGCGAGCTGTCCAGCATGCTGTAGAGATTATCCATCGCATCATATTCAACCTGCATCAGGCCGTTGTCGGATTTTTTGCCGATGTTCTGCTTGTGCCAGACCAGTTTTCCGGTGTGAGAATTATAGACCCGCAGCAAGCCGCCCTTGCAGCCGACGGCCACACGCTGGCTGTCCGGCGAAATATCGGTCACGCAACGCTTGCCTTCCGTCATGGACTTGGTAATTTCCAGTTCGGTGCGTTCGCCGGTAGTGGTGCTGAGCAGTATTACCTTGTCCGCCTTGCCATAAGAGTGTGGCAGGCCATCATCGCCAAAGGTGATCAGTGAGTGCTTGGGCATCACGAGAGCGAAGAACTTCAGGTCCGGCGATACGCGAACGCTGGAGATGCGGTGCGGCTTTTTGGC
>CAYYAP010000050.1:9558-15995 GCA_964469575.1 uncultured Thiohalobacter sp.
GAGAAATCCATGTAACCGCCGATGAAACCGGGCAGCTGGTTTTTCTGACTGTTGCCCACGCGCCCGAGCGAACTCGGCAGCAGCAGGACTTTACCATTGGGATAAGAGCCGGTCATGACCACGTCTTTGAAGTTGCTGATGCCCCAGCGAGTATTGCCCACGCGCCCGTACTGATTACCGAATAAACTGTCCAGGTCCTTGCGATCACCGAGGGCTTCAACCAGTGCGCCGGTGTTGGCATCCCAGATCTTGATACCGCCGGTATACTGCACGTTATCGGCGAGCGTATAGCCGCCGGCGCCACCTGTAATCAGGTTTTTACCGTCTTCGGAAAAATGGATCGAATAGATATCAGCATCGGATGCGTGGCTTGCGCCGGACAGCAGCGCCAGACTCAGCGCGGTGGTTTTTATCAGCTTCGAACAAGTCATATGATTTGGTCCCAAACAAGTCACCCTGGTTTTCGGCGCTGAGTGCGCGGGTTGCCAGGCAGAAAATTTGTGTATTCTGTGCGCCAAGCTATTGACGAATCAGTCTGGGTGGAGTATCGGCATAGACTGACACAGCTTGAGAAAACTGTTGGGGCTTTCAGCGCCTTAGTGTGTTTCAGTGCGGTCTGTACTGGAAAATATTTTTCAGTAAAAAATATAAAACAGCAAGATAGAGCACTAAGCTAGAAATTAAATAAATATCGTGGGCGAGCCTGGAGAACCTTCCCCGGCTTGTTTTACTGAGTCGGGCAGGCGGCCAGGAAAGTAAATTAGAGAATGCTTATTATGCACCAGCCTGGTGCGAAAAAAGCGTCAGTTCACCGACTTTTGCGTGGCGCGAGGAAGGTCATTATTCGCTGATCCAGCCAGTAGCGGGGACGCAGGGGCAAGCTGCCACTGACAAAGCCAACGTGTCCACCCGAGGAATATACCTCAAGGTTGACGCCCGGACCGGTTTCCGTCGGCAGGGCCTCCGGCGTCATAAAGGGATCGTCCAGTGCGTGGATGATCAGGGTGGGTGTCTCGATCTTTGAAACAAAATGACGGCTGCTGGATTTCCGGTAGTAATCATCCACACCCTCGAAACCGTGTAGCGGTGCGGTGACCTCGTCATCAAAGCGTCGGAAGGAAGACAGACGGGATACAGGGTTGATGTCGATCGGCATGTTAACCCGTTGTGCCTTGCTGTGCAGTGAACGACGCAACTTGCGTAACAGGTAGTCCTGGTAGATCCGCGACAGGCCATGTTCCAGTTTTACGGCCGCGTTATCCAGATCGAATGGAACCGAAACCGCGACAGCCCGTTTTACCTGTTGTTGTTGCGGGTTTTCGCCGAGCCATTTCAGTAGCACATTGCCGCCCAGTGAAACCCCTGCGACATAGATGTCGCGTTGCGGGTGACGCTGAGTGAGGTGGTCAAGGACGATCTGCAGATCCCCGGTCTCGCCGGAGTGATAGCTGCGAGGCAGCCGGTTGGGTTCGCCGCTGCAGCCACGGAAATACAGCTGCACGCATTGCAGGCCGGAACGCGACAGCGCCCCCATAAAGCCCGCGACATAGTGTGAATGTTGCGTGCCCTCAAGACCGTGCAGCAACACGACCAGGGGGCCGGGTTGTTCTTGTGTCCAGTCCAGGTCGAGGAAGTCACCATCGTCAAGCTCGAGACGTTCGCGTGTAACCGGCGGAGGTCGGCGGACCCGGAACAGGGTCGGGTAGAGTGTTTGCAGGTGCCCACCCGGTAACCACCAGGCGGGCCGAAATCCACCCTTTGCCGGCATGGCGGTCAGGCGAGCAGTCGTTGTATGGTCGTGCGCAGGGTGTCGGCTTCGAAGGGTTTGTCGAAGATCGCCGACACGCCACTTTTTTCCATACCGGCCAGCCTGGCCTTGTCGGTTTCACACGTCACCATCAACACCGGCACGCTCTGCTGGCTGCTTTCCTGGCGAATGAAGCGGCTGAGTTGTTCACCGTCCATCTCCGGCATGTTGTAGTCCGTAACAATCAGATCGAAAAATTCCTTCTCGATGTGTTCGATGGCCTGTTTGCCATTTTCAGCTTCGCTGATGTGCTCGATACCCATTTTCTCCAGCATCTGCCGAACAATATGCCGTGAGGTAAAGCTGTCATCGACGATCAGCACGTTCATTTCTTCCGGGGCAATGTTATCCAGCTCCAGGGGATCCGGTTCAAGAAAGTCCAGCGCGGCAAACAACGAGGCACGCAGCTGGTCCTGCGAGCAGGGCTTGGGCAACATGGCAACAACGCCGGCCTGGCGCAATGGCTCCAGGTAACGCATGCCGGTTTCGCTGGAGATCAGCATAAAGGCGACATCGAGCAGTCGTTCCTCTGCGCGCATATGCTGAACCAGGTCGGTGCCAGTCATATCGGGCAGGTGCATGGTGCTGATCACCAGGTCGGGAATGGTGTTCTGCATGAATTCCAGCGCGGCTTTCCCATCCTGCGCCCAGCGTACCGCCGGCGTCCCCAGTGCGGCGAGGTAGCCATCCAGAATCCGGTGCTGGGTAGAGGAGGGTTCGACCAACAGCACATCCAGTTGCTGGATCGATAGTTGGCTCATCGGTTTTCCCTGTCGGCAATCAGCTCCTTGACGACGCCCGGGTCGGCGAGCGTGCTGGTATCACCCAGGCTGTCAATTTCATTGGCCGCAATCTTGCGCAGAATACGCCGCATGATTTTGCCGGAGCGGGTTTTGGGCAGCCCCGGCGCCCACTGGAGAATATCGATGGTGGCGATCGGACCGATTTCGTTGCGGACCACTTTGATCAGTTCGGCCTTGAGCGCATCGCTGTACTCGACACCCTTGACCAGGGTGACGTAGGCGTAGATACCCTGGCCCTTGATGTCGTGTGGGTAACCCACCACGGCCGCTTCGGCAACCGCTTCATGCAGCACCAGCGCACTCTCCAGTTCCGCTGTGCCGAGACGATGCCCGGACACATTCAGGACGTCATCCACCCGCCCGGTAATCCAGTAGTAGCCATCCTTGTCGCGGCGCGCGCCGTCGCCGGTGAAGTACATGCCGGGGTAGGTGGAAAAGTAGGTTTCCTTGAAACGCTGGTGGTCACCGTACACCGTACGCATCTGTGCCGGCCAGGGACGCGTGATCACCAGGTTGCCCTCGGCTTCGCCTTCCAGCAGCTTGCCTTCGTTGTCCATCAGTGCGGGGGCGACACCGAAGAACGGCAGGGTAGCCGAGCCGGGTTTGGTGGCAATGGCGCCGGGCAGGGGGGTGATCATGTGGCCACCGGTTTCGGTCTGCCACCAGGTATCGACAATCGGGCAACGGCCCTCGCCAACCACCTTGTTGTACCATTCCCAGGCTTCCGGGTTGATGGGTTCGCCGACCGTGCCGAGCAGCCGCAGGCTGCTGCGCTTTGTCTTTTTGACCGGCTCGTCGCCTTCGCGCATCAGCGCGCGGATCGCCGTTGGCGCCGTGTAGAAGGTGGTGACCTGGTGCTTGTCGCACACCTGCCAGAAACGCGAGGCATCCGGCCAGGTGGGAATACCTTCGAATATCAGCGTCTTTGCACCGTTCGCCAGCGGGCCATACACAATATAGGTGTGCCCGGTAATCCAGCCAACGTCGGCAGTACACCAGAAAGCGTCACCGTCCTGGTAATCAAACACGTACTTGTGCGTCATGGCGGCATACAACAGGTAACCGCCGGTGGTATGCAATACACCCTTGGGTTTACCGGTGGAGCCGGAGGTGTAGAGAATGAACAGCGGGTCTTCCGCATCCATGTGTTCCGGTTCGCAGTGACTGTCGACCGTTTCCGCGATGTCATGCAGCCAGACATCGCGCGATTCGTGCCACGCGATATCACCGCCCGTCCGTCGTACGACAATCACCGTGTGGACATCCGGGCAGCCTTCCAGCGCCTTGTCGGTGTGCGCCTTGAGTTCAACGGCCTTGCCGCCGCGCATACCTTCGTCGGCGGTGATAACGACACGGCAATCCGAGTCGAGAATACGGTCCTTGATCGACTCCGGCGAGAAACCGCCGAACACCACCGAGTGCACCGCGCCGATACGCGCACAGGCCAGCATGGCGTAGGCGGCTTCGGGGATCATCGGCATATAGATACAGACCCGGTCGCCTTTTTTGACGCCGCGTTTTTTCAGGACATTGGAAAACCGGCAGACTTCACGGTGCAGTTCGTTATAGGTGATGTGTTTATCCTGGGCCGGGTCATCACCTTCCCAGATAATGGCGGTCTGGTCGCCACGCGTTTCCAGGTGCCGGTCGATGCAGTTGTAGCTGGCGTTCAGTTCGGCGCCCTGAAACCACTGGATGCGTGGGTCGTTGAAATCCCAGTCGAGCACCTTGTCCCAGGGTTTGTACCAGCTGAGGAAGGCGTTTGCCTGTTCGCCCCAGAAACCGTCCGGGTCATCGATGGATTGCCGGTACATTTCGCGGTACTGCGTTTCGCTGATATGCGCGCTGGCGGCAAAGGCGGGGGATACCGGGTAGACCTTTTCCTCGGACATCGAGAAGCTCCTTATTGTTCGGATTGCGGTCATTGTACGGAAAAGCGGGAAGCAGTATCAATGCGCTTCAATGGTGCGTGTGCGGGGCAGCAAGTCGGTGTCCCAGGCGCTGATTGCCCAGCGCAGGAAGCTGGCAGGTGATTCCCGTTCCAGCGTACCAGGCACCGGGTGGCCCAGGAAGCGCAGCGCACGCGCCAGTTGGGGTGTCGGGTGCCTGTGGTCGAGTGGTGCGGCAAAGGTCTGCTTGCTGAGTTTTGCGCCATCCGCTTTTACTGCGACCGGCAGGTGCAGGTAATTCGGTGTGGGTAAATTCAGGCAGTGTTGCAGCCAGATCTGCCGACAGGTGGAATCCAGCAGGTCAGCGCCACGCACGACATCGGTAATCCCCTGGGCGGCATCATCGACCACCACGGCCAGCTGGTAGGCGTACAGGCCATCGGCGCGGTGTAAAATAAAATCGCCGACCTGTGCATCGAGATTTTCATCGACCGGGCCTTGCAGACGATCGGTAAAGTGGATGCGGGTATCGTTAACGCGCAGGCGCACCG
Source organism: uncultured Thiohalobacter sp. (assembly GCA_964469575.1). Lineage (GTDB taxonomy): Bacteria > Pseudomonadota > Gammaproteobacteria > DSM-19610 > DSM-19610 > Thiogranum. Next base: position 14,609 of record CAYYAP010000050.1, read on the forward strand.
AACGGGCTTCACGCCTGGCTGGCAAGCCATTGCGGCAAGTACCCGGGTAGATGCCGCCGGTTGTGCCGGTTTCACGAATCTCGCGCCGGGTGCAGGCGCAGGGGTAGGCGAATCCCTGTTGGATCAACCGGTCGAGCGCCGCCTGGTAGGCCTCATGGCGGTGGCTCTGGTACATGATTTCGCCGTCGTGATGCAGCCCGAAGCGGTCCAGTGTGCGCAGAATATCGTCTGCCGCATCCGGCATTTCCCTGGGGGGGTCGAGGTCTTCCATACGCACCAGCCAGCGGCCGCCCCTGGCCTGTGCGTCGAGGTAGCTGCCGAGCGCAGCGACCAGTGAGCCGAAGTGCAATGGCCCGGTAGGTGAGGGCGCAAAGCGCCCGATGTAGTGGATTTCTGGCATGGACGGCATACTACTTGGCCAGCCACGGCTTTGTCAGCACCGGGGAATACCCTCGAATATCGGGTGTAGATATCTCCCCTGTGCAGGCTATACCTCCCCGTACAGGGATGCTGTCACGCTTTGACAGCAAGGAGTACATATTATGGGCAGGTTAACATCTGATGCTGCAGGTGAAGTTCATGACTTTAACTCGCTGGCGTATACCGGGACAGATCCGCTGCCGCGGGATCAGACACCTTCTCGTCTGCTCCACGAGCCGGGGCAGATGATTACCACAATTGATCCGATTACCGGCGAGGATATCGACGATCTTGAGGGACGTCCCTATATCGTGGACGGAAACATAGTGATCTATTTCGAGTCGGAAGCAACGCGTCAGGCTTACCGGGACATGCCTGTCGACCACCCGGTGCCATTGCCGGATAATCCGGTGGACGACTGGGTGGCGGAAGGGTAGTCCGTGAAAGTCGGGTTTTAGCGGCGGAGCTGCTTCAGCCGCGTTGTTTTTCGCGTATCTCGTCCAGCGTTTTGCAGTCGATGCAAAGCGTGGCGGTCGGACGGGCTTCCAGGCGGCGAATGCCGATCTCGATACCGCAGGCCTCGCAATAGCCGTATTCCTCGTTCTCGAGGTTCATTATCGACTCGTCGATCTTCTTGATGAGTTTACGTTCGCGGTCACGCGCACGCAGTTCCATGCTGAATTCCGACTCCTGTGTGGCGCGGTCGTTCGGGTCGGGGAAGTTGGCGGCTTCATCCTGCATGTGATGGACTGTGCGATCCACTTCTTCCATCAAATCGTGCTTCCAGGTGTTGAGGATATTGCGGAAGTGCTTGACCTGTCCTTCGCTCATGTATTCCTCGCCCTTCTTTTCGATATAGGGAGCGATGCCCGGCACAGGACCGGCATTGGCGGAGAGCGGAGGCGGCGCAGGTTTATGCGCGGATTTCTTTTTTGGTGCACGGGTCTTCGGCGGCGTTGCGACCGGG
>CAYYAP010000051.1:0-15629 GCA_964469575.1 uncultured Thiohalobacter sp.
TGTTTAACATCGTACTTTACCAGCCGGAGATTCCCCCTAATACCGGCAATGTGATGCGTCTCTGCGCCAACACCGGTTGCAGCCTGCACCTGATTGAGCCGCTTGGCTTTGAGCTGGAAGATCGCAAGCTACGCCGTGCCGGGCTCGATTACCGGGAGTGGGCCAGTGTGCAGGTGCATGACACGCTGGATACATTTATCTCTGCCATCCGGCCGCCTCACCTGTATGCCGTTTCAACGCACGGCACGCGACGCTACTGCGACATCGTCTATCAGCCTGATGACGCCTTGTTATTCGGACCGGAAACGCGCGGCCTGCCCGTCGAGCTGCTCGATTCGGCGCAAGTTAGTGACGTAATCCGGTTACCGATGGTGGCGAAAAGTCGCAGCCTGAATCTATCCAACACAGTCGCTGTGTTGACGTACGAAGCCTGGCGACAACAGGATTTTTCAGGTGAAGGCTAAGGGAAATTTAGAGTCCCCGATAGATCCGTATCCCCCTCCTGCGGCGGACAAGTAGGTTGGTGCTGAGCGCAGTGAAGCCCAACACAAACGCATTTCCAATAGGTTACTCCGGTTTGGCCTCGCGGGTCAGCAGTGCCTGTACGGCAGCAGCAGGTTGTTCGCCATCATACAGTACGGCTTTAACCTGCGCGGTAATCGGCATGTCGACCTGGTTGCTGATGGCCAGGGCATGCAGTTCCTTCGCGGTCTCCAGGCCTTCGATCGCCTGACCGATTTCCCCAACGGCTTCAGCCAGTGTCTTGCCCCGCCCCAGCGCCAGCCCCAGTCGTCGGTTGCGCGACAGGTCATCGGTGCAGGTCAGCACCAGGTCCCCTACCCCGGCCAGTCCCATGAAAGTTTCGCGCTGACCGCCGAGTTTTGTCCCCAGTCGCATGATCTCCGCCAGGCCGCGGGTGATCAGTGCGGCGCGCGCATTGGCGCCGTAGCCAAGGCCATCGGAGATGCCTGCAGCGATGGCCAGCACATTTTTCACCGAGCCGCCGAGCTCCACACCAATCAGGTCGGTACTGGTGTAGGCGCGGAAGGTGGCGCTGTGAAACAGGTCGGCGACAGTTTGCGCATAGTCAGGATCAGGTGAGGCGACGGTGACGGCCGTTGGCAGGCCACGCGCGACTTCGAGTGCAAAACTGGGGCCGGACAGGGCGGCGAAGGCTGTATGGCCGGGCATCTCTTCCTCGACCACCTGGTGCAGGAATTTTCGTGTTCCCGGTTCCAGTCCTTTACTGGCCCAGATGAGATTCCCCGGGACATTTCCTGACGCGGCAATCTTTTTCAGGGTTTCGCGAAATCCGCCACTCGGCACGACGACCAGTACGAAGTCTGTATGAGCGAGGGCGTCCTGCAGGTCGGCTACCGGCGTAATGCCGTCTGGTAAGGGTATCCCGGGCAGATAGCGCTCGTTGGCGCGCGCCGTGTTTAGTGCTGCGATGTGTGCGGTATCGCGATCCCACAGCCGGACGCTAACGCCATTGCGCGCCAGCAGCATGGCCAGTGCTGTACCCCATGAGCCGGCACCCAGGATGCTAACGGCCGTACGGGATGTGTTCGGCATACTAGCGGGGCTCTCCGGGGCGCTAGTGGGCTTGTGCGTTGCCAACCTGTGCGTTGATCTGGTCGATATTCTGCGCGTAAAGCGCGTCAAAATTTATCGGGGCCAGCAATAACTGCGGGAAACCGCTTTTGGCTACAAGGTCAGAAACAGCCTCGCGGGCGAACGGATAAAGCGTTGTGGGACAGTAGGCGCCGAGCATGGAGCTTTTCTGTGTTTCGTCAAAGCCCTTGAGCGTGAACAGACCGGCTTGTTGAACCTCGACCAGGAAACCGGTTTTGTCTCCCTGCTTTGCCGTGACGGTAACCTTCAGCACCACCTCGTAGATATCGGTATCAACGGCGGACACTTCGGTATTGAGCTGCAGGTCGATTTCCGGTTTCCATTCCTCCACGAAAACTTGAGGTGCATTGGGGATTTCGAAGGAAACATCTTTGAGGTAAATGCGCAGGATGGAAAACTGGGGCCCTTCTTCGGAGGCTGCCGGGTTGTTGTCTTCAGTCATGTCGGTGATTCCAGTGGTTCAGAGTTGAATGCTATTTTTGGCTTACCGGCAGGTTAGCGCTCTGCCAGGCGGCAATACCGCCGGCGAGATTGTACACCCTTTCAAAGCCGTGTTTTGCCAGAATGCTCCCGGCACTACCGGAACGGTTTCCCGAGCGACAGCAGGCGATAATCGGCCGTGCTTGGTATTTTTCCAGCTCTGACACCCGTTCCGGCAGTTGCTTCAGCGGGATATGGATGGCGCCGGGGATGTGTCCGTTACGGTATTCGCCGTCTTCACGGATATCCAGAAAAACGGCATCCTCACGGTTATTGAGCTGGGTGGCTTCGGTGGGTCCTACGGATTTTGTACCGCCGAAGAATCGGCCGGCTTCAAGAAAAACGAGCAGCGCAAGCGTGCCGAGAAAGGCAAGGATCAGGACCGGGTGGTTGCCGGAAAATTCGGCGATGCGAGAGAAATCCACGAGTTGCAGGGATCAGTTGGAGAGGTTGGCGGTACAGAAAACTTCACGCATCATCCCGATCAGCCGCAGCGTGCGGGAATCGCCGACCCGGTAGTAAACGCGGTTGGCATCCTTGCGCGAGGTCAGTATGCCCTTGTCGCGGAGGATGGCCAGGTGCTGGGAAATATTGCTCTGCGAGGTACCCACGTGCTCAACAATGTCCTGAACGCTGACTTCCTGATCGCCCAGTGTGCAGAGAATTTTCAGTCGCAGCGGGTGGGACATGGCCTTGAGGGAGCGCGACGCTCGATCAATGTCTTCGTCGCGGGTAATAAGGGTCTCGTTCGTCACCATATCCACCTGTGTATTCGGGAGTGTTAAGCGGGACACAAATGCCGGTTAAGGCGATTCTGCCCCTGCCCTTTATAATCAAAACATTATACAATAATAAGCCTGATTAGAAAGCCGTAATTTACCGGGCTGGATGTGCAAGCGCGTAGCGGCTTGCGGAAATTATCGTTAGAATGGGTCTAATTTCTGTTTCGGACCCCCTTGCGTAGACACCGAAGGACATGTCAAAAACTCCCAAGACGGCTGTACTCATTATCCTCGATGGATGGGGATACAGTGAAGATACAGATTTCAATGCCATCTATAGCGCGGATAAACCGGTCTGGGAGCGGATGTGGGCGGAATATCCTCATGCCTTCATCCGCACCTCGGGGGCTTCGGTCGGTCTGCCCGGTGAGCAGATGGGGAATTCCGAGGTCGGGCACCTGAATCTGGGCGCCGGTCGCGTGGTCTACCAGGAGTTCACACGCGTCAGCCGCTCAATCAAGACAGGTTCTTTCTTTACCAATGCGACCCTGACCGACGCCGCCGATGCGGCTAAAGAAACCGGAAAAGCACTGCATGTGCTGGGCCTGCTTTCACCCGGTGGCGTACACAGTCATGAAGAACATATTCATGCCATGGTTAAGCTGGCTGTCGAGCGTGGTGTCAACAAGGTTTACCTGCACGCCTTTCTGGATGGCCGCGATACCCCGCCGCGCAGTGCTGCAGCCTCCATCCAGGCCATGGAAGACCGCTTTCGCGAATACGGTGGCGGTTGCTTTGCCTCCCTCGTCGGACGCTATTACGCCATGGACCGTGACCATCGCTGGCCGCGCATTCAGGCGGCCTATGACCTGATCACTCAGGGCAAGGCGGAACACGAAGCCGAGGATGCCATTACCGGCCTGGAAATGGCCTATGCGCGTAATGAAGGTGACGAGTTCGTCAAGGCCACGCGCATTGTGCCAAAGGGTGGAAAGCCCGTGCAGGTTGAGGATGGCGATGTTGTGGTATTTATGAACTACCGTTCTGATCGTGCCCGTCAGATTACCCGCCCGTTCATCGAGGATGATTTTGACGGTTTTGATCGCGAGGCCAACCCGAAGCTGGGCCGTTTCGTCAGCCTGACGGAATACAATGCCCAGTTTGATGTGCCGGTGGCCTTCCCTGCTGAACGGCTGAAGAATGTATTCGGTGAGTTTGCCGCGCGGCACGGCCTGCACCAGTTACGGCTTGCCGAGACAGAGAAATATGCCCACGTCACATTCTTTTTCAACGGTGGTGTGGAGGAGCCCTTCGAGGGTGAGGAGCGTATCCTGGTACCCTCCCCGCTGGTCGATACCTATGATCTGCAACCGGAAATGAATGCGCCGAAGCTGACAGACCACCTGGTCGAGGCGATTGAAAGCGGTAAGTACGATGCGATTATCTGTAATTTCGCCAATCCGGATATGGTAGGACATACCGGCAATATGGACGCTGCTGTCAAAGCCATAGAGGCCATCGATCAGTGTATGGGGCGGGTGTTGCCAGCACTACAGGCCGCTGGCGCAGAGACGTTGATCACCGCCGATCACGGCAATGCCGAGCAGATGCGTGACAAGGAAACCGGCCAGCCGCATACGGCGCACACCTCCAATGTTGTGCCGTTGATTTACGTGGGGCGCGCCGCCAGGCTCAGCGATGGCGCCCTGTCGGATGTCGTGCCGACGCTTATTGAAATCATGGGCTTGCAGCCGCCGAGGGAAATGAGCGGGCGTTCCTTGCTGGAGTGGCTGCCTGAAGATGAGAAAGATGCGGCGGCAGTCGGTGCGGAGGCAGAGGCCTGATCCAGCGCTGTCACAGGCGAGGCAGAAGGCTTGCGGCCCGGCTTGCCTGCGTGATGCTTGTTGCCGGGCTTTGGGGTTCTCCCCCGCTCGTCAATGCCGGCGAAGATGCGGCCGCAAGGACACGCGAACTCAACGCATTACGGGTCCGCATTCACGATCTGCAAACCCGGCTCGACGCCAGGCGTCAACAAAAAACCCGCGAAGAGCGCGCCCTGCGCGATATCGACCGCGATATCAGTCGTACTCAAATAACCTTGCGCCAAACAGAAAGTCGCCTGCAATCCGTGCGTCGCCAGCTGTCTGGACTGCAACGGCAGCAGAAAACTGCCAGCCGACAGCTTTCCGCGCAGCGCAAGCAGCTGGCGCATGAAGTTCGCAGTGCTTATGCCATGGGTCGACAGAAACAGGTCAAGCTGCTGTTGAACCAGGAACAGCCAGAGGCCGTCGGGCGCATGCTGATCTATTTCGGCTACTTTTCACGGGCGCGGGCGGAGAAGATCGACGCGATGCAGGCCTTGCTGGACCGCCTGCGGGTATTACAGGGTGACATCGAGCAAAAGACGTCAATGCTGGCGGAACTACGCAATCGTCAGAAAGCGCGTGTCACACAGCTTGCTGAACAGAAGTCGCTACGGGCGGAGGCTATTACAGCACTCAATCAGCAGCTGGCCAGACAGGGCGGGGCATTGAAACAGCTCCAGCTCGATGAGCAGCATTTACAGGAACTGGTGTATTCCCTGCAGAACCTGCTTGCTGATATTCCCGCCGACGCCAACCGCAACAAACCCTTCGGTGCGCTGAAAGGGACGCTACGCTGGCCTGCACGCGGAACGCTCAGTGAGCGTTTTGGCGCGCCGCGTGGCGCTAGCGGGCTGACCTGGCAGGGCGTACTGATTGCGGCGCCGGAGGGTGGCAAGGTACGCGCCGTTGCGCAGGGGCGCGTGGCATTTGCTGACTGGATGCGGGGTTTCGGATTGCTGCTGATTATTGATCACGGCGATGGTTACATGAGTTTATACGGGCATAATCAGGCTCTCTATAAGGAAGTGGGCGAATGGGTCGATAGTGGTGAAGTGGTTGCAACATTGGGAGCCAGTGGCGGTCAGAACCACGCCGGCTTGTATTTCGAACTGCGCTACAAGGGGCATCCGGTCAACCCGCGCAAGTGGTGCCGGGGAAAACCCTCCCGGGTGCCGGGTTAACGATGGAGGTTTTGGCCATACCCTGCCCGGCTATGGTATGGTCGGCACTGTTTTAAAGCCAACTCCTTGTAAGGCTTTTATTATTTATTCATTTTGAGGCGACATTGAGGTCGCCAGGTCAGGTTTTTAATGAGCGTAAAACGACAAAACATTTTTCTGGTGCTGATTGGGCTTACGATCGGCATATCTGTTTCGATCGGGCAAGGCGTTTTCGCCGAGCGCCAGGCGCCGGCAACGGTGCAAGGCCTGCCGGTCGGTGAATTGCGTACGTTTGCGGATGTGTTTGGTCGCATCAAGAACGATTACGTGGAAGATATTGATGACAAGAAGCTGCTGGAGAATGCGATCCGCGGCATGGTCGGCGGGCTTGACCCGCACTCCGCCTATCTCGATCGTGAACAGTTCAAGGAACTGCAGGTCGGCACTACCGGCGAATTTGGCGGGCTGGGTATTGAAGTTGGCATGGAAGACGGCTTCGTGAAAGTGATCTCGCCCATCGACGATACACCGGCGCAGCGTGCCGGCATCAAGGCCGGCGACCTGATCATTCGCCTGGATGACACACCGGTGAAAGGCCTGACGCTGAACGATGCCGTGAAACTCATGCGCGGCAAGCCGGGTTCAATCCTGAAACTGACGGTAGTACGCGAAGGCGTTGACAAGCCGCTGAAGATTGATATCAAGCGCGATATTATCAAGGTCAAGAGCGTCAAGAAGCGCATGCTCGACAAGGGTTACGGTTACGTACGTATCTCACAATTCCAGTCCAAAACGGCCGATAATATGGTTAGCGCCATTGATGAGCTGAAAAAACAGGCCGGTGGCTCGCTGAAAGGCATGGTGCTGGATCTGCGTAATAACCCTGGCGGTGTATTGAACGGTGCCGTCGCCGTATCCGATGCCTTCCTCAAGAAGGGCCTGATCGTCTATACCGAAGGCCGGGTCAATGATTCCCGCCTGCGCTTTAACGCTACGCCGGATGACATTCTTAACAGTGCGCCGCTGGTTGTGCTGGTCAACCGGGGTTCGGCCTCTGCGTCGGAAATTGTTTCCGGTGCCCTGCAGGATCACAGTCGCGCGATCATTGTGGGGACGCAGACCTTTGGCAAGGGTTCTGTTCAGACTATCCTGCCACTGAGCAACGGGACAGCGGTGAAGCTGACGACTGCACGCTACTTCACGCCATCCGGCCGCTCCATCCAGAATGAGGGGATCAAGCCCGATATCGTTCTTGACCGGGTACGTGTATCTGCTGTCGAACAGACCTTTGACCCGATCAAGGAAGCCGATCTATCCGGCCACCTGACCAACGGTAACGGCAGGAAAGAACCCAAGGCAGATAACAAGAAGAAAGAGAAGAAAGCCTCACTGGCGCAAACCGACTACCAGCTCTACGAAGCACTTAATCTGCTCCGGGGTCTGGCAATACAAAGGGAACACATGCAATGAAGAAAATAACCGGCCTCTGGCCGGTTGTTTTTTTACTGGCCGGATGGGTGCAGGTGGTACAGGCCGCAACGCCTGTGCAACCCACCGTGTTCATCGGCATTATCATCGACGATATGGGCAAGCGCGTGGAAACCGGGCAACGTGTCCTTGCCCTGCCTGCCCAGGTGGCCTGCGCTTTTCTGCCCCGCGCAAGCCATACGCACGAACTTGCCGAACAGGCGAACCGGCAGGGCCATGAGGTGTTGTTGCACCTGCCCATGGAGAGTGTCGATGGCCGTCCGCTGGACGCCGGTGCGGTGACGTTGGCAATGACCGAAAACGAGTTTGTCAGCACAGTGCTGGATGATCTGGGCCGCGTGCCACATGCCATCGGTGTCAACAACCACATGGGCAGCCTGCTGACCCGCCACCCCGGCCACATGCGTTGGCTGATGGAAGCCATGCAACGGCGTAGCCCACTATTTTTTGTTGATAGCCGAACAACAAAGGCCACCGTAGCCTTGCAGGTTGCGGAAGAAAACGGCATCCCGGCTACCCGCCGCAATGTGTTTCTCGACGACAGCATGGACCCAAAAGATATTACCATCCAGTTTCACAGGTTGATCGTCCTGGCCCATGAACAGGGTAGCGCACTGGCAATCGGCCATCCCTACCCGCCGACACTGGCCGTACTGGAGAAACAACTCCCGCAGCTGGCGCGGCAGGGTGTACAGTTGGTGCCTGTTCGTGAATTGATTGAACGCCAGCAGGAGGGTGTAAAAACATGGCAAGCGTACTGGTCCCCCTTGCTCAGGGATGCGAAGAACTCGAAGCCATCACTGTAGTGGATCTTCTGCGTCGCGCGGGCATTGAAGTCACCACCGCCGGGCTTGATGAACAAGCGGTACAGGCTTCCCGTGGAACCGTCCTGGTTCCAGACGCCAATCTTGATGAAGCACTTAAACAGGATTACGACATGGTTGTGTTGCCCGGTGGTTTGCCGGGCGCTGATCACCTTGATAATGATCCGCGTATCCATGCCCTGCTCAGGGAGATGGCAAGTTCCGGTCGTTACACCGCCGCGATCTGTGCGGCACCGAAGGTGCTTGCGCACGCCGGCTTGCTGGAAGGCCGTCAGGTGACCAGCTTTCCCGGCGTGCTCGATGCAGTCTCCGGTATCGATTACAGCAGTGAGGCCGTGGTCGAGGATGGAAACCTCATTACCTCACGTGGACCGGGTACCGCCATGGATTTTGCCTTGACCCTGATCGAGCGCCTGGTCGGGAAAACAAAACGTGACGAGGTGGAAAGCGCCTTGCAGAGACCCTGATCCCGTCATTAATAATGACAGGGTAAATTCGTCAACAACACAATGAAACTCATCGAAGTCGTCGCAGATGCCGGGCACCTGGATACCTTGTTGGGCCTGGCCGAACAGTATGGTGCGCTGGATTGCTGGTATAGCCAGACGGCAGAGGACCAGCGTCGCAGTGTGCGCATGCTGGTTGCCGACGAGGCGCGCCAGACCGTGCTGGATGCGCTGCAAAACCTGCTGAATACGTCAGAAAACGCGCGCATTATCATACAGCCGGTAGAGGCGGTATTGCCCCGCCCTGCCCCCAAGGCCGAGGATGCCGACAGCAACGGTGGTGGTGCAACGCGCGAAGAGTTGTACAACGCGATCGAGAAAGACGCGCGACTCGACCGTAATTTCCTCATACTGGTCTTCCTGTCAACGGTGGTGGCGGCGATTGGTTTGCTGGAAAACAATGTCGCGGTGATTGTTGGTGCCATGGTGATAGCCCCCCTGCTCGGCCCCAATATTGCCCTGGCTTTTGCCGCTACACTGGGTGACCGCGACCTGCTGCTGGAATCACTGAAGACCAACCTTGCCGGCGTGGCGCTGGCGCTGGTGGTTTCATTCCTGATTGGCAGGTTCTGGCAGATCGACGTGCCGGGTACAGAGATTCTTTCCCGTACGACAGTGGGTCTGGATGGCATTGTGCTGGCGCTGGCTTCTGGCGCCGCCGCCGTATTGTCCCTGACCAGCGGTATTGCCAGCGCACTGGTCGGTGTCATGGTCGCCGTCGCACTGTTGCCGCCAACCGCCGCGCTGGGCATGATGCTGGCGTCAGGTCAGCCGGCGTTGGCGACGGGTGCGGCACTGCTGCTTGCCGCCAACGTGGTTTGCGTCAACCTGTCGGCTAACCTGGTGTTTCTGATCAAGGGCGTGCGGCCACGTACCTGGCTGGAAAAACGCAAGGCAAGGCAGTCTGCGGTGTGGATTGTTCTGTTCTGGCTCATCGCGCTTGGCGTTCTGCTTGCGGCTGTTGCTGTCTGATGTCTTCTGCGACCGGGGTACTGGCATAGCACATCAACAGCCGGCTCCTGTGTTAGAAAACTTCAGGATGTCGAGTTTGTTTACAATGAAGGGCAAAGACAGAGATTTCGACATGCCTTGATATCTATTTGATTTTACAGCTATATAAGGGGTTAATAATGCGCTGACGATGTCGGGATATATTACATCAATGGTTTTACTGTTTTACGGAGGCCACTAACCCTATGATTCATATATTAATTCAAAACCGGCACAGTTGTTGCTCTAGAGGTATTACAGCAGGACGAAATACACAACAAGAAAACAACCCGAAGAATCGCAGCGCGGATGGAGTGCTCACAGAAACGGTGTTGGAGGAGAGACAAGGATAATAAAGCGCAGTCGATTCGGAGGAGTCATACGGCGTAACAAGACAACAACAAGGCTCAACTTACAAAAATAAACAATGATAAGTAACTAAAGAGCCCTTTTTTCGACCCGCCTTAAGGCGGGTTTTTTATGCCCGCTGATCAGTCACCGTCCCAGGCCACCAGCAGTAACACGGCCGCCATGCCGCCGAACACCCAGGTCAACAGCGGTGCGCCACCCAGCATGGCGGGTGTGTAGCCATCGAGTCCATAGATGACCGAAGCGCTGACGAGAAGGGCGCCGCCAAGAATGGCGTAAATGGTGCGCTGGCTGGAACGCTGCATCTGTTTGCGGAGTTTTTCCAGCGCCTGTGAGTCCCACTGCAGGTGCAACTTGCCCTCGGAGGCCTGTTGCAAGGTGCGGTGTACCAGTTCGGGGATTTCCGGCAGGCGCTCGCTCCATTCCGGAAAGCTGCGTTTCAACCGTCCGACAAAGGCGCGCGCCCCGACCTGTTCGCTCATCCAGCGTTCCAGGAACGGCTTGGCGGTTTGCCACAGGTCGAGGTCGGGATAGAGCTGACGGCCCAGGCCTTCGATATTCAGCAGGGTTTTTTGCAGCAGCACCAGTTGTGGCTGTACTTCCATATCAAAACGGCGGGCAGTCTGGAACAGGCGCAGCAGCAGCTGGCCGAAGGAGATTTCCTTTAGCGGCCGTTCGAAAATCGGTTCGCACACCGAGCGGATGGCGGATTCAAATTCATCAATCCGGGTACCTTTCGGCACCCATTCGGATTCCACATGAAGTTCCGCCACGCGGTAATAATCACGGCGGAAGAAGGCGAGGAAGTTTTCCGCCAGGTAGCGTTGATCGACCGGGCTGAGGGTGCCCATGATACCGAAGTCCACCGCCATGTATTGCCCCTCGCGGGAGACAAAGATATTGCCGGGGTGCATATCGGCATGAAAAAAATTGTGTCGGAATACCTGGGTGAAAAAGATTTCCACACCACGTTCAGACAGGGATTTAAAGTCAACACCGGCTTCCCTGAGGGTATCGAGGTCACTGACCGGAATGCCGTAGATACGTTCCATCACCATGACATTGCGGCGACAGTAAGGCCAGTACACTTCCGGAACCTTTAGCAGGTCGGAGTCTTCGAAGTTTCGTCGCAACTGCGAGGCATTGGCGGCCTCACGCAGCAGGTCGAGTTCGTCACACAGGTTCTTCTCGAATTCGATGATGATTTCACGTGGCCGCAGGCGCCGTCCTTCGCTCCAGTAGCGTTCCGCCAGACCGGCGATGTAATACAGCAGGCTGACATCGCGGCGTATCACCGGTTCAATGCCCGGTCGCAATATCTTGACCACGACATCCTCGCCACTGTTGAGCGTGGCGGCGTGTACCTGGGCAACCGAGGCGGAGGCCAGCGGTGTGCTGTCAAAATGGGCAAAGATTTCCGCTACCGGGCGACCGTAGGTTTTTTCGATAATGGCTGTGGCCAGTTTGTTGGAGAAGGGCGGGACACGATCCTGGAGCTTGGCCAGCTCGTCAGCGATGTCATCCGGGAGCAGGTCCTTGCGCGTCGACAGGATTTGCCCGAATTTGACGAAGATCGGCCCAAGGTCTTCCAGGGTGCGACGGATGCGTACGGCACGGGGCGTGCGTCGGCTGAAGTAATGCCAGGGTGCCAGCCAGCCCAGGAAACGCACGGGTCTGAACAGATGGGTGGCGAGGACGACTTCATCCAGACCGTTGCGAAGCAGAACCCAGTTGATGTGCAGCAGGCGCAGCAGCTGGCCGGGCCGGATCATGTCTGGCGCTCCTGGCTTTTCACAAGACGTTCCACGCGCGCTGCAAGGCGGTCGGTATCAGTGCGCAACTGATCGACGTTATCGAGAAATTCATCGATTTCGGTGCGCGTTGGCAAGAGTCGTGCCTCTTCCTGGAGGTATTCGGATAGATCCTGTTGCAGCGTATCACTACTTTCGTCAAGCCACCGGCGCCCCTTGCGCACCAGTTCGCCGACCTGGTGGGCGAGGGCGTCGCCGGTGAGTTTTGACAGTTGCTCCTCCCAGTCCCAGTCAACGCCGGCGAGCAGGTCCTGGAACTGTTGCCCGGTTTCGGTATCGCCGATGATTTCTATGGCGCCGTGGAACAGCGCGTCTTCACGGGATTCCACCGCCAGCCGTGCGAACCCGGCCGGCGTGCCGCGTAGCAGCGTATCGGGTTCGCCCTCATAGTGGGTCAGGACTTTCACACCCTGTGCATCGGGGAGGAAATACAGGGTAAGCTCAGTGCCGGCAAGATTTACCGCAATGACTTTATCCTGTAGTGCAGCACAATGCTGCAAGGCATCCGGATCCTGCTTGAGGTACAGGTCAAGTGCGGATTCCAGTGCAGCGGAAAGCAGGGCGGGGGTACTCATGGTGCGTTCAGTAACGGAACCCGCGGTGCAGGGCAACGACGCCGCCGGTTAGATTGAAGTAGTCACAGTCTTCAAAACCGGCCTGTTCCATCATGTCCTTGAGGGTTTGCTGGTCAGGGTGCATGCGGATGGATTCGGCGAGGTAGCGATAGCTGTCTGCATCATTGGCAATGAGCTTGCCCATCAACGGCAGCAGTTTGAAAGAGTAGAGGTCGTAAACCGTTTTTAGTCCGGGCACAACCGGTTTGGAAAATTCCAGCACCAGCAACCGTCCGCCGGGCTTGAGGCAACGGTACATGGACGCCAGCGCCTTCTGCTTGTCGGTGACATTGCGCAGGCCAAAGGCGATGGTAATACAGTCAAAACTCTGCTCGGGGAAGGGCAGGCACTCGGCATTTGCCTGCACGAATTGCACGTTGCCGCTAATGCCCTTGTCGAGCAAGCGCTCGCGCCCCACATTGAGCATTGAGGCGTTGATGTCGCCGATGATGACTTCGCCCGCAGGGCCGACCAGGCGTGACAGTCGTGCGGCCAGGTCGCCGGTTCCACCGGCCAGGTCGAGGATGCGTTGCCCGGGGCGGGCGCCGGTTTGCTCGATGGCGAAGCGCTTCCACAGCCGGTGAATACCGAACGACATGGCGTCGTTCATCAGGTCATAGTTGTCGGCCACCGAGTCGAATACGCCGGCTACGCGGCGTTGTTTTTCTTCGACATCGACCTGTTCGAAACCGAAATGGGTTTTTTCAGACATAACGAATCCGTTGCTGTATCAGGCCGTATTGTAGCGCGTAACAGGTCGCCGGGTCTTTTCAGCGCGGTGACGGCTTATTTCGTGCCAAGCTGTGAGTGCGGCGCACCGGCTTCCTTCAGCCGCTGCAGATAGGCTTTCCAGTTCTCTTCCCTGTTCTTGCCCAGATTATAAAGCGTTTCCCAGGCGTAAATACCGGTGTTGTGGTCGTCGTCAAAATGGATCTGGATGGCGTAGTTGCCGACCGGTTCGATGTGTTTGATGTTGACGTCTTCCTTGTCCACCTGCAACACGCCTTCGCCCGGGCCATGACCCTGTACTTCGGCGGATGGCGAATGGACGCGCAGGTATTCGCAGCTCATGGTGAATTCGGCGCCGTCATCAAACTTGATTTCCAGGGTACGGGATTGCTGGTGCAAGTTAATTTCGGTCGGATGGGGATGTTTGTCAGCCATGTGCGGTGTTACCTCAAAAAGGGAATCAGAGAATGTAGCGGCTCAGGTCTTCGTCCTGGGCGAGATCTTTAAGTTGTGAATCGACATAAGCGGCATCGACAATAACCTGCTGGCCGGACTGGTCGGCAGCGCCAAAAGAGACCTTTTCCAGCAGTCGTTCGATGACCGTGTGCAGGCGACGCGCACCGATATTTTCGGTACGTTCATTGATGTCCCACGCAACCCTGGCAATGCGCTCAATACCATCGTCGGTGAAGTTCAGTGTGAGTCCTTCGGTGTGCATCAGGGCGGAGTACTGCTCGGTCAGCGATGCATCAGGCTCGGTAAGGATGCGCACAAACTCGGTCACGCCCAGCGCCTCGAGTTCCACACGGATCGGCAGGCGCCCCTGCAGCTCGGGAATCAGGTCTGAGGGTTTGGAGAGATGGAAGGCACCGGAGGCAATGAACAGAATGTGATCGGTTTTGATCATGCCGTACTTGGTGGATACGGTGCTGCCTTCGACCAGGGGTAACAGGTCGCGTTGTACTCCTTCGCGCGATACACCCGGGCCGCCGCCCTGTTCGCTGCGCTGGGTGACCTTGTCGAGTTCGTCGAGGAAAACGATGCCATTTTGTTCCACGCTTTCCCGCGCCTGCAGCTTCAGGTCTTCCTCATTGATCATACGTGCCGCTTCTTCCTCTGCAAGGATCTTCATCGCCTCGGCCACGCGCATCTTGCGTGTTTTGGTGCGGCCGCCACCGAGGTTCTGGAACATGCCCTGTAACTGGCTGGTCATTTCTTCCATGCCGGGCGGCGCCATAATTTCTACGCCGACGGGTGCGGCGGAAACCTCGATCTCGATTTCCCGCTCATCCAGCGAGCCCTCACGCAGCATTTTGCGAAACTTCTGTCGTGTGTCGCTACTTTCTTCCTGCGGTGGTTCTTCGTTGAAGCCCGTGTTGTGTGGTCTGGGCAGCAGCACATCGAGAATGCGTTCCTCGGCAGCATCTTCCGCGCGGTGGCGGACCTTGGCCATTTCCGTTTCGCGGGTCATCTTGATCGCCACTTCCATCAGGTCGCGGATGATGGATTCGACATCCCGTCCCACGTAACCGACTTCAGTAAACTTGGTGGCTTCGACCTTGATAAAAGGCGCATCTGCCAGTCGCGCCAGTCGCCGTGCAATTTCGGTTTTACCGACCCCGGTGGGGCCGATCATCAGAATGTTCTTGGGCGTGATCTCACTGCGCAGCGGTTCCTCAACCTGCTGGCGGCGCCAGCGGTTACGCAGGGCGATGGCGACGGCGCGCTTGGCGTCGTCCTGGCCGATGATGTGTTTGTCCAGCTCCTGGACGATTTCGCGAGGGGTCATTTCAGACATGGTTTCACTCTGTGCGGTTAGCGCAAGGTGTGACTCAGCATTCGAGTTCTTCGAGCGTGAGATTGTGATTGGTGTAGACACAAATGCCGGCGGCAATGTTAAGTCCCTTTTCGACAATACTGCGGGCGTCCAGTTCGGTGGTTTCCAGCATGGCGCGTGCGGCGGCCTGTGCAAACGGCCCGCCGGAGCCGATGGCCATCAGGCTGTCTTCCGGTTCGATGACATCGCCATTGCCGGTAATGATCAGCGAGGCTTCCTTGTCCGCCACCACCAGCAGCGCTTCGAGCCGGCGCAGCATGCGGTCGGTGCGCCAGTCCTTGGCCAGTTCGACGGCCGAACGCACCAGGTGGCCCTGGTGCTTTTCCAGCTTGGCCTCGAAGCGTTCGAACAGGGTGAAGGCATCGGCGGTGCCACCGGCAAACCCGGCCAGTACCTTGTCGTGGTAGAGGGTGCGCACCTTGCGCGCGTTGCCCTTCATGACGGTGTTGCCCATGGATACCTGTCCGTCACCGCCGACGACCACACGGCCGTTGCGGCGCACAGACAGAATCGTTGTTCCTCGGTACTGTTCCACGCAGTGTTCCTGAATTATCCAGACGGGCCGGGAATTGTACACCAGACTACCCGCGTGTTCAGGC
>CAYYAP010000052.1:0-15492 GCA_964469575.1 uncultured Thiohalobacter sp.
GCGTCTGCAACAGGGCTGGACTTACCGGAAGGTTGATTCGTTGTCTGATATCTAAAGGGTGTTTTAATTGATTCATCATTGCGAACCCGTAGGTTGGCGCTGAGCGCAGCGAAGCCCAACACCGGCTATCGCGGCTGACAGTTCTTCCCCTATTTACCAATACAGAACCCCGAGAATATCTCCCCCAGCAAGTCGTCACTGGAAAATTCACCAGTGATTGCGGACAACTGTTGCTGCGCAAGCCGCAGCTCCTCGGCCAGTAATTCACCGGCGGCGTCCTGAAGACACGCTTGTGCCTGTTGCAGATGCTGCGCTGCGTACTGTAATGCATCAATGTGGCGGCGCCGGGCGCTGAAACCCCCGGCAGCGGTGCCCTGGTAACCCATCAATTGCTTCAGGTGCGCACGCAAGCTGTCCAGGCCGTCACCACTGCGGGTACTGAGCGCAATGGCCGGTGACGTGTCACCCGTATCCAGCCCGCTGCGGCGCCCGGTCAGATCGATTTTGCTGAAAATTCGTGTATGCGGCAGGTTTTCGGGCAGTCGTTCCAGGATCTGCCGGTCTTCCTCGCCAAAACCCTGCTGGTCGTCGATGACCAGCAGCACCCGGTCGGCCTGCTCGATCTGATGCCAGGCCCGGCGGATGCCTTCCTGTTCAATGGGGTCCTGACTGTCGCGAAGACCGGCGGTATCGATGATATGCAAGGGCATACCGTCGAGCTGGATATGCTCGCGCAGGACGTCGCGCGTGGTACCCGCCACTTCCGTCACGATCGCCGCCTCACGGCCCGCCAGGGCGTTTAGCAAACTGGATTTACCGGCATTGGGACGACCGGCGATCACCAGTGTCATGCCATCGCGTAACAACTGGCCTTGCCGCGCCTGTTTGCGAACCTGCTCCAGTTGTTCGTTGACGGCTTGCAACTGTGTCTGAACCTGCCCATCGCTGAGGAAATCGATTTCCTCGTCCGGGAAGTCGATAGCGGCTTCGACGTAAGTCCTGAGTCCCGTCAGTGATTCAACAAGGGTATGCACATGGCCGGAAAACTCCCCTTGCAAGGAGCGCGTGGCGGCGCGGGCCGCCTGTTCAGTATCACTGTCGATGAGGTCGGCAATCGCCTCGGCCTGGGCCAGGTCGAGCTTGTCATTGAGGAAAGCGCGCTCGGAAAATTCACCCGGACGCGCCACCCGCGCACCCAGCGCAAGCACCCGCGCAAGCAACATATCCAGCACCACCGGGCCGCCGTGCGCCTGTAATTCCACCACGTGTTCACCGGTAAACGAGTGGGGGGCGGGAAAGTAGAGCAACAAACCTTCATCAATTTGTTCACCGCCACGATCACGGAAAGTCCTTAACTCGGCCATCCGCGGTGGCGGCAGGGCGCCGGCAATCTGTTCTGCGATGGCGGGGGCATCCGGCCCGGAAATACGCAGGATACCGACACCGCCACGACCTTGTGCGGTGGCGATAGCGGCGATGGTGTCAGGCGTGCCGAGCATGGCTTACCGGCAACGGCGAAACCTCAGGCCGCTCCCCGCTCCACCCGCTTGGTAATGATGTATTGCTGAGTAATGGACAAGGTGTTGTTCACCACCCAGTACAGCACCAGGCCGGACGGGAAGAAGGAGAAGAACACCGTGAACACGACCGGCAGGATCATCATCACCTTGGCCTGGATGGGGTCCATCGGCGCCGGGTTGAGTTTTTGTTGAATGAGCATGGTGGCGCCCATCAACAACGGCAGGATGTAATAGGGATCCGCAGAAGACAGATCCTGCAACCAGAGCATGAACGGCGCCTGGCGCATTTCCACGCTTTCCAGCAACACCCAGTAGAGGGAGATGAATACCGGGATCTGCACCAGCACCGGCAGACAACCGCCCAGCGGGTTGACCTTTTCCTTCTTGTACATCTCCATCATGGCCTGGTTGAGCTTCTTCTTATCGTCGCCGTAACGCTCCTTGAGCGCCTTCAGGCGTGGCGCAAGCTTGCGCATGTTGGCCATGGAGCGGTAGCTGGTTTCAGACAGCTTGAAGAACATGCCCTTGATCAGCATGGTAAGGAAAATAATCGACCAGCCCCAGTTGCCGACCAGTGCATGGATCTTTTCCATCAACCAGTAAATGGGCTGGGCCAGCAGAGTGAGCTTGCCGTAATCAACGGTCAACTCCAGGCCCGGGGCGACTTTCGCCATCATGTGTTGCAGTTTCGGTCCCGCAAACAGCTTTACGCGACTGCTCACCTGTTCACCCGGCGCGACGTTCAGCACGGGATCTGAAAAACCGATCAGGTAATGCTTGTCTCCCAGCGCCCGCGAATAGTAGTGCGCGCTTATGTCGCGATCCGGAATCAGGGCCCCGAGGAAATAGTGCTGGAGCATGGCTGCCCAGCCACCCTTGATGTCGCGGCTGAGGTTTTCATCTTCCATGGTCTTGAATTTGATTTTTTCGTACTTTTCTTCCGGGCTGTAGATCACGCCGCCTGTGTAGGTGTAGAGAAAACGCGACTTTTTCTTCCTTGGCGTACGCTGTAACTGGTAGTAGGGGCGCGCCGTCCAGCTGCTGTGGCTGTGATTGACAATGTCGAAACCCACCTCCACGACATAATTGCCGCGGTGAAAACGGTAGATTTTGGTCACCTGTACGCCGTTTTCGTCTGTCCAGTGTAACGGCACCTCGAGGGTCTCGGCGCCATCCGCCAGTTTATAACGGGTCTGGTCCGCGCTAAACAGAGCGTGGTGATTCGGCTCGTCTTCGGTTTTACCCGTGAGCAATCCGCTCTGGAAAATAAACGTCTGTTTGTCGCTCCGCTCCATTAACTTGAACGGTGGGCTGTCCGGCTTGCGGCTTTCCGGGTATTTCAGCAGGTCCATCTCAACCAGGGTGCCGCCACGCGTATCGATTACGGCGCGATAGGTATCGGTCACCACTTCAATCCGTTGACCGGCGGGCAGGGCGGCCGGTCCGGTAGCAGGCTGTGCCTCTGCGGTTTTCTTTGCCACGATCTCGCTACTCGGCATGTCGTTGCCCACCGGCGGTTGGCTTGTATCGCCGGTTTTATTGCCCTGCGTGTTTTCGACCAGCGGCTGTTGTTCGGGCGCCGGCCCGTAATCCTTGGTCCAGGTCTGCCATATCAGCAGGATCATAAAGGACAGGGCGATGGTGAGTAGTACGCGTGGGTTATCCATGGGATTGTGTCGTTTTATGTTTGGTTGAATGCTTGCACAGGGTTTCAGGTACCGGGTCGGCGCCTCCCTCGTGCCAGGGATGGCAGGAACCGATACGGCGCAACGCCAGCCAGCCACCACGCCACACGCCAAAACGTTCGATGGCCGTCAGTGAATAGCTGGAACAGCTGGGCGTAAACCGGCAATGGTTTCCCAGCCAGGGGCTGACGATCAGGCGATATGCCTTAATGAGTAGCAGGGCCAGTTTGCGCATGCGAAGCGATTTTACGCCAGTGGGCATCCAGTGAGCGGAAAATTTTTGGGTTACTGCACGCGCTGATACCGGCGCGTACCAGTACGACCAGATCGAGGTCATTCATTTCGGAACAGTTGAGACGAAAGCTTTCCCGTATCAGGCGCTTGATGCGATTTCGTTTGACCGCGTTACCGGCATTCTTTATTGAAACCACTGTGCCGAGTCGCGGGTGACCCAGTTCATTGTATTTCGCAAGCACGGTGATATATCGATCGCTGACCTTGATGTCGCAATGCCGGAAGACTCGCTGAAAATCGGCTGCGGTCAGCAGACGATAAGCGGCGGGGTACGCGGCGCTGGCGCCCGTTGAGGGTGCCCGGTCAGACAGAAAGACGCGCGCGACCTTTCGCCCGGCGCGCCTTGATAACGAGGCGACCGTTCTTGGTGCGCATACGGGCACGAAAACCGTGTGTACGCTTGCGCTTCAGGTTGCTAGGCTGGAATGTTCTTTTCATGGCGCAAACCGCTTCCAAAAAAGGTTAAAGGCCCACACACTAGCGGGCCAAATCAGGCCGCGCAGGTTACTGGCTTTACCCTGCCGCTGTCAACCTTTAAGCGATGTTTTTATCTGCTTCAAGGTTGTGGATAAGTCGCCGGCGGGGCGTTAGACTGATCGGCCCGGCGTATCCCGCTAACCACCAGTACAGGAAATGACCTCTTGCAAGGCTCTCTCTGGCAACAATGTCTGTCGCAGCTTGAAAACGAGTTGCCTGAACAACAGTTCAATACCTGGATACGGCCTTTACACGCCATAGAGAACAGCGAAAGCCTTACCCTGCTTGCCCCGAACCGCTTCGTTCTTGACTGGGTGAATGAGCATTTCCTGGAAAATATCCAGAAGGTTGTCGGTTCCCGGCCCAATGCCGAAACCATTGCCGTGCAGCTGGAAATCGGTTCCAGTAAACCCCCCGTGCCGGTAAGTGCGACCTCCGAACCGGTGCACCGGGAACGCCGCCGCGAAAAACGCGACCTTCCCAGCGGAAACCTGAACAACACCTTCAATTTTGATACCTTCGTGGAAGGCAAATCCAACCAGCTGGCGCGCGCCGCCTCCATTCAGGTCGCTGAAAATCCGGGTACAGCCTATAACCCGCTGTTTATTTATGGCGGTGTCGGCCTGGGTAAAACCCACCTGATGCACGCTGTCGGCAACCTGATTGTCGAGCGGCGACCCGGTGCTCAAGTCGTCTATTTGCACTCGGAGCGTTTTGTCGCGGATATGGTCAAGGCGTTACAACATAACGCCATGAATGAATTCAAACGCTATTACCGCTCGGTCGATGCGCTACTCATTGACGACATTCAGTTTTTTGCCGGTAAGGAACGCTCACAGGAAGAATTCTTTCATACTTTCAATGCGTTACTTGAAGGCCAGAGTCAGATTATCATGACCTGCGACCGCTACCCGAAAGAGATCAAGGGGCTGGAGGAACGGCTGAAATCACGCTTTGGCTGGGGCCTGACTGTGGCGATTGAACCACCGGAACTGGAAACGCGCGTCGCCATCCTGGTGAACAAGGCCGCCCAGGCCAATGTCGAACTGCCCAATGAAGTTGCTTTTTTTGTCGCCAAGCGTATTCACTCCAATGTGCGCGAACTGGAAGGCGCGCTGAAACGGATTATCGCCAGTGCCCGCTTTACCGGTCGCAGCATTGATCTGAAATTCACCAAGGAAGCCTTGCGCGATTTACTTGCCTTGCAGGACAAGCTGGTTTCCATCGACAATATCCAGAAGACCGTAGCGGAGTACTACAAAATCCGTGTGGCTGATCTACACTCTGCCAGGCGCACACGTTCGATTACGCGGCCACGACAGGTTGCCATGGCGCTGGCAAAGGAACTGACCAACCACAGCCTGCCGGAGATCGGTGAAGCCTTTGGTGGGCGTGATCACACGACCGTGCTGCATGCCTGTCGAAAAGTGAATGAACTGAAAGAAGCCGACATGCGTATTGCCGAGGACTATAGCAACTTGTGGAGAATACTCACCACATGATGTGGATAACCGGTGCACAGTTTTATTGCGCAAAAGTTTTCCGATATTATCCACAGGTACCCCACAGTGGCCGGGTAGAGTTTTCAACACCGGTTTTACCTTGCAGCCTGTTGAATAGCTTGTTGAAAGGTACACTTATCTACCGTCAGGGCCGCCCTTAATAACAGTAACTTGTATTATAAAAAGGATATTTAATTAAATGAAATTCACGATAGACCGAGAGTCTTTCCTGAAACCCCTCCAGCAGGTTATCGGTGTGGTCGAAAGACGCCAGACCCTTCCTGTGTTGGGTAATCTCCTCATCAATGCAAGTACTGACGCGCTTAAACTCACCGCCACAGATCTTGAAGTTGAAATTCAGGCAGGGGTCAATGCGACAGTGCAGGAAGAAGGTGAAATCACCTTGCCTGCGCGCAAGTTGATCGATATCTGCAAAGCGCTTCCGGAGAACGCGAAACTCCAGGTAACGATCAAGGATCAGAAGGCGCAGATACGTTCCGGGAAAAGTCGCTTTACGCTTTCCACGCTGCCTGCAGCCGATTTCCCCCTGGTGGAGAAAATCAGTGGCGATTCAAAATTTACCCTGGCGCAAGCTGAACTCAAGGAAGTGATTGACCGCACCCAGTTCTCCATGGCGCAACAGGATGTGCGCTATTACCTGAACGGATTGATGCTGGAAATGGGTAATGGTTTTTTGCGCGCTGTGGCAACGGATGGTCATCGTCTGGCCCTGTGTGATGTGAATGTTGAAATACACACGGACAATCCTCGCCAGGTCATTGTGCCGCGCAAGGGTATACAGGAGCTGCAGCGACTGCTCGACGACAGCGACACGGCCGTTGCCGTGGAACTTGGCGCCAATCATATCCGCCTGACAGCCGGCGATGTGTGTTTCACGTCAAAACTGGTGGATGGCCGGTTCCCTGACTATGACCGGGTTGTGCCCAAGGGGGGGGACAAGCTGGTGGTGGCGGATCGTGAGCTGTTTCGCCAGGCACTGTCCCGCACTTCGATCCTTTCCAATGAAAAATACCGGGGTATTCGTCTCAACCTTGAGAAAAATAACATTAAAATTCAAGCACATAATCCAGAACAAGAAGAAGCTGACGAAGAATTTGAAGTCGATTACAGTGGCGGTGAGTTAGAGATTGGTTTTAATGTCACCTACCTGCTTGATGTGCTGGCGGCCGTGCGAAGTGAGCAGGTTGAGATTATCCTGGGTGACTCAAACAGCAGTTGCCTGATTAAACAGCCCGGGACGGATCAGTACCGATACGTCGTCATGCCGATGCGGCTGTAGCCGCTCCTTTTGCCCCCGGTGTTATGCCGGGGATTTAACATGCCGCTTTCTACGCTTTCCATTGACGGATTTCGCAACCTGGCAAAAATGAACCTGGATTTTTCGCCTGGACTTAATCTGTTCAGTGGAGAAAACGCAGCCGGTAAAACCAGCCTTCTCGAAACAATTTATGTCCTGGGCCGTGCCAGTTCCTTCCGATCCAGTTCACTGGACCGAGCCATTGCCCATGGGCAATCCTGTTTTCAGCTGGTCGCGCAGATCCAGCAGGCATCCGGCCGATGTATTCCCGTAGGCGTGAGTCGAAAACCGGGACAGCTGGTTGCCCGGGTAGACAGTCAGCCTGTTCGCAAACTTTCTGAGCTGGCCGCCTTGTTTCCCCTTCAGTGGGTTGGCGGTAACCTGCATGGACTGATTGAAAACGGGCCGCCGGTGAGACGGCAGTTTCTTGATTGGGGATTGTTTCACGTGAAACCTGATTACATTCCGGTGTGGAAGCAGTTTCAAAAACTGATCAAGCAACGTAATGCGGCTTTGCGGTCGGCATCTTCACCCAGGGAAATTACTGTATGGGACAGAGACCTGGTGACCTGCAGTCAATCCCTGGATGCCTGGCGGAGGAAGTACCTGGATGAAATAGTGCTTTATCTCTCTGAAATAATGAAAGAATTCCTGGAGTCAGGGGAAAGCCTGGAGATTAACTATCGAAGGGGATGGTCAGCGGATAAGGACTATCATGCCGTGCTTGAAGACAGTCTGACAATGGATCGGGAACAGGGGTTTACGCGCAGTGGGCCTCACCGTGCGGATTTTTCCCTGAAATACCAGGCCAGAGCAGTGAACGAAAGCTTGTCCAGGGGGCAACAGAAGTTACTGGTCATCGGGCTTAAGCTGAGTCAGGCTATGTTGCTCAGAAAACAGAACGGTACGCCCAGCCTGTTTCTGCTCGATGATCTGGGAGCAGAACTCGATAGTCTTAATCAGACCCGTGTGATGCGAAGGCTCGCTGATCTCGACGCCCAGGTTTTTGCCACAGCCATCGATTTCCCGGCAATGGACAGTCTGCCGGGGGCCAACATCAAAAGGTTTCACGTGAAACACGGCGAGGTGCGGGAGGTGGTATAATGCCCGGACACTCTCTGGAACAAATACCATGGCAGATACCCCCAGCTACGATTCCTCAAATATCAAGGTCCTGAAAGGACTCGACGCAGTCAGAAAGCGTCCCGGTATGTACATCGGTGACACGGATGATGGTACCGGACTGCACCATATGGTGTTTGAGGTCGTGGATAACTCGATTGATGAGGCGCTGGCCAAATATTGTTCAGAAATTTCCGTCACACTGCACAGCGATAATTCAGTCACCATCAGTGATGATGGCCGAGGTATTCCGGTCGATATTCATCCCGAGGAAGGGCGCTCAGCCGCCGAAGTCATCATGACGGTACTGCATGCCGGTGGTAAGTTCGATGACAATTCCTACAAGGTATCCGGCGGACTGCATGGCGTAGGCATATCCGTGGTCAACGCGCTGTCCGAGACACTGAAGCTCACGGTCAAGCGTGACGGACATATCCATTTCCAGGAATACGTCAGGGGCGAACCGGTGACGCCGCTGAAAGTCATCGGCAACACCGATGCGACAGGCACAGAAATTCGCTTCAAGCCCAGTGCTGAAATATTTACAAACATTGAATTTCACTACGATATTCTCGCCAAGCGATTGAGAGAACTATCATTTTTAAACTCCGGCGTACGTATACGACTCACCGATGAGCTTAACGACAAGCAGGATATCTTTGAATACCAGGGCGGTATCCGCGCTTTTGTTGAACACCTGAATCGGAAGAAGACGCCTTTGCATCAGAATGTTTTCTATTTCACCGGCCAGCGCGATGGGGTGGGGGTTGAAGTCGCCATGCAGTGGAATGATTCCTACCAGGAAAACATTTTCTGTTTTACCAATAACATTCCCCAGCTGGACGGTGGCACCCACCTGGCAGGGTTCCGCGCCGCCTTGACGCGCACTCTGAACCAGTACATGGAAAAGCAGGTAACCAAAAAGAACAAGGTCAACACCACGGGTGATGATGCGCGTGAAGGACTGACGGCAGTGCTATCGGTCAAAGTGCCGGACCCCAAGTTTTCCTCGCAGACCAAGGACAAGCTGGTTTCGTCCGAGATAAAAGGCATTGTAGAATCCACCGTTTCAGAAAAACTTGATAGCTATCTTCTTGAAAATCCTACAGATTCAAAATCTATCGTGTCGAAGATCCTGGAAGCGGCGATGGCGCGTGAAGCGGCGCGTAAAGCGCGGGAGATGACCCGCCGCAAGGGCGCGCTGGATATCGCCGGCTTGCCGGGTAAGCTGGCGGATTGTCAGGAGCGTGATCCGGCGCAGAGCGAACTGTACCTGGTCGAGGGTGATTCCGCCGGCGGTTCCGCCAAGCAGGGTCGGGACCGGCGCACCCAGGCTATTTTGCCGCTGAAAGGCAAGATACTGAATGTCGAGAAGGCGCGCTTCGATAAAATGCTCTCGTCAGCCGAGGTGGGTACATTGATCACTGCACTGGGCTGCGGGATCGGCCGTGATGAATTCAATATCGAGAAACTGCGTTATCACCGTATCATCATCATGACCGATGCCGACGTTGATGGCTCGCACATCCGCACCCTGCTCCTGACCTTTTTCTACCGGCAGATGCCGGAGTTGATTGAGAACGGCTACGTGTATATTGCCCAGCCGCCACTGTATAAAACAAAGAAAGGCAAGCAGGAACAATATGTGAAGGATGATCAGGCGTTGCAGGAGTATCTGCTCCAGGCCGCGCTGGACAAGGCCAGCCTGTTTGTCAGCAAGGACGCCCCGGCGCTGACCGGCCCGGGCCTGGAAAGCCTGGCGAAGCAGTTCCTGTCGGTGACCGCCTCGATTGCACGTCTTTCGCGCCGCTATAACCCGGCTGTGCTGGAGCGCATGCTGTATATGCCAGCCCTGGAAGAAGTCGATTTACACGATATGGTGAAAATTGCGGCGTGGTGTACAGAGCTGGAAGGACGTATCAACAGTCAGCAAAAAGCTGGCGAACGCTTTGAGATCACTGTAAGTCAGGATGAGGATCACGAACTGTTCACCATCGCAGTCAAACGATTAACGCACGGTATTACTGCCAGTGAGCAGAAGCTTCCCAGTGAATTTTTCGCCAGCGCAGAATACGGACGCATCGTGGCGTTGGGCGAACAGCTCAACGAGCTGCTTGGCGAGGGCGCCTTCATCCAGCGTGGTGAAAAACAGCAGCCTGTCGACAGCTTCAAACAGGCGATCGACTGGTTGATGGATGAAGCCAAGCGTGGACAACACATCCAGCGTTATAAGGGGCTGGGTGAAATGAACCCCGAGCAACTCTGGGAAACTACCATGAACCCCGACTCACGTCGTATGTTGCAGGTAAACATTGAAGATGCCGTGGCAGCGGATGAAATCTTTACCACCCTGATGGGCGACCAGGTCGAACCGCGCCGTGAATTTATCGAGAAGAATGCGCTGACGGCATCCAACCTTGATGTGTAGATAATTGTGGAATAGAAAAATGGCAGGCTGCGTCCCACCTGTTGAGTAATGTAAAAAATATAAAGCAGTTCGATAGTATTTTAAATAAGAAGAAGGGGAAAAATATGTATTGCCTCATGAAGGCCTTTCGCCACCTCTGTGGCGCCACGGGTATGATGACAGCGTTGTTTTCAATACCTGCCATCGGATATTCATCTATTGTCAGTTACTCAAGCACGGTAGATATTATTGCACCACCTTCTTCAGTAACGGTGTCTGCACTGGAAAGTGATAACCTGGTACGCGTTTTTCGAGAGCAGGTGCTAGATGTGCCTGGCGGGTCAGTTAACGTCGATATGACGCTATCGGGCACGGTGAGTCAGGGATCTGATCTCACTCCAGGTTCAGTTGCACTGGATGGCGGGGTTGCCAGCTATTTTATTCACTATGATACGGTTTCAGGAACGCCGACAAGCGCAGTTACTACGACAGGATCGATCACCTTCAACACGCCTGTTCTAGGGCTTATGTTGCTTAATAACACACTTGACGCAAACGATACTGTTTTCGGCTTACCGACCACAATGTATCCAACGGGAGTCGTACCACGCGGTATAGAGGGCGTTGGTATTAATGGCGCAACTGCCGCACGTGGAGTCGATGACATTATTACGCTGTCTGCGGACCGTCGCACGGTGTCATTCAGCTTTGGTACCGGGGCTTCGGTAGATCAAATGCGTGTTTTGACGGCTGTGCCCCTCCCCGCCAGCCTACCGCTTTTCATCAGCGGTATCGTTACGGGCGTGGTAACGATAAGGCGACGGAAAGTTTTAAAAAGCCACAAACGTGCAAGGCCCGCATAATTAGACAAACTTACATCGTTTGCTATTCGTCGGTAGTGCCATGCTCGTGTTCATCCAGCGTGGTGATGCGCACCATTTCTGACTCGATCCAGTTTTCGGCTTCCTGCAAAATCTGTTGCGCCGATTTCCCTTCGGGTAGTATGGCCGGCCCGATACTGACTTTTATAACGCCCGGCTTCTTGATGAACTGACGCCGGGGCCAGTATTCACCGGCGTTGTGCGCCACAGGATAGACCGGGTAACCGGTGCGTTCCGCCAGTATGGCGCCGCCGACACGATAGCGCCCGCGTTGTCCGGGCGCGATGCGTGTGCCTTCCGGAAAGATAATTACCCAGCGTCCGCTGTCGAGGCGTTGTTGTCCCTGTTCGACCAGTTGTTCTATCGCCTTGCGGCCGGCGCCACGGTTCAGTGCGATAGGTTCCATCATGTAGGCGCCCCAGCCGAAAAACGGCAGCCACAACAGTTCACGTTTTATCACCCAGGTTTGTGGCGTAAACCAGAAGTTAAGCGTGAGTGTCTCCCAGGTCGACTGGTGCTTGGCAAACACAATCCCTGCGTTATGGGTGATATTTTCCCGCCCCTCTATTTCATAGTAGAGTTTGCAGGTCACCCCGAGCCACCAGATGGTCAGCGTTGACCATGCATAGGTCAATGCAAAACGTTTATTGAAAGGGAACGGAAAACTGAGCAGTAGCAGGGGTGCAAACACCAGGGTAATCGTGGCAAAGAAGATCCAGAAGACAAAGGAGCGCAGGTAGAGAACAGGTTTTGAGGGCATCGACAATTGCCTAACTCATATCACGGAATTCAGATACCCGGATACGTCCGTTGACCATGCGTGATTCACGCTGCATGAGTTTTTCCATTTTCTTCCAGAAGGCGTCCTTCAGATCAAAGTCCGCTGCGATAGCCGTTCCAACCAGCAGAATAAAAAGGTCTGCCACTTCTTCAGATAAACTGTCGAGGGATTTGCCCTTGGTGACGCAGGCGGAAATTTCGCCAAGCTCTTCCGCCATTAATGCAATACGGTAGTTCATGTCTTCCCCGCCGGTGTTGCGGAAATCATGCTTGTCGTGAAATGCCTGGACCGCATCGAGCATGGCCTGGTAGGAGTCACTCTGTTCCATAGTTACCTCAGTGTTGCAAACGCGAAAGATCAGCGACGTGCAGAAACAGCGTAGCAAGTTCTTTCAGTAAGGCCAGCCGGTTGGCGCGTAGCGAATCGTCATCGACCATAACCATCACCTCATCGAAAAAGGCGTCGACTGCATCGCGTAGCCCGGCTAACTGTTGTAACGCCGGTGTGTAATCACCCTTGTCCATGTATTCGAGAACGCCGGGTTTGAGCGTGGCCAGCTGTTCGGCCAGCTGTTTTTCTGCCGGGTCCTGCAGCAGCGCTTTATCAATGCTTGCCGGAATGGCCTGATCGGTTTTCCTGAGAATATTGGCGGTACGTTTATTGGCGGCGGCGAGTGCAGCGGCTTCGGGTAATTTTCGAAACACCTGGCAGGCGCGGATGCGCTTGTCGAAATCCAGTAAACGTGTCGGGCGTGTCGCGAGTACGGCATCGACCAGATCAACAGAAAGCCCGTTGTCCTGGTAGTAAGCGCGTAGACGATCCATGACATAGTCAAAGACAGGCTTCACCGCGTCACCCGCCTTGATGCCGGCATCAAAACCCGTGGCGGTTGTACCCAGTAACGCTTCGAGATCGATGTCGAGCTTGCCCTCGATGCTGAGCCTGACCAGGCCCAGTGCAGCGCGACGTAGTGCAAAGGGATCCTTGTCACCACTGGGCGCCTGCCCAATGGCGAAAATACCGATCAGGCTATCGAGACGATCGGCGATAGCCAACGCCAGGCCGATGGTACATTGCGGCAGTGCGTCGCCGGCAAAACGCGGTCGATAGTGTTCCTCGATAGCTTGAGCGACGGCCTCGGGTTCACCATCGTGTGCGGCATAGTAGCGGCCCATGATGCCCTGGAGTTCCGGGAACTCGTAGACCATGTGGGTCAGCAGGTCACACTTGCACAGGCGTGCAGCGCGCTCGGCATGTGCCGGGTCGCCGCCGATTTGCGTGGCGATAGTTGCCGCAAGCCGGGCCATGCGTTCCTGTTTATCGAACAGGGTGCCGAGTTTTTTCTGGAACACCATGCTGCGCAGTCGTTCAGCGTGCGAAGACAGGGGGGTCTTGCGATCCTGGTTCCAGAAGAAGGCGGCGTCGGACAGGCGTGGACGAATGACGCGTTCATTGCCGGCGCGAATCTGTTCCGGGTCACGGCTTTCCAGGTTGGCGACCGTGATGAAGTAAGGCAACAACTTGCCTCCCGCGCTGACCACCGGAAAATATTTCTGGTGATCCTGCATACTGGAAATCAACGCTTCAGAAGGCACCTCAAGGAAGCTTTCATCAAACTGGCCGGCAATGGCAACCGGCCACTCGACCAGCGAACAGACTTCATCCAGCAGATCTTCATCGATTAATGCCCTGCCGCCCAGTTCTTCACCACGTTCAACGACCTGGTTGCGCACCCGGTCGCGGCGTGCGCGGTAGTCCACCAGCACATGCCCGGGATCACATAGCCTGGTGATGTAGTCATCGGCCGATGCCAGTGAAATCGGTTGCGGGTGATGGAAGCGATGACCACGGGTTTCGCGGCCGGCGGTAATACCCAGCACCTGCGCTGGAATGACTTCGTCACCAAACAGCAGGACAATCCAGTGAACCGGGCGGACAAATTCTTCCTCACGGTTACCCCAGCGCATGCGTTTGGGCACCGGGAGTCCGGCCAGGGCGCGTTCGACCATCTCCGCGACAAGCTCAGTTGTTGCACGGCCTTTCTCTATGGCACGGAACGACAGCCAGCTACCTTTGGGCGTTTCCAGTTGGTCGAGTGCTTCAACTTCGACACCACAGCTTTTTGCGAAACCAATAGCCGCTTTGGTCGGGCAACCTTCCTCATCGAAGGCGGCCGCCAGCGCGGGACCACGGCGCACCACTTCACGATCCGCCTGCGCAACCGGTAATGCATGCACCAGTAGTGCGAGTCGACGTGGCGCAGCGCAGGGTTGTATGCCCTGGTATTCAAGGCCCGCTTCGTCGAGTGCGCGAGACATCCCGTCAGCAAAGGATTCAGATAATCGCCGCAGCGCTTTTGGCGGTAATTCTTCTGTGCCAATTTCAATCAGCAGCTTGCGGGTTTCGGTCATGACGATGCCTCCCCTTTCAACAGCGGGAAGCCAAGCGACTCTCGTCGTTCGTAATAGGATTGCGCGACCGCGCGGGCCAGTGAACGCACGCGCAGGATAAAGCGTTGGCGTTCGGTCACGGAAATGGCGCTGCGCGCATCCAGCAGGTTGAAGGTATGCGAGGCTTTCAGCATCAACTCGTAGGCGGGTAATGGCAGGCCCGCTTCAATCAGCGCCTGGCTGTCTTTTTCACAGACGTCGAACCCGTGGAACAGTTCTTCCACGTTAGCGTGTTCGAAATTGTAGGTCGACATTTCCACTTCGTTCTGGTGGAACACGTCACCGTACAGCACCTTGCCCTGCGGGCCGTCGGTCCACACCAGGTCGAAGACACTTTCCACGCCTTGCAGGTACATGGCGATGCGTTCCAGTCCATAGGTGATTTCACCGCTGACGGGTCGGCAGTCCAGCCCGCCGACCTGCTGGAAATAGGTGAACTGGGTGACTTCCATCCCGTTCAGCCAGATTTCCCAGCCCAGTCCCCAGGCGCCCAGGGTGGGTGATTCCCAGTTGTCTTCGACAAAACGGATATCGTGTACCAGCGGGTCGAGGCCGAGTTCGCGCAGCGAATCCAGGTAGAGTTCCTGGATGTTGTCCGGGCTGGGCTTGAGCAGCACCTGGAACTGGTAATAATGTTGCAGGCGATTGGGATTTTCGCCATAGCGTCCGTCTGTCGGGCGGCGCGAGGGCTGAACATAGGCTGCGCGCCAGGGTTCCGGGCCGATGGCGCGCAGGAAGGTGGCAGGGTGAAAGGTGCCTGCGCCAACCTCCATATCATAAGGTTGCAGGAGCACACAGCCCTGCCGTGACCAGTAGTCCTGTAGCGCCAGGATCAGGCCCTGAAACGTTTTGGGTGTTGTGTCGGAAGTCAAAGTCGCGCGTCAGCCATGATTTAAAAGCGCGCAGTATAGCTTGCGCGGGCGAAGGGATGTAGGGCGCGCGGCGATTTAGCTGAAAGGCCGGCGACTGCCGGCATCCAGGGGCACTTGCCGGATACGAAGTTTCAAGCCGGGAAACCCATCGGCCGCTAGCCTGTCTGAGGGAGACGTGAGAGA
>CAYYAP010000053.1:0-15095 GCA_964469575.1 uncultured Thiohalobacter sp.
CCAGGCAGATCGTCAGGCTTTTGCTAACCAGCTGGACCGGTTACTGGCGCGGTAAGTTGTGTTGTTACATCTCGCCGTGCTTCGGCTGTCACGTTGAACCCATCAATACAACCTTGCTGGAGTACCAGGGAACGTTGGAGGTATAATACGCCTTACCTGGACCCGGCAGGACTCGATGCCCTGTTTGCGCGCGTCCGATGATGATTCCGGTACAATTACCGATATACTCTGTATTGCCAAGGATATGACAGGATACCGGTGTATTGATTAATCCTCTTCAGAAATTTGCAGCAGGTTCTCCGGATGACAGATGAAGAGAAACAGCAAGCGGTTACGTCCGAGGATGCCGTGCTGACAGCGGATGCACTAAAGGCTATGGGACATCCCCTGCGCTGGCGGATCCTGTGCGCACTGGAAGACCAGGAAATTACAGTAGGTGAGCTTGCCAAACAGATTGGTACTACCCAGAGCAATATGTCGCAGCACCTGGACCAGTTACGTAGCAAGCGAATTCTCGTGTCACGCAAAGAGGCCAACCGCATGTACTACCGGGTACGGAATGAAGCCTTGCTGGAGCTGATTGGCAGTATGCGTTCGGTACTGTGTGAAACCAATCTGAAGCAGTCCTGATTTAACAGGCAATACCAGCGAATAAAAAAGGGGGCTCAATGAGCCCCCTTTTTCTTTACCGATGGCTTACCGAACTTACCTGGCAGGCGCAGGTGCTGGTGCTGTTGCCGGCGGGACAGGGGTGCCTGTCACCAGTACGGCAAAAAAATCCCGGCAGAGGTGATAACTCAGTTTTCCAGGACTTCAAGGTGCATCGGCCCGGCCTTGTTCTTGCCGGAGTCTATAGAACCTTTTCGATCATGCGGATAATGTCCTTCGTTTTGACCGGTTTGGCGAGAAAATGGTTGCCACCTATTTCATTGCCACCATCTGCCGTTTCGTCGCGGGTGACAATGGCGGTCAGAAATACGCGCTTGATGTCTTTCAGTTCGGTATCTTCCTTAAGCTGTTCGGCGATCACGTTCCCTTGTATATCCGGCATCATTACATCGAGGAAAATGATATCCGGTCTGAACTCCCGGGCTGCTTCAATGGCACGGCTTCCCTCGTTTTCCGCCCATACTTCGTAGTCGCCGGTTTTTTCCAGATTTAATTTGATCATACGTGTGATGCCGGGTTCGTCATCTACCACCAGCACCCTGATTTTTTTTGTCGACATCTAGCGCTCCTTGTTTTCAAACATGATCATCACGGAAAGCCCCTGTGGTACCCGGTTCCTGACCTCGATCGCACCCTGGTGCAGGTCGATGATATTCCTGATGACTGAAAGCCCCAGCCCGGTGCCTTCACCCACGGGTTTCGTTGTATAGAATGGATCAAATATCTTTTCCAGCATGTTTTCAGCGACACCCGGGCCGGTATCGCACACTTCGGCTACGATCACAGGCTGGCCTGCTTCGAAGCGTATACTGGATGCGGCCTGCGTGTCACGTTGTGTGTTTACCACAGCCTGACAGGTCGAAACAGTCAGTGTTCCGTCTTTGTTCATTGCCTGGATGGCGTTCATCAACAGGTTCACGAATACTTGCTGCATTCGATTCGAATCACAGCTGGTTTCGGGTAACTCGGGATCCAGGTGCCTGACCAGATCAATATTGCGCTGTACCAGCTCGTGCAGGACCAGGCGCAGTGAATTTTCTATAATATCGTTGAGGCAGATTTCCTCGCAGTTCAGCTGACTTTCCCTGGAAAAATCCAGTAGTCCGTTGATAACGGTATCGGCGCGTTGCACGGCGGTTTCCATATCCGTCACGACATCGCTGAGTACCGGCTCCTTGCGGGCCTCCCCACCAATATAATCCAGGCCAAGGAGCAGGACTGCCAGCGGGTTCTTCACTTCGTGCGCCACACCGGCCGCCAGCCGACCAACGGATTCCATTTTGGCCGCCTGGATCAGTTGCATTTGCGCCTGCTTGAGTTTCTGGTGTGACTTCATGAGATCGGCATGCGCACCCTGCAGTTTCTGCTCGGCTTCGTGACGCCGCCGCAACTCCTGTTTTAATGACTGTGTACGTTGTGCCACCTGCGCCTTGAGGGTCCGGTTCCACACCAGAATTGAAACCAGCGTCAACAGTATGATCAGGATGATGACCATCATGGAGAGCTGGAAGCTGCGCGTGTCCAACAGGGATGCCTCTTTCAGGTGTATCCATTGCCTCGATATGCGCTGTCGTTCCTCGCGGGTAATGCTGTCCAGCGCCTTGTCCATAATCGTCAGCAGCTGCGGCCAGTCGCGGCGTACGGCCACAGCCAGGGATAGATTTGAGCCTGTCTTTCCGACAATACGAATATCCGTCATGCCCTCGCGGTGGATATAGTAGGAGGCGGTTGCCATATCGGTTACCAGCGCATCGACCCGGCCTTCCGAGATCATCTCCAGTGCCGTGGCGACATCCGGCACCGATACCAGCTCAATATGTCCCGGTACTGCATCGGCATTGATGCGCAGAGGCGCGTTTTTGGCCTGTGCGACACGCAGCCCCTGCAGGGCGCGCAGGTCAGGGTAGTCCAGCTTGGCCACAATAACCTCTGGCATGGTGATATGCGGTCTGGCCAATAACGCATCGCCGGCCAGTAGAGAATCGGTGGTGACGGCGGTTACGATATCGATACGGCCGGATGCGATGGCCTGATGGCGCGCAGCCTCGCTGGTCAGCCTGGTGGTGCGGAAATGTATACCGAGGCGTTCTTCCAGCAACGCGATATAATCTGCCGCTATGCCCCGGTAGCCCCCCTTGTCGTCGAAGAACTCATAGGGCGCAAAATCCGTGGCGGGCGCCAGTACCAGTTCAGGATGTTGATCCAGCCACGCAGTCTCTGCCCGGGTCAGGTTCAGGCGAGGATCCGGGGTAGCGGTTGCAACGCTGGAAAATGACAGCAGCAACAGGCAGACAAGTTTTTGGGTCAGGGTTCGCACGCTGTACTCAGCTCCCGGCGGTTGGCAGCGTCGCCTGCCGACGTCTTGTTCCCACCACTTGCTGTGGGTATCGGCCAGCACTGCACAAGCCTGATGGCGCCAGCAGCGCATCCTGATAATTCAGTCTTCCAGTATTTCCAGGTGCATGGCTTCGACCATACCGTTGTCGAACCGGTATCCTCTCAGTTCCAGTACACCTTTCGTGTTCAGCGAGACAATCAGGTGCAGTACATCCGGGTAAGCCGCCTGTTCAATATCAGTGGTGGAGGGTTCGGCCGGGCCGGTGGGGTGCGAGTGGTAAATGGCGAACAGTGTTTCGCCCCGTTCACGTATCTGTCGCATGGCGTCGATCTGTTGCGCAGGGTTCATGGCGAACAGCCGTTCGGGTTGTTCGGCAATGTTGCTGACAGGGATGCAGCGTAATGTCTGGTTGGTCTGTGCGCTGACCAGTCCACAGATTTCCCTGTTCGGCGAGCTTTGCGCCAGGGTGAGAATCCGGTTGACCAATGGGCGCGGGAGGGTAATGTGCTTCATGGCTGTTTATCTCCACATACCGGGCAGGCCGGGTCGCGGCGGAGTTTCAGACTACGCCATTCCTGGTACAGGCCATCGAACACCAGCAGGCGGCCGCACAGTGTGTCACCCAGTTCAAGCAATACTTTGATGGCTTCCAGCGCCTGGATGCTGCCAATGATGCCGACAATGGGTGACAGTACGCCATTGTCGGCGCAGGTCTGGTCCGGGTCATCGCCTTCACGGTACAGGCAGCGGTAGCAGGGGCTGTCCGGGTCTTTTGGCAGAAACACCGAGACTTGTCCTTCCATGCGCACCGCAGCGCCGGATACCAACGGTGTCGCGGTTTCCACGCAGGCGCGGTTGACAGCAAAGCGGGTGTCGAAATTGTCGCTTGCATCCACAACGAGGTCAGCCTGGCTGACTTGCGTGGTCAAGGCTTCACCCTGCAGCCGAAGCGGCAGGCTTGTGACTTCAACATCCGGGTTGAGCGCGTTCAGGGTGTGTTTCGCCGAATCGACTTTGGGTTTGCCGATGTCGGTGTGATGGTGAAGGATTTGCCGTTGCAGGTTGGAGAGATCCACACGGTCATTGTCCGCAATCACCAGGTGCCCGACGCCGGCTGCCGCCAGGTACAGGGCGGCCGGTGAGCCGAGTCCCCCGGCGCCAATGACCAGCACACGGGCGTCGAGCAGGGTTTGCTGGCCTTCGGTACCGATGCGTGGCAGGAGTATTTGTCGGCTGTAGCGTAGCAGTTGCGTATCATCCATGTGTAGACGATACCGGCGACGGGCGTAAAAAAACAGGCTTACAGGTAACGGCGCCAGTGTTCAGGGCGCGTATCACGGCAACCATGACGCTGACTGAGATAGCAGTGGGTGAAGATGTCCCGGGTGCTGTTTCCCTGACCATGCGTGGGCGAGAGGCACGCCAGTTCATTGCTTTCCGTGTAGTAGTACAAGGCGCGCTTTATTTTGGTCAGCAGGCTGTTGTCGAGGTGAAAGCCCAGTTCGAACAGAAGCGCCTCAATGGTACAGAGGTCGATCTGGCGCAAGTCATAGTCGATACGTATGGCGTTGCGCGACGGGCCGGCCAGGGAAACTTCCAGCACGCCGTCGATATCGCTCAGCGCCAGTATGGCGTCGAGCGCCTGTTGCTGCCCCGGGAGGTGGTCGCGGAAGGCGACTTCCCGGTGCTTGATCGTATCCGGGTCGGGATGTTCCATAGGGAAATCCTATACCAAAAGCAGGGGAGTCGCGAGCATCGCTTCAGGCGGGTTTCCGGGCATAGCTGACGCGTTCGTGGCCAGCCAGGTCCCGCGCACTGCCTGTGTCGGTAAATCTGTTGATTTCCAATAGCCTGCGAACTTCCCTGGCCTGCTCGAAGCCGTGTTCCAGGAGAAGGTGCGCACCGGGTCGAAGGGTGCGTGATGCCTCGTCTGCCAGTCGCCGAAGGTCGTCGAGGCCATCCGTGCCTGACGTCAATGCGCTGCGTGGTTCAAAGCGTACGTCGCCTTCGCCGAGGTGCGAATCCCGTTCGGCGATATAGGGTGGGTTCGAGATCAGCGCATCGAGCGAGTGCCTGGCAATGGCCTTGCACCAGTCACCGGCGAAAAAGTGTACGTTGTCCAGTTTGAGCCGCGTGGCATTGTTGCGCGCTACCGTCAGGCACGGCAGGGAGCGGTCGCTGGCAAAGACTGTCCAGTGGGGGCGCTCGTTGGCCAGCGCCAGCGCAATGGCGCCGCTGCCCGTACCGGCATCAAGAATGCGAAGCGGCCGGTCAGCCGACAGTTTTTTCAGTGCCTGCTCGACCAGCAGTTCGGTATCCGGTCGGGGGATGAGCGTGTGCCCGCTGACTTCGAGATCCAGCGACCAGAATTCACGCTTGCCAGTGAGGTGTGCAACCGGTTGCCCGGTTGCCCGTTGATCAACCAGTGTTTTGAAAGCGGCCAGTTGTCGGGTATCCAGTTGTGCCTCGGGCCAGGCGTGCAGGTAACTGCGGGGTTTGCCCAGTATGTGCATGAGCAATACTTCAGCATCCAGTTGCGGCGTGTCGCTGGCGCGCAGTTGTTCGGCAGCCTGCAACAGTGCCTGTTCGATGCTGGTCACTGTATGTTCAGTGGTCCTGCGCGCTGAGTTCCGACAGCCGGTCGGCCTGGTCTTCACTCAATAGCGGTTCAATGATCGGGTCGAGTGTGCCCTGGATAATTTCATCCAGTTTGTACAGGGTCAGGTTGATGCGATGATCCGTGATGCGCCCCTGCGGGAAGTTGTAGGTGCGGATGCGTTCCGAGCGGTCACCGCTGCCGACCAGGTTGCGGCGTGTTTCACTTTCCGCACTCTGGCGTTTTTCATCCTCTGCGGCCTGCAGGCGTGAGGCCAGCAGCGACAGGGCGCGCGCGCGGTTCTTGTGTTGCGAACGTTCGTCCTGGCATTCCACCACCACGCCGGTGGGTAGATGGGTGATGCGTACAGCCGAGTCGGTTTTGTTAATATGCTGACCACCCGCACCCGAGGCGCGATAGGTATCAACTTTCAGGTCGGCCGGGTTGATGTTGATGGCTTTGGTTTCTTCCGCTTCGGGTAATACTGCGACAGTGGCGGCCGAGGTATGGATGCGGCCCTGTGATTCGGTTTCCGGCACACGCTGCACACGGTGGACACCGGATTCAAACTTGAGCCGGGCATACACATCATTACCACTGATGCGTGCAATGATCTCCTTGTAGCCACCGTGTTCACCTGCGTTTTCACTGAGGATTTCAACGCTCCAGCGTTGTGTCTCGGCATAGCGCGAATACATGCGGAACAGGTCGCCGGCAAAGATGGCGGCTTCGTCGCCGCCGGTGCCGGCGCGGATTTCCAGGTACACATTTTTATTGTCGTTGGGGTCTTTGGGCAGCAGGTGTTTCTGCAGTTCGAGTTCCAGTGCTTCGCGCCGGCGCATGGCGTCCTGCAGTTCCTCGCCGGCCATATCACGCAACTCGGGGTCCGGGTCTTTCAGCATGTCCTGCGCGGCGGTTTCATCATTGCGTGCCTGTTGCAGTGACTCAAAACAGCTGACGACCGGGTTGATCTGCGCATATTCCTGCGACAGTTCACGAAAACGATTGTTGTCGGCGATGACCTCGGGGTC
Source organism: uncultured Thiohalobacter sp. (assembly GCA_964469575.1). GTDB lineage: Bacteria > Pseudomonadota > Gammaproteobacteria > DSM-19610 > DSM-19610 > Thiogranum. The sequence goes on from CAYYAP010000053.1 coordinate 6,635, forward strand.
GGAGAGCAGCGCGCTGACTTCCTCGGCACGTTCCACGACAGTTTGCAGTTTGTTTTCCAGTGACGGGTTCACGGATTGTCTTCATCGATGTTGAACAGCACCAGTGCCGCATCGAGCAGGTCATTGTCGCCATGTTCGGCTGCTTCGCGGATGCGTACGCTGGGCGCGTGAATCAGTTTGTTGGTGAGCGTATTGGCGAGAAATTCCACTACCTGCCCGGGATCCTTGCCGTTGGCAAGCATCCGCTGAGCCTTGTGGATAACCTCGTTGCGTTGCTGTTCGGCATGCTGACGGTAGTTACGGATGGTCGATACGGCATCCTGCGCCCGCAGCCAGCTCATAAACCGGTCAACCTGCACGTCGATAATTTCTTCGGCCTGTTGCGCCGCCTGTTGACGTGACTTGAGGTTTTCCTTAATGACATCCTGCAGGTCATCGACCGTGTAGAGATACACGTCTTCGAGGTCTGCAACGTTGGCGTCGATATCGCGCGGTACGGCGATATCCACCATGAACACCGGGCGATGTTTGCGGCTGTTCAGGGCCTTTTTTACCATGGCCTTGTTGAGGATAGTGTGCGGACTGCCGGTCGCCGAAATAATAATATCCGCTTCGGCGATATGGGCGTGAATTTCGTCCAGCCCGATGCCATAGCCATCGAAATGCGTCGCCAGGCGGTGGGCGTTCTCGGGGGTGCGATTGGCAATGATCAGTCGGGCGAGTTGCTGGTCGCGAAGATGCCGTGCGGTCAATTCGATGGTTTCGCCGGCGCCGATCAGCAGCGCAGTCTGTGAGGTGAAATCACCAAAGATCTGTTTTGCCAGGCTGACGGCGGCAAATGCAACGGAAACCGGACTCTCACCGATCGCGGTGTCGGTGCGGATTTGTTTGGCGACCGAGAAGGTATGCTGGAACAAACGGCCCAGTGTGCTGTCCAGCGTACCAGCGGCGTTGGCTGTCTGGTAGGCATCCTTCATTTGTCCAAGGATCTGGGGTTCGCCGATGATCATGGAATCCAGCCCGCCGGCAACCCGTAACAGGTGGCGCACGGCTTTCGCGCCGGGATAGGAATACAGATGGGGACGGATCAGGGCCGGGTCGATACCATGGTAGCCTGCCAACCAGTCAGTAATATCTTCGAGACCGGGTTCGAGTAGATTGCAATATAATTCGGTACGGTTGCAGGTCGACAGGATGGCGGCCTCGTTGACCGAGGGTAAAGCGGTTAGCCCACGCAGGGCATCACTGACCCGATCGCCGGTAATGGAGACCTGTTCCCGCAGTTCGACGGGTGCAGTGCGGTGATTGATGCCGAGCGCAATCAGTGACATGGTGTAACAAATACTAATGGAAACAGAAAATTGTGCGGGATAGACCGGTTGAATACAAGCGCTGCGGTAGGCGGCCCCTGCCACGATCCGCTTACTGTAGCTTCCCGGGGCTTTGCCGTATAGTGGCACAAATTTACCGATATAAGGTTAAACCCTGAAAAAATGATTGGTTTTACATGTAAAAACCCGGTTTTCCGGGCCGGTCTTGCCGTTTTCTCTGTGCTATTGCTGGCAGCCTGTCATACGCCCTTGCTGAAACCGTCTGGCGCGGGCAAAACGCCACCTGCCGGACCAGTCACTGTGATTCCTGAATTGAAGCCGCAGGTTGCAACGGGCGGGGGGGCTTCCGCCCCCCCGGAAAAGTTGACCTCACAACTGCTCTATGACGTCTTACTGGGCGAAATAGCCGGCCAGCGAGGCGATCTGGATATTTCCGGCGCGAGTTACCTGGAGGCGGCGCGTAGCAGCGATGATCCACGCGTTGCCAAGCGCGCGTTGAATGTTGCCATATACGGTAAGCGTCCGGATCTTGCGTTACCGGCCGCCCGGCGCTGGGTGGAACTGGAGCCAGACAAGCTGGAAGCGCGGCAGGCGCTGGCGGCACTGGCCCTGCGTACTGGCAAGGTGCAGGAAGCTGTCGAGCAGTTTGACTACTTACTTAAACACCATCCTGCCGGCGCAGCGAGTCCCTATCAGACATTACTGGCCATGCTGGCGCGCGAGCCGGACAAGTCACGCGCACTGGAGGTTATGGGCAAGCTGGCGGCATCGCGTCCCGACGACATTGAGGTACAGTTTGCCTATGCGCGTCTCGCGGTACATTCGGGTAACTGGGCGTTGGCAACGCAGAAGGTCGAACAGGTGCTGGCCGCACAACCGGAGCGTGTGGATGCGCTGGTGTTGCGGGCGCAGATTGCACTCAAACAGGGGCAGGGCAAAGTTGCCAGACAACAACTCACCGAAGCCCTGCAGCGCAACCCGGATGACACGGCCCTTCGCCAGGCTTATGCACGACTGTTGGTGGATCTGGAAGATTATGACGCTGCCAGGGCGCAGTACCACCAGCTTCTCAAACGTCAGCCGAATGATAGCCAGACGATCTATTCATTGGCCCTGCTGTCACTGGAAGCCGGTCATCTGAATGAAGCAAAAAAGATGTTCAAAAAACTGCTGAAGCTCGGTGTACAGGCTCAGCAGGCCTACTACTACCTGGGTGCGATAGCCGAGGATCAGGGCAAGCGTAAAACCGCTATAGACTGGTACAGCAAGGTGTTGAAGGGTGATCACCTGTTCGAGGCGCAGGTGCGCATCGCCAACATGGAGGCGCTGGAGGGCGATGTGGCGGGCGCGCGTGAGCGTTTGCACAAGCTGCGTCTTGCCCAGCCGGCACAGTCACAGCGCCTGTACCTGGTCGAAGGCGGTATTCTGACGCGCATCGACTGGTTCGATGAGGCGTTCAAGCTTTACAGTGACTACCTGAAAATTCGTCCAGACGACCTTGAGGTACTGTATGCGCGGGCACTTGTTGCCGAACGCCTGGGGCGACTGGATCAGACCGAGGCGGATTTTCGTCACATCCTGAAGATTGAACCGGACAATACCCGTACGCTGAATGCGCTCGGCTATACGCTGGCGGATCGTACTGACCGCTACGCTGAAGCGCTGAAACTGATCGAGCGTGCCTATGCGCAAACGCCGGACGATGCGGCGGTGATCGATAGTATGGGTTGGGTGATGTACCGTCTGGGCCGCTTGCCAGAAGCGCGCGATTTCCTGCAGAAGGCGTATGACAAGACCCAGGATGTGGAAATTGCCGCCCACCTTGGCGAGGTGTTATGGACCATGGGCGAGCATGATGCCGCGCAGGCACTGTGGAAGAAAGCGCGCGCCAAAAACCCGGGCGATCATCTGCTGGAAGACACTATCCGGCGGCTTGCTCCCTGACTGGTGATATTGTCTTTCCCGCCTTTGTTACGCCTGTTCGGTGTCCCGGGCCTCATCCTGTTGCTGTCGTCCTGCGCGACGCAGGTGCTGCGGCCTGCGCCGGCGGATGGCGAGGCATGGAAGGCGCACCGACAACTGCTGTCAGCACTGGAAAACTGGCAGGCGCGTGGACGGATTGCCGTACAGACCGACGACGATGGCTTCAGCGCCAGCTTCGACTGGACGCAGGCGGGCAGGCGCTACCGCATCCGCCTGCGCGGTCCGTTCGGGCAAGGTGCGCTGGAGCTGGAGGGTGATGCGCGTGGCGTCTGGCTCAGGCGAGCGGGTCAAACGGCGGTGTTTGCCACGAATCCGGACGTATTACTGGCGCGGGAAAGTGGTTGGCGGCTTCCTGTCCTGGGGCTGAATAACTGGCTACGGGGATTGCCGGACAGCCGGGGGGAGGCGGCGATACAGCTGGATTCAGCCGGTCGGCTGGCCTCCCTGCAACAGCGTGGCTGGCACATCGAATACCGAAAATATCGGGATTATAGGGAATATGCCTTGCCGACACGGCTGGTGATGCAGCGTGATGGTCTGCGCGTCAAGTTGTTGGTCGATGCCTGGAAACTGCCATGAGTCCCGATTCCGAAGCAGATAGCTGGCCGGCGCCGGCCAAGATCAATCGTTTCCTGCACGTCACCGGGCGCCGTCCGGACGGCTATCATGAACTGCAGACGGTCTTTCAGTTTCTGGATCATGGCGACTATCTTCGTTTTGAACCTTTGCCGGGTGAGGCGATTGAGCGGGTGGGCGGTCTGCCAGGTATCGCGCAGGCGGATGATCTTGTCGTCCGCGCCGCGCGCGCCCTGCAGCAACACTCCGGCCATCGCGCCGGTGTACGCATCACCCTCGACAAGCGGCTGCCGGTCGGGGGCGGACTCGGTGGTGGTAGTTCCGACGCGGCTACCGCGCTGGTGGCGCTCAACCGGCAGTGGCGACTGGGTCTTGATGAGGATACTCTGGCCGGGATCGGCCTGGCGCTGGGGGCCGATGTGCCGGTGTTCGTGCGGGGTCGCGCGGCCTGGGCAGAGGGTGTGGGTGAACGGCTGACACCGCTCGACCAGCTCGATACCCCCTGGTTTCTGGTGCTTGATCCGGCGGTAAGCGTATCAACCGCCGAGATTTTTTCCGATCCGCAATTGACACGAAACTCGCCCCCCCTCAAAATACCCGCCTTTCTCTCCGGCGCAGGGGCCAACGATCTTCAAGCGGTGGTTGTGCGGCGTTACCCGGAAGTGGCTAACGCACTGAATTGGTTATCCAAATATCAGTCTGCGCGGATGACGGGAAGCGGCGCCTGTGTGTTTGCGGCATTTTCGGATGAGCGCTTGGCGCGAGCTGTGTTGCAGCGGCTGCCGGCGCCCTGGACAGGATTTGTCGCGCGTGCCTGTAATCACTCGCCGCTGATGGAGCGGCTGGCGCGCGCTGGCTAGAAGATTTTTTGGGGCGTCGCCAAGCGGCCAGGCACCGGGTTTTGATCCCGGCATACGCAGGTTCGAATCCTGCCGCCCCAGCCAATGATTTTTGAACTTGACCATAACGGGATGGCGACAGCATGAACCGCGTGCCTTCGACGGATGCAGACAATCGCCTGATGGTGTTTTCGGGCAATGCCAACCCGCCACTGGCGCAGGCGATTGCCAATCACCTGAGGTTGCACCTGGGTAAATGTGTCGTTGGTCGTTTCAGCGACGGCGAGAGCATGGTCGAGATCATGGAGAATGTGCGCGGTCGCGATGTGTTCGTGGTGCAGCCGACCTGTTCGCCGACCAACGACAACCTGATTGAGTTGCTGGTCATGGTGGATGCGCTGCGCCGTGCTTCGGCAGCGCGTATTACCACGGTGATTCCGTACTTCGGTTATGCGCGTCAGGATCGTCGGCCGCGTTCCTCGCGTGTACCGATTACGGCGCGTGTGGTGGCGCAGATGATTGGCAACGTCGGCGCCGACCGGGTGTTGACCGTGGACCTGCACTCGGAGCAGATCCAGGGCTTTTTCGATGTCCCGGTGGACAATGTGTACGCGTCACCGCTTTTACTCGGCGATGTCTGGCGCAAGAAGACGCCAGACCTGATGGTGGTGTCACCGGATGTTGGTGGCGTGGTCAGGGCGCGCGCACTGGCCAAACGGCTGGATGATGCCGACCTGGCGATTATCGACAAGCGTCGTCCCAAGGCCAATGTGGCCAAGGTGATGCACATTATCGGTGACGTCGAGGGACGCAGTTGCGTGCTGGTCGATGACCTGGTGGATACGGCGGGGACCCTGTGCCAGGCCGTCAAGGCGCTGAAAGACAATGGTGCGATACGGGTAGTGGCCTACTGTACTCACCCGGTGCTGTCGGGTGATGCGATCAAGAATATCAGTGATTCGGATCTCGATGAGCTGGTGGTGACGGACACCATACCGTTGCGCCCGAATGCACAGGCCTGCCCGCGTATTCGCCAACTGAGCATTGCCGAGATGCTGGCTGAAGCCATACGCCGCATCAACAATGAAGAATCTGTCAGTACCATGTTTATGGACTGACGAAACGTCTGGCGCGTGTGCGCCGGGCAGCAAGGCCTCTCCTGGTCGCGGGAGAGCGTATTACTCAACTGGAGTTAGTGTTATGTCTATTTTTGAACTCGAAGCCGAGACGCGTACGGATCAGGGGAAAGGTGCGAGCCGCCGCCTGCGTCGCGAAGGCATGGTGCCTGCGGTGATTTATGGCGCCGGTCAGGACCCGCAATCGATCTCGCTGAAGCACAGTGAAGTCATCAAACGCCTGGAGCACGAAGCGTTCTATTCCCACATCCTCACCGTGACGGTTGGCGGTAAGATCAACAAGGCGGTACTGCGCGATATGCAACGCCATCCGGCAAAGCCGGTGATCATGCATATGGATTTCCTGCGTGTTGACGAGAGCAAGCCGCTTCGCGTCAATGTTCCACTGCATTTTATCGGCGCGGATATCGCGCCGGGGGTCAAGGCCGGTGGTGTGTTGAACCACGATGTGGTCGAAGTGGGGCTGGACGTGTTGCCTGCGCATCTGCCTGAATATATCGAGGTCGATGTGTCAGGGCTGGACATTGGTGACGCTGTTCACCTGACCGATCTGGCGCTGCCGGAAAGCGCCAGCCTGGTCGAGCTGGCGCGTGGCGAAGGTCACGATCTTGCTGTTGCTGCGGTTCACGCACGGAAAGGCGGCGGTGATGATGATGAAGAAGTCGATGCCGAAGCTGCCGAGGGTGGCGAAGAACCCGCCGCCGAAGGCGAGAGCTGATAGACCGGTTGGTGCCGGCCATTCAGCTCATCGTGGGACTGGGTAACCCCGGTTCCGAGTACGAACCAACCCGGCATAACGCCGGGTTTTGGTTTGTGGACGAGCTTGCCCGTCGCTGCCGGCAGGATTTCCATGCCGAACCACGCTTCCACGGTGAAGTTGCACGCTGCCAGCTGGATGCCTGCGAGTGTCGTCTGCAGAAACCGCTGACATTTATGAACCGCAGCGGGCAGGCCGTCGGCGCGCTGGCGCGCTTCTTCAAGATTCCCGTTGAGCAGATACTGGTCGTACACGATGACCTCGATCTCCCGCCGGGGACGATTCGCCTGAAGCAGGGTGGCGGACACGGTGGCCATAACGGCTTGCGTGACCTGATCAGTCATCTTGGTAGCAAGGAATTTTATCGCCTGCGTATTGGCATCGGTCACCCGGGCCACCGCGACCAGGTGGTGGACTATGTCTTGAAAAAACCGTCCGGCGAACACCGCCGCCTGATCGAGGACGCCATTGACGACGCGCTGGATGTCATGCCCGATGTGCTGGCCGGGCAGTTCGAGAAAGCCATGAATACCCTGCACACGCGCAACTGATACAGATTCATCTGAAGTGAGATCTTATGGGATTTAAATGTGGAATTGTCGGGCTGCCCAATGTCGGCAAGTCGACCCTGTTCAATGCGCTGACACGTGCGGAAATCCAGGCCGAAAACTATCCGTTTTGCACCATCGACCCGAATGTCGGCGTGGTGCCGGTGCCGGATCCCAGGCAGGATGCGCTGGCCGAAATCGTCAAGCCGGAACGTGTGCTGCCAACGACCATGGAATTTGTTGACATCGCCGGGCTGGTCGCCGGGGCATCGAAGGGTGAAGGACTGGGCAACAAGTTCCTCGCCAACATCCGCGAGACTGATGCCATCGTCCACGTGGTGCGCTGTTTCGAGGACGATAACGTGGTCCACGTCGAGGGCAAGGTCGATCCCCTGTCGGATATCGAAGTCATCAACACCGAACTGGCGCTGGCCGACCTCGATACCGTCGAAAAGGCCCAGCACCGTGTCGGCAAGCTGGCCAAGGGCGGCGACAAGGAAGCGAAAGCGAAGCTGGCGGTACTGGAGCCACTGAAGGCGCACCTGGATGAAGGCCATATGGCGCGCGCCATGACACTTGATGACGATCAGCGGGCGCTGCTTTACGACCTGCACCTGCTGACGCTCAAGCCCACCATGTACATCGCCAATGTGTCCGAGGACGGCTTTGAAAACAATCCACGCCTCGATGCGGTACGCCAGCTGGCCGAAAGTGAAGATGCGGTCGTGGTGCCGGTCTGTGCGGCTATCGAAGCCGAACTGGTTGAGCTGGAGGAAGAGGAGCAGCAGGCCTTCCTCGACGAGCTGGGTCTGGATGAGCCGGGTTTGAACCGGGTCATCCGCGCCGGCTACCGCTTGCTCGGCCTGCACACCTATTTCACCGCCGGGGTCAAGGAAGTACGCGCCTGGACCGTGCGGGTTGGCGCCACGGCGCCGGAGGCCGCCGGGGTCATCCACACCGATTTCCAGAAAGGTTTCATTCGCGCTGAGGTGACCTCTTACAAGGATTTTATCGCCTGTGGCGGCGAGCAGGGCGCGAAGGAGGCCGGCAAACTGCGGCTGGAAGGCAAGGACTACGTGGTACAGGACGGTGATGTCATGCACTTCCGTTTTAACGTCTAGATCGAGAAAGCCTTTCCGGGCTGCTGGACAGCGGGGTGCGAAATCCCTACAATTTCGCCTCTTTCGCGGCCCGTGGGCCGCAGACCAGGATATGGCAAGGTAGCTCAGTTGGTTAGAGCACAGCACTCATAATGCTGGGGTCGGCGGTTCGAATCCGCCCCTTGCTACCA
>CAYYAP010000054.1:0-14812 GCA_964469575.1 uncultured Thiohalobacter sp.
TCGCAGTCACCTGCAGACAGGGCTGCTGACTGCCTTCACTCTACTGGTGTTTTTTGCCACTTCCGCCGTTTGGGCCGGGAGTACACCCCGCATTCTTTTTGTCAGTAGCCGGATCTCGACGCCCTACCTGCGCTTCATCGAAACGGCGAAACGGGAACTCCAGGAAAACTCACCATCCCAAATCGACATCGTCAGCTTGCCAGCCCGACAGTTGGCCGAACATCCCGGGGGTGGAGTGGGACAAGACTACGACATGGTCATCGCCCTTGGCGGGCGGGCCGCACTGGCGATACAGCAGTGGCGCACGAAAGCGCCTGTGCTTTACACCCTGATTCCAAAATCGACGTACAACAAGCTGATGCAATCCGGTAGGGCGAGTTGCCCCGGGCGCATATGCACAGCCCTCTACATTGACCAACCCCTGCAGCGTATATTTCATATTCTTGCTGTCGCATTTGCCGAGCGCAAGGAAACCGGCGTTCTGCTTGGCCCGGTTTCAGGGAAACAGCAAGACGAACTTGCTACGCTGGCCAGGAAAACCGGCTTTCACCTGCACAGTGCAGAAATCCATAAACCGGATGAACTGTTGTCTGCGCTGGACACGCTGCTGAGACACACCAGTCTGCTGCTTGCGATTGCCGATCCTGTCGTATACAACCCCAGAACCGCCAAAAGTATACTGCTGACAACCTACCACTACAGGGTACCCGTAGTGGCTTACTCAAAAGCCTATGCTGACGCCGGGGCCACCCTGTCCGTGTTTTCGACACCGGAACAGATGGCACGACAGACTACAGGAATAATCAGAACATTCCTTGAGGCCGGGAAACACCGCCTGCCACCGCCTGCTTATCCGGAAAACTATACCATTCGCATCAACCCACACGTTGCCAGATCGCTCGGGCTGAAACTGGATAGCAACCCCGACCTGCAATCCATGATAAAAGACGCTGACCATGAAGAGCACTGATATACAAACCAGGGTATTCCTGGTGACCTTGCTGCCGCTGATCATCACCAGCCTGCTGCTCTCGTCTTTTTTTATGTGGCGGCAGATAGCCGATATTGACACCGCGCTCAATGCCAAGGGCCAGTCCATCGCCAACCTGCTGGCTCCCGCCGCGGAATACGGTGTGCTGTCCGGTAATGAAACCGCGCTGACAAGGCTGATCTATGCTTCGGCACACGACCCTGATGTCAAGGCGATTGTGATTACAGACAATACCGGCAAACCCATCGTACAGACCACCCCATCCGGTCGGCCGGACCCCCGGGACCCCGCGCAATCAACCGATAGCGACCTGTTCAGGACATTTACATCCGAGATCTTCTACTCAAGCCTGGCCGTGGACGACTACGAACCTGCCCTTGCAGATGGCAAGCGTTTCACCCAGACCCCGGAGTTAATTGGCCATGTGAAGGTCCTCGTCACGCGAAAGCATGCTATCGAACAGCAATCCGACGTCCTGAAAAACGGACTTTTCATCACAGCGATCGCGATACTGGTCACAGCATACTTCGCCGCGCTGCTGGCGCGCAGTGTCACCTCACCCATTCGCTCCCTGACCTCGATTACCGATGCGATCAGTAAAGGCAAACTTCACAAACGCATTGAGGTGAATGCCGGTGGCGAAATCGGCATCCTGCAAGCAAGTATCAATTCCATGGCCACGGCGCTGGAGCAGGCGCGTGACAGGGAGAAAGCGCGTGCCGATGATGAGTTGTTTATTGAAAAGGTCAAGGCACAAACCACACTTGAGTCGCTGGGTGAAGGCGTTATCACCACCGACGCCAGTGGCTCGGTTACCTACCTGAACCCGGCTGCCGAAAAGCTGACCGGCTGGACATTCTTCAGCGCGCACCGACGCCCACTACACGAAGTATTCAAGGTGGTCTCATCGCAAACTCATGTACCGATTGACTACCCGATCTATGACTGCATCAATAGCGGAAATACCATCCACCATGACTTCCTGCTGACGCTCACCCGCCACGATGGCAAGGAATTCATCATTCAGGATACCGCTACTCCGACACGAGACAGCCACGGTGACATTGTCGGCATGGTGCTGGTGTTCCATGACTTCTCCAAACTTCATCGCATGTCGGAGAAACTTGCCTACCAGGCCTCGCACGATGACCTGACCGGGCTGCTCAACCGACGTGAGTTTGAAGCGCAATTAGCCAAGGCACTGGTCGAGGTCAATGACGAATCGACTGAACATGCATTGTGCTATATCGATCTTGACCAGTTCAAGGTTGTCAACGACACCTGCGGCCACAAGGCCGGGGATGAACTGCTCCGGCAGCTGACCTTCCAGATCAACAAGAAAATCCGCAAACACGATGTGTTTGCACGGCTTGGCGGCGATGAATTCGGTATCATCCTGAAAGACTGCTCCATAGACAGCGCTGAAACACTTGCCACATTGATCAAGGATGCCACCAGCAAGCTCCGCTTCAGCTGGGGGCAACACAGCTTTGAAATCGGCGCCAGTATCGGTCTGGTTCCCATCACACACGGTCACGCCACCACCAGCGACCTGATGATGATAGCGGACTCAGCCTGCTACATTGCCAAGGACAAGGGCAGGAACCGCATTCACATCTATGAACCGACGGACGAGGATATCATCCAGCGCTCCGGGGACATGCAATGGTTGCAGACCCTCAACAGAAGCATTGAATTCGACAAGTTCGTCCTGTTCTGTCAGTTGATCGCCCCTGCCAACGAAATGTCTGGCGCGTCCAGGCATTATGAAATCCTGATTCGTATGAAAGACAGCGATAGAGGCCTGGTCCAGCCGAGCCTGTTTATCCCCGCAGCTGAACGTTACCAGCTGATGCCTTCTATCGATCAATGGGTCATCAAGAATACCTTCGCCATGCTCGCTGGCGCCGGACTGTCCGGCAAAACACTTCCCCTGAATACCCCCGGGTTCAACGTAAACCTGTCCGCCCAGTCACTGACCGATAACACGTTCCTCGATTATGTCACCGAACAATTCGAGCTCAGTGGCCTCAACCCCGGCCTCATCACATTTGAAATCACCGAAACGGCCGCCATCGCCAACCTGACGCGCGCCATAGACGTCATTGAAAAACTGAAACAACTGGGCTGCCGCTTCTCCCTGGATGACTTCGGCAGTGGCCTGAGCTCCTTTGCCTACCTCAGCAACCTGCCGGTTGACAGCATCAAGATCGACGGCCACTTCGTGAGCGATATCGACAGCAACCCTGTCAGCCGATCCATTGTTGAATCCATCGCGCAAATCGGCCGTGTTATGGGGCTCAAAACGATTGCGGAATTCGTGGAAAACGATGCTATCCTCCAGGAAGCCAGAGATTGTGGTATCGACTTCGTCCAGGGCTACGGCATTGAGCGGCCACGCCCGTTGCAGGACGTACTGGCCGGAATCGATGTATCCCGGGAAACCTGACAAGCCCCACACCGGCACCGTAGCTTGCACGATACCAGCGGCAAATTGTTCTTCACACCTTCCGGAGTCAAGGCATGCCTAGCGACCGACTGAATGAAGCACTGGAACGCTTTTACAAACTGCAGAAGGACCTGGAGGCGGAAATTGACCGTCTGTTACAGGAAAAGCGCGAACAGTTCCGCTACCACTTTGAACGTGGCAAGGTCCGTTTTGAACAAGGGATGCGCGCGCTGCACAAACGCAAACGTATTGGTGTATGGCGCTACCTTCGCCACGCGCGCCTGAGACACGTCATCAGCGCACCCGTCATATACAGCGTGTTTTTCCCTTTCCTGGCGCTGGATATCTTTGTGACTATTTACCAGCACATCTGCTTTCGCCTCTATGGCATCCCGCTGGTACGCCGCTCGGATCACGTTGTGATTGACCGGCACCATCTCGCCTACCTGAACGCCATCGAAAAGTTCAACTGTATATACTGCGGATACGGGAACGGTGTAGCAGAATATGTCCGTGAAATTTCGGCGCGAACAGAACAGTACTGGTGCCCCATCAAACACGCCCGGCGCACACGCGATCCGCACCACCGGATGGACCGGTTCATGGACTATGGTGATGCCGATGCCTGGCAGGAAAAACTGCAGGCGCTACGCAGGGACTGGTCAGGACACAAGTCAACAGAAACGGCCGACAAGGTGGAAACATAGACAAAAAAACGGCGACCTTCAGGCCGCCGTCTATTCACAACACCTGCGCTTTAAACTCAGGCCGCAAGGCGTTCCTTGATGGCGTTGATCACATCCTCGCTGCTGGTTGCGCTGACCGTCACACACAGCCCTTCGTTTTCATAAAAACCGATCAACGGGGCAGTTTTTTCATTGTAGGTTTCCAGGCGATGGCTGATGGCTTCTTCCGTTTCGTCTTCGCGCTGGATGACCGGGCTGCCACACTTGTCGCAAATGCCCTCAACCTTCGGGGGATTACTCTTCACGTTGTAGATAGCCTGGCAATCGGCATTGGAACAGGTACGGCGGGTCGTCAGCCGATCCAGAATCACATCGCGCGGGACATCGATATTAACGGCCATATCGAGCTTGATACCGAGTTCGTCCAGCATCACCTTGAGTGCTTCCGCCTGCGGAATGGTGCGCGGGAAGCCGTCGAGCAGAAAGCCCTTTTCGCAATCCGGCTCCTGCAAGCGCTTGCCCATAATGCCCATGATCAGCTCATCCGGTACCAGGTCACCGGCATTCATGTAGGCCTGGGCCTGCTTACCCAGCTCGCTGCCGGCCTGTACGGCGCCACGCAGAATGTCACCGGTGGAAATCTGTACAGAGCCATCCATCCCGGTCAGCAGCTTGGCCACGGTACCCTTGCCGGCACCCGGCGCCCCTAAAAGAATCAGTTTCATTGCGTTTTCCTCTTGAATGGTAAATATCGTCAGGCTTTTCGGCGACACGTCCGCCCGGGCCGAAAATGCAGGTGCGCATTGTGCTTGCGAAGCGGCGGGCAATCAATGGTTTTATTTCAGATATGCGACACCAGCCGCGCGTTCGGAATCGACATGCGCAAGGCCTCGGTAATTTCGAAGCGAATGCCGGCCACTGGCCGAATCGACACCCACAACAAATTCAGTTTCAGGTTAAGTTCCGCGAACACCACCGTATCGCCAAAGCGGGCAAGGATGCAGTGAATCTCCTTCAGGGTCTGCTGGATACGCACCTGTGACTTCTTGCGCAGACCCGGGATCACGACCATGAAATCTGACAGCGGCTTGCCGTCCTCATCGACAGCGGGCGCGCGTTTGCGCAATGGCTCGGAGGCATCAAGAATCGGCAGCAATGTCACACGTGGCAAACTCATGGTTTCGACTATAGCCTCCGCCCACCGGGCTGACAACACAGCACAGGAACGATAACGCCAAGCGACTGATAAATCAGCAGTTGGCTGGCGCCGCGCGGCTTTGCTAGTATGCTCGCGGAAAGTCCCGGTAGCTCAGCTGGATAGAGCAAGCGCCTCCTAAGCGCTAGGTCGGAGGTTCGACTCCTCTCCGGGACGCCAAAATATCAGCGGATTCAGATACCCGGCGGGTACTCGGCAAATACCGGCAGGTCATCCGAACAGGACCACTCCGCCCGCGAATCCCAGAAGATGCGCGCCTGGGCCGGTATGGGTGCAGGTGAATCCAGCGTACCGGCCGGGATCAGAACCCCGCCCAATTCCGGGACGACCCGTGGCATCGGTCCGCCACAGCGCTGGCAGAAACAGTTATAAAACCGCTCGGCCTCCGGCACCTTGTAACGCCCCAGAAGCGCCTCACCCTGCAACCAGCGGATACCGGTCTCGGGCGTCATAAAAAGGTTGCTTGCATGGGCACTCCCCGACAGTTTGCGGCAACGCTGGCAGTGACAATGATACAGGCGCTGCGCCTCGCCAGTGACTTCATAGCGAACGGAACCGCACAAACAACTTCCGGTTACTGTGGTACTCATTCTGTTTTCTCCTTATCAATTCAGAACTCACAGATAGTCCCATACCTGAAACGCTGCTCAGGTCTTCCGTCGCACCTCGATGATGTTGGGTAGCTGGCCGATCCGGCTGAGGACGCGACTCAGCTGTCCAATGTCAGTGACTTCAATGTGCAGTTCCATACGCGCAATCATGTCCTTCCCGTCCGTGCTGGTATTGATGCCGGTAACATTGATTCTGTCGTTGGCAAATACGGCGGAAACATCTCGCAGCAGGCCTGGACGATCATAGGCCTGGATGCGGATGTCCACTGGGAATACCCGGTCTGGCAGGGTGCCCCATTCTACATCGATCAGCCGGTCGCGGTCTTCTTCTTTCAAACGCAGTACATTGGAACAGTCACTGCGATGGATAGTCACGCCACGCCCACGCGTGATGTATCCGACAATTGAATCGTTGGGCACCGGGTTGCAACAACGCGCTGTGGTGGTCAGCAGGTTGCCCACGCCAAGGATGCGAAAGTCGTCCCGGGAAACTCTGTTGCTGCGTTTGCCGACAATCGGCAAAGCTTGTGGCTCATCGTCTGTATGTTCCAGCTCCAGCAGGGTGCTGACCACATGCCCGTAGGACAGGTCACCTCGCCCGAGTGACGCCATCAGACTGTCGACATTCTTAAAATTAAGCCGTTTGGCGGCTTCTTCCATAGGTTGTCCGGACAGGCCCAGCCGATGCAGTTCCCGCTCCAGCGCCGTGCGGCCCGCTGCAATATTGATCTCGCGGTCCTGCAACTTGATCCAGTGCCGTACCTTGGCGCGGGCACGCGAGGTCTTGAGATAGCCCAGATGCGGATTTAGCCAGTCACGACTGGGGTGCGCCTGGCGGGCTGTCAATACCTCAATCTGCTCACCGCTCTTGAGCACGTAGTTAAGCGGCACGATCCGTCCATTCACTTTCACGCCACGACAACGGTGCCCAACGTCTGTGTGGATATGGTAGGCAAAATCCAGTGCCGTTGAACCCGCCGGCAGGTCGATCACTTCGCCCTGGGGCGTCAGCGCGTAGACCCGCTCCTCGACCGACTCGGATTTGAAACGATCAACGAATTCATGCGCCGAAGGCTCTTCGTCCTTCCATTCCAGCAGTTGACGGAGCCAGGCGATCTTTTTCTCGAAGCCCTCGTCATAGCGTGAGCCTTCCTTGTAACGCCAGTGTGCGGCAATACCGAGTTCCGCATGCTCGTGCATTTCGTGCGTACGTATCTGCACTTCGACGGGTTTACCTTCCGGCCCGATGACTGCGGTATGCAGCGAGCGATAATTGTTGGCTTTCGGGTTGGCAATGTAGTCGTCGAATTCGTGCGGAACATGACGCCATAAACCGTGGACAATACCCAGCACGGTGTAACACTCCACGGCGGTATCTACCAGCACACGCACGGCCTGAACATCAAAGACCTGGTGAAAGTCGATGTTCTTGCGACGCATCTTCCGCCAGATGCTGTAGATGTGCTTTGGCCGCCCCACGACATCCGCCTGGATACCGGCACGGTCAAGCTCTTCCACCAGGCTTTCCTTGACCAGTTCGATATGTCGCTCGCGGTCGATACGCCGACCGTCGAGCAGGGCGGCAATGCGATGGTAGGCATCGGGATCGAGGTAGCGCAGCGCCAGGTCTTCCAGCTCCCACTTGACCTGCCAGATGCCCAGCCGATTTGCCAGCGGCGAATAGATCTCCAGTGTTTCACGGGCGATACGTTTTTGCCGTGCCTCACTGAGGTGGCGCAGGGTGCGCATATTGTGCAGGCGGTCTGCCAGTTTGATGAGCACCACACGCACATCTTCCGCCATCGCCAGTAGTAATTTACGAACATTCTCGGCGCGGCTATCATCCAGCTGCTGTAGTTCGGACAGCGGCTCACGAATTTCGCTGATGCGCCCCATCTTGGTCACACCATCGACAAGGTTGGCAACCTTTTCACCGAATTCCGTGCGGATGTCATCCAGGCTGACATCGGTATCCTCAACCACATCGTGGAGTATGGCCGCTGCGACGGCTTCATGGTCAAGCTGAAGATGGTGGACGATTTCCGCCACCGCCAGGCAATGTACAAGATAGGGTTCGCCGGACGCCCGGGTCTGATCGCGGTGGGCTTTTCGCGCACGCTCGAGCGCCGCACGAATCATCTGTTGCGCAGATTCATCGCGCCCAAAGCTGACTGTCGACAACCAGGCATCCAGGTCCAGTGACTGGCCATCGCTCGGTGTCGTGGTTTCTGCGCGTGCTACCATATATTACCAGTGTAGACGCAGGGCGCTGTGTCTGCTATTTATTGTTCGCCCCTGCGACCTTCAGGTCTCCAATTAACTGTTCAACAATCTGTTCCAGCCCCTGCTGCATGGCGTCCGCCAGTGCATGGATATCGCCCGGACGCGCATCGACCTGTCGCCGGTAGACCTTCGTCCATACGAGGTCGCCGCTACCCGCCTTGCGCAAAGCCACTTCAAGCTCAATGTCCGCCAGGCTTCGATCCGCCTCCACCAGCGACTCGAAATGACGCAGCTTCACATCGAGCTCATAACGAAAATGCGGGCGCCGACCCTCTGATTCAACCCGGTCTGCCACGCCACTGTGGCGCAGACTGTTCAGTAACGCGTGCTGGATCATTTGCGGCGGCTGTTCGGCCCAGAATTCATAGTGATAACGCATTAGCTCCAGTGGCCTGCGGGCATCCCGGTAAAGTACCGCCCGACTGCTACGTAACGGGTCTGCGACAATATGGGCGATGGATAAACCCCCTTTCAGGTAGGCTTGCGGCAGGGTCTCGGGCAGTTCCGGGGTCAGCTCGTAAAAGCGGTCTTCCGGCACCGGCGCACTCGTGGAACAGGCCACCAATAGCAGCACCAGGCTGATTCCCGCCAGTCTAGCGATCACGCCGCACCCCCTTGTCCTGTGGTGAAGACCCGCCCAGCAGGCGTGCGGGATTCTCCCGGATCTGGCGACTGAACTCATTCATGTTGCGGCTCGCCTCATCCATGTTCTGCAGGATACCGGTACTGTAACGCGATATCTGATCGAGAATATCGCGCAGATCGGCGGCAGCCCGACGCACGTCCGGACCGCTCTCGGTCACGAGTCCATCAAGTTTGGTCATCAGCGCCTGGGCATCGCGTTTAACATCCGAAAGCCCTGCTGTCAGTTTGCTGAGATCCCGCGAAGCCTTGTCCACATTGGTGAGAATACGCTTCGCCTTGTGTGTGCTTTCATCATCCAGGATATCGGAAAGATGCCCGGCACTCTCATTCAGGCGCCCGACCAGGTGATCGACATCTGTCAGGATAGCGGGCACGCGACTTTCAAGTGCCCCGCCGACCTGTTGCACGGTCCGGTTCAGTGATTCAATCAATGGTTTTATGGAATGCTCGCTCAGGTCTCCAAACTCACCGGCCACCTTGCCGATCACCGCGAACAGGTCAACACCCTGTTCGCCCTTGATGGTATCGCCCGGCGCAAGAAATACGCCGGAATGACCCTCTGAAATATTGACCACCGTGTCAGCCAGCAAACCCTCTGAATAGATGCGCGCAACACTGTCTGCCGGAATTTTCCAGTGCTCTTTGACATCCAGCGCGACACGGTAGCTGATACCCTGCCCGGTACGCATGGGTTCAATACTCGCGACCTTTCCGAAAACGTAACCCTCGTAGGTCACCAGCGTACCGTCTGACAGGCCTGCGACGTTACGGTACTGTGTATAGTAGGTATCACGCTGACCGGCGCCATTACTAATCCTGAGCAGAGCCAGGAGCAAAACGCCAAGACCGGTCAGGACAAACAGGCCGACGGCAAAATAATTAATACTGTCGCGCTTCAATTCCGCATCGCTCCCTCGGTGAGTCGTTGCAGGTATTCATCTGCATCAACAGGCTCATCCGCTGATGTTCGTGTCAGCAGGTTTTGTATTCTCGGGTTGTCAGAATGGCGTACTTCATCCACGCTACCCACCATCAGGATACGTCCATGATCAAGCACCGTGATACGATCAGCAATTTTAAAGGCGCTATCCAGTTCGTGAGTCACCACGACAATGGACACGTTCATGGCTTCGCGTATACGCAGTATCAGGTTGTCCAGGTCTGCCGCCACCACGGGGTCCAGGCCTGCCGAAGGCTCATCAAAAAACAGGACGTTGGGATCCATCACGATTGCGCGTGCCAACGCCGCACGTTTAACCATGCCACCGGATAACTGGGCCGGCATCAGGTGCTCATAACCGGCAAGGTTCACCACTTCGAGTTTCATGCGGCTCATGATCTTCATGGTATTCTCGTCGAGCTGTGTATGCTCACGCAGCGGCATGCGTACGTTCTCACCGACATTCATAGAATTAAACAGTGCCCCGCCCTGGAATGACACGCCAATTTTTTTGCGCATATCCATCCATTCGCGACTGCTCAGCGTGCTGATATCTTTTCCAAACAGGCAGATCTCACCACCGTCAATGCTGTGCAGGCCAAGCAGGTAACGCAGCAGGGTGGACTTGCCGGAACCACTTCCCCCCATAATGACCATAATCTCGCCGGCATTCACCGTCAGTGAGACATCGTCAAGAATCTTCTGCTCACCGTAGTAGGTCACCAGGTTATTCACGGTAATAACAGGCTGTGTCGTTTCCACATTCATCTCAGCGACTCAGGAAGAAGGTGAAGATCATATCGGCCACCACAATCGCCCCGATGCAAAGCACCACCGAACGGGTAGTGGCGCGCCCCAGTCCTTCGGCGCCACCACTGGCGTTAAACCCGTTACTGGTGGCCACCAGTGTGATCAGGACAGCAAACACCATGCTCTTGGCGAGGCCCTGGAAAACGTCCCACGGCGCCAGCACGGCAAACACACGTGAAAGGTAGGTCTCAAGACTGATGTGCAATTCGATACCGGAAATGGCGCCGCCGCCCAGGATTGCCATGGAATCGGAAAGGATCGCCAGCAGCGGCATCATCACCAGCATCGCGGCAAGAATCGGCGATACGAGGTAGCGCACCGGCGAGATACCCATCACCCGCAAGGCATCGATCTCCTGCGCCATTTGCATGGTACCGATACGCGCAGCGATCGCCGAACCGGAACGCCCGGCCACCACAATACCGGCAATCAGCACGCCAAACTCGCGTGTAACCGACATGGCGATGCCGGTCACCACCTGCGACTCGGCGCCAAAATCACGCAAGGTATAAATACCTTGCATGGCCATCATGGCACCGTTGGCAAATGCCAGTATGGTCACCACCGGGATAGCTTGCACGCCGATGGTCATCATTTCCTGCACAACGGCACTCAGGCGCACACGCTGCTGCATCCAGCGACCGGCCAGCAACCACATCACACTCTCGACAAACAACATCGCCCCGTAGCCGAAGTCCTCGACGCCGGAAACAAACTTGCGCCCCAGCGACTCGCTCAGCTGGCGAAAACGGCCTGTGTCGAATTCAGCTGCCATTTTCCAGTCGATCTTCCAGTGAAGCGTAAATTTTGAATACCTGGTCGAGTCTCGCCAGGCGCAATACACTCATGGCTGCCTCGCTTACGCCAATCAGGCCGAATTCAAGGTTGTTGGTACGGGCATACTGAAAACCCTCCACCAGGCTGGCGACACCCGAGCTGTCGATGTACTCGACGCTCGACAGGTCAACCATGACATGTTTCATCTTTTTCAGACAGGTCAGGATGACCTTACGCGCATCGGGTGAGTTGTTAAGGTCAACCTCACCGTTCAGTATGACAACAGAAAAGCCCTGTTTATCCTCAACCGGAAATGTCATTGTCTTCTCCCTGGTTCCTGATAAAAAGTTTCATCTGGAAGAGGTTGCCGCCATCAGACGGCGCCTCGATGAAACCGCATTCATCCATCAAACAGTTAATCAGGTGTACGCCAAGCCCCCCGGGGCGGATATCGTCCAGCTCACGCGAGCGCACCTGCTCGACATCGACCTTGTCGGCATAGTCCCGGATGCGGATCACCAGCGCCCCGGTCTGCTGGAAAACACTGACATCAATCTGCCCGTCCGGGGCCATGCTGTAGCCGTGCTGGATAATATTCATACAGGCTTCGTTGACCGCCAGCACCATGGCCTCGGCCTGCGATGCATCCAGTCCGGCCAGATCCGCCGTATCGCGCATCACGCTGCGCAGCAACCTGAGCCGGCTGGCGCGCGAGCAAAAACTGATGGTTACCAGCTGTTCACCGCATTCCATGACTAACGCTTTCCTTCAATGATCATCAGGGTCAGGTCGTCTTCGAGCACACCGTCCGCACCCACCACGGCATCGGTAATCGCGCGTGGGCGTTCGCTGAGCGCCACGCTGGCGTGTTCTTTCAATACCCGGATCAGACCGTCCCGTTCCAGCCGCTGGCCGTCGTCCATGCGCGCCTCCAGTAACCCGTCTGTATACAGGTATAGACAACCTCCCTGAAGATCGAAAGTCTCATCGGGAAAAATACTGTCAGGACTGATGCCCAGCGGCGGCGCCTTGGCGGGGTACTCGTCAATGAGCGCCGCACAGCCCATATGCATGGCGGGCAGATGTCCGGCACTGGCCAGCGTCACTTCACCGCTGGCCTGATCCACCACACCGGCCAGCATAGTGACAAACATTCCACGTACCGAGGTTTCAAAAATCTCCCGGTTGATCATGGCCAGTAACTTGCCCGGATCGTGGATGCCCTTGCCGAGACAACGGAACAGGCTGGCGGTTTTGGCCATGAGCAAAGCGGCATTCATACCCTTGCCGGAAACATCCGCCAGGCAAAACGCCATCTTGTGCTCGCCCACCTTGTAGTAGTCGAAGAAATCCCCCGATACGGCCTTGGCCGAGAGATTGAGTCCCGTGATACCGGGGAGGCGCACGCTCTCATCGGGCAGCAGACTCTGCTGAACTTCCCGCGCCAGGTCCAGCTCCCGGTTGAGTTCCTCAGCATAACGGTCGCGTTCACCCAGCGCCTGTTCGAGGCGCCAGGTGAGTTCCTGGTAGCTGAGGTTTTCTTCGGCGAGGCGAAGATTGGCTTCACGCAACACCTGGTCGAAGGTAGCCTGCTCGCCGATCCGCAACCCCATCGCGGTCGCGGCTTCGGCGACTGATTCAGCTACCTGCTGGAGCAGGTAGTCACTGTGTTCGGCGCTGGCGTCGAAGTTTTCCGCCAGCAGGTTACGGACCGCCTGAATCGCGCTGCGTTTATCCGCGCACCGGTATACCGACGCCATCCAGTCTGCACAGGTCGCCACCTTGCACAGCAACCGGGTCTGGTATTCCGTGTCCTCGGGCGGGTCGTCGTGGTGATAGCCCATGGCAAACGCCAGATCCGTAGGCAGATCCCAGCTATGGGCAAGCGTCAGACCCACCTCGTCGTGGGTCGAGTGGAAAAGATCCACTTCGATATCACGGCGCTCATCCGGCGTGGATTCAGACAAGCGGTCCCAGTGCTCGACCTTGTCGGGATTCAGGAACAGCAGGACCAGCAGACCAAAATCCTGCAACAGGCCGGCCGTAAAACACTCTTCCGGGTCGAGCCTGGCAAGTTCGGCCAGTATGCGGGCGCTGACCGCACGACGTAGCGCGTCTTCCCAGTACACGTCGATATTGAACCCGGGAATCGCGTCGGAACGCAGCGCATCACGCATGGAGATACACAGCACCAGGTTACGCAACGCCCGGTTGCCCAGCACGGTGACAGCACGGCTCACCGATTTCACCTGGCTGACCAGGCCAAAGTAGGCGGAGTTGGAAATGCGCAGCAGTTCTGCCGTCAGCACAGGGTCATTGGCCACCAGTCGGGCAAGATCCCGACTGTCGATACCCGGGCGTGAACAGGCCTGCACAATACGAATGGCATCCTTGGGCGGAGCGGGCAAATCCGTTGGCCGCACCATATCTTCCCTGACGGTTTCTTCCATAACCTGTTGATCAAGCATCCTGAAGAGGTTAATTTGCACTATCTGTGGGCATATTAGCGGCAAAAATTACCTGGACTAGAGTGATTTTTTGACTAATGATCAATCGATTAGGTCTTATTAGGGGAAGTCGCCGGCGTACTCGCCTGCTACTCTGGCTGATCCTGGCATTCAGCACCCCGTGCAACGCCGGTAGCCCGATGTTCGAGGCCGGCCAGGACGCCTATCTGAGCGGGGATATCGATGGCGCGCTGACGCTGTGGCGCCCGCTTGCCCGACACGGGGATGTTGACGCCCAGTTCGCACTCGGCGCGGTCTTTTACGACGGTATCGGCGTGCCCATTGACCTGACCGAATCCAGTTACTGGTTTCTGCGCGCCGCCCAGCAGGGGTATGCCCCGGCGCAGTACAATCTGGGCAATGCCTACATGCGCGGTGAAGGTGTGCGGCAGAATGACAAACTCGCCTTCCAGTGGTGGCGCAAGGCCGCCAGACAGAACTTCGCCGCCGCGCAGTTCAACCTGGCAACCGCCTACCTTGAGGGGAAAGGCGTCGAAAAGAACCGTGACAGGGCTCAGGCGTTGTTCCAGCAATCCGCCGAAAATGGACACTACCCGGCAAAAATGGCGCTGAAAAAGCTCGATGGCGCCAAAAAACACGCCGTCACCGCACCCGATGAGTCACCGGCAAGCGCCGGCGCCCCAGCCTGCCGCGAATGGCTTGGCCGGCAGAACCCGCACCGTTACACCCTTCAGCTGATGTCCTCCACAACCCGTTCTGATGTACAGGACATTCTGAATCGATACAGGCTCGATCCCTATGCCATCTGTGCCTACAAAAAAGAGAGTAAACAGCGATATATGCTGCTTTACGGGGTATTTGAAGGCACATCGGACGCACAACAGGCGATAAGCGCATTGCCTGATGAACTCCGTCAGAACAAACCCTGGATTCGGC
>CAYYAP010000055.1:0-6293 GCA_964469575.1 uncultured Thiohalobacter sp.
TCAGGCCTCATACCCCGGGTTGCCTTTTACGCCCTTGATCAACGGCTGGTTGAGTTCCAGGTGTGAAATGGTCTTTTTATCACGCAGGTATTCACTGACCACATCCCAGATCGGCTTGCCGTCCAGCGGTTGTCCGACGCTGGCCCAACCGGCAACCGAGTACTCCTTGTCAGCGCTGATGGGTTTGCCGTCGAGTTCCATGTCGCTGATGCGTGAACCTATACTGGCGTTTGGGTCAATGCTGTATTTCAGCCCCCCCACGCGCACCATATCGCCGCCCTGCTGGTAGTAGGGGTCCTTGTTGAACAGGTTGTCGGCCACATCTTCGAGGATTTCCTTGATGCGGCTACCCTTGGTGTTATTGAGTGTCACCGTCGGGTAAGTGATGGCCGTCTGTGTCATCACGTGGTCAAAGGTAATCGCCTCTCCGGGCAAGACACTTACGCCCCAGCGGAAGCCGGGTGACAAGGCGATCTCGGCGCCCTGGACATCCATCAATGCATCGCAGATCAACTGGTCGAAGGTGCCGTTAAAGTTCCCCCGGCGATACAGCAGTTCATCCGTGATCGCCAGCTTCTCGGCCAGTTTGTCCTTGTAAGGCGCACGAACCTTGTTGATATGGGCTTCCATCGCGGCGTCCGGCTCCAGCAGGTTGGAGAAGATCGGCATCAGGTGGTAGCGGTAGCCTTGTACCTTGCCCTTGCGCACATCCAGGTCGAGCACGGCAAGGAACTTGCCATTTGAGCCGGCATTGGTCACCAGCGTTTTGCCGCCGGCATTATCGACAATGACCGGGCGTGGGATGGCGTCGTGGGTGTGACCGCCCATGATGGCGTCGATACCGGTAACTCGTGAAGCCATTTTGAGATCGACGTCCATACCGTTGTGGGACAGGAGAATCACCACCTGGGCGCCTTCGCCGCGCGCCTGATCGACCATTTTCTGCATACGATCATCACGGATACCAAAGCTCCAGTCCGGTATCATGTAGCGGGGGTTGGCGATGGGGGTGTAGGGGAACGCCTGGCCGATGATGGCCGTCGGCACCCCGTTGATCTCCTTGATCACGTAGGGCTTGAAGACGGGTTCTTCCCATTCGTTATTGAAAATATTCTGGGCGACGAAATCGATCTTGCCCTTGAAATCCTTCTCGATAATCTCGGTTACGCGGTCGGCGCCATAGGTCATTTCCCAGTGGGCGGTCATGATATCCACGCCGATAAGCTTCTGGGCGTCTACCATATCCTGGGCATTGGTCCAGTAGGCAGTACCTGAACCCTGCCAGGTGTCGCCGCCGTCCAGCAGCAGCGCCCCCGGGCGCTGGGCGCGAACTTTTTTCAGCAGTGTGGCAAAGTGTGAGAAGCCGCCGACTTTGCCGAACTTCTTCGCCGCGTCGGTAAAGTTCAGGTAGGTGAAGGCATAGGCTTCGCGGGAACCGGGTTTGATGCCGTAGTAGGCGAGGAATTTGTCGCCAACCATGTGCGGGGGTTTTCCGCGCATGGCGCCGATACCGAGGTTGATATTCGGTTCGCGGAAATAGATCGGCTGCAATTGCGCGTGGCAGTCTGTGTAGTGCATCAGCGAGACATTGCCGTAGGGCAACATTTCGTAGGGCTCAAGCGGGCCGGGTGTTTTTGCTACACCGGCTGAAGTGGGGGATTTCTCCGAATCACAGCCACTCAACGAAATACCTGAGGCACTGGCAACGGCGAGCATCTGGAGAAATTCACGGCGACTGATGTTCATGCTGGTCATCCCGGGGTTGGAGTTTGATCGGTTGAAGTTTCTGGAAAGACGTCAACGGGGCAAGTTTATTCCGATTGCCGGAAACAAAAAAGCCCGGTCGAAGACCGGGCTTTCAGGCTTGACTTGCGTTTACTTGCGAGCGCCAGGTCCGTTAACCTTCAGGCCGTTGCTCATGTAGGTTTCGAAGTACTCCAGCGCCTTGTACTCGGCACTCTGGGCCTTTAAGGGCTTGAAGCGAACCTGCTTGTTACAGCCACCGTAACGACGATCTACTGTCCCCAGGGCACCCCATTTGGAACGATATACAGGGAAATGGGTGAGATGTCCGAGCGCAGGGCTCAGCAGGTCGGCACGGATGCGGTTACCGGCGTTCCATTGGTGACAATCAGCGCACGACATGTTCAGCTGGCCACGCTTGGCGTAGAAAAAGTTCTTGCCTTGCTCATAGGCCGCCATGGCGCGAGGATCAGACGGGATCTTGACGTTAATCTTGTTGCCACGTGAAGCGTAAGCCATGTAGGCGGAAATTTCGGCAATCTTGCCTTTTTTCCAGCCCAGCGGTTTTTCGCCGTTTTTCACCCGGCAGGCATTGATAGCGCCTTCCAGGGTAACCAGTTTGCCGCTGGCGGTATCGAAGTAGGGATAGTCCTGCTTGATGCCAATGCCACCATTACGAAAGCAGCTGGCGTAGGTCTTGCCGTTTTTGAAGGGTTTTTCAAACAGTGCCTTGCCTTTATCGACACTGATCTCATAGGGTGGAAACTCCTCGATGGATTCCCATTGTGCCCGCGATGCCTTGTCAATGGCGTACACGCCGTTGGCAAATTCCTGGAAGGTAACATCGGGGAAGCGTTTGGCAAAATAGCTGCGGAACGCTTTCAGGTCCTGTTGCGGACTGGCTTGAACCGCGATCGATCCAGTACACATCAGACCAAGCGTCGCGGCGATAGTGAGCAGTTTTTTCATGATTTGTCTGCCTCCGGTATAGGTGGTAGTCGGTTGGATGGCCTGAATGGAATCAGGCAATCTTGGCCTCGGCGGAGTCTTTCTCGCCCTTGTTATCGACCCAGCTCAGCTTGATCGTGTCGCCTTTTTTGGCATTATCAAGCTTGAACTGCAGGAACGGACGCTTTGAGACCGCAGGACCCCACAGTGCTGTCAGCACGACAGCGCCGTTCAGTTCGCATACCACCTCCTGGATGAAATGGGCAGGAATTTTCTTGCCCGTTTTCTTGTTTTTACGCATGCCGGTTTCCATAGGGTGATCGATCAGCGCGCTGACCTTGGTGACCTTGCCGCCGGCTTTTGCCCGAATTTTGATAGTTGACATGTTTCTTTCCTCTGAAATCCTGGTTAACCGCCGCAACCGCCGATGGTGATCTTGACCTCTTTCTTCGCGCTGTACAGTTTGCCGCCCGCCTTGACGACGGCAATCACGTTAGAGGTTTTGGCCATTTTGACGCGCGTGTTGATGAAGCCTTCCACGCCAGGGCCGAGTATGAAAGAGGCGATCAGCGGGGAGATGTTTTTCTCGACGATAATGCTCATGGACTCGATGTTGTCCAGCTGGCTGTATATCTTGATGGGAACTACAGCACTGTTTTCACCCAGGTCAGGCGCATCGATCTGAACCTTGTCCGAGTTTGTCATCGCGTGTGTACCATCGAGTGCATCGAGCGCAGCGTCTACGCTGGTTGCTTTGAAGGCGTTGGTTGGCCAGGCGGCGAGAACGGCGCGCGGGGTCAACAGACCCACGCCGACGGCGGCGCTTACCGCGCTGGCAGCTACGGAGCCTTTCAGGAAGGTTCTACGTTTCATGTTAATCACTGGTATCTCTCCTGATTGAACTTCACGCATTTACAGCGTGTAGATAAATTCAACGATTTTGTCGATCTCGCTTTCGCTGAGGATCTTGTTTCGTCCGAAAGGCGGCATGATGGTATTGGGGTTGGCCTGTGT
Organism: uncultured Thiohalobacter sp.; assembly: GCA_964469575.1. Lineage (GTDB taxonomy): Bacteria > Pseudomonadota > Gammaproteobacteria > DSM-19610 > DSM-19610 > Thiogranum. The sequence goes on from CAYYAP010000055.1 coordinate 3,706, forward strand.
GGCGTCCCAGATCTGAGCACGTAATTTTGCTTTATCGGGGTAACGCGCCTTCATGGCGATGAGTGGTGGGCCGATGTTGCCGGCCAGTTTGCCGCCTGCTATCTGGTGGCATGCCAGGCAGTTGCCTTTTTTGCGATTAAACGCCAGGGTCTTCCCCTGGTCGGTGACCGAAGCCGTTTGTGCTTCGGCCGCGTTGCCGGTGACCGGGAACAACGCAAGGCTGCCCGCAATCGCCAGCACAGAGCTTGCTGTTTTCAGGATGCCGGGAAATTTCCGCATCTTTGATCCTCCTTACAATGCGCTTTCAGAGTGGTTGTTGTATTCAGTGGCCTGACGGGTTTTTTACCTACAATAATCCCAAAGCTTTCGCGACTATAGCCCCCTGTTTCCAGTGAGTCAAAGCAAGCCCGCTGGGCATTGAATTGCCAGAATCCGCTGTATCCGGATCGGGTACTTTGTCAGTCCACTAGCGCGAAGACGGGGTTTGTTGGCGTTTTATTCCCGTTCCGCACGCTTGGCAAGGAGAGATTTGAAATCATGCAGTCTGGCCTGAACCCTGGCGCGGTCGTAATCGTTCAGCCCCTTGAGTTTTAGCGCCTGTTCGAGCTGGTCTACGGCGAGGGGCAGATTGCCTGTCATGTAGTACAGTTGGGCGGAGGCGAAGCGTGTTTCCCAGGCGGGTCCCGCAATGCTGGTGGCGCGCGCCCAGAGCTTGTAGATCGGAACGGTACGTGCGCGCTCGTCATGCAGCAGTGTCAGGATAAGCTCACGCGCCTTGCCGGCCTTGTTAGCCAGTAGCAGGGCCTCGGCATAGTACTGGCCAACGACCCGATCATCGGGATACAGGCGCAGGGTATCCTTGAACAGTTTGAGTCCTTCACGGGGCCTGTCATCATCCATGAGCAGGCGGGCGAGGGTGGTGCGGTAAAGGATACGGTCCGGGTCTGATTTTCTGAGCAGGGTAAGCTGTCTGCGTGCGTCTGCCTTTTTGCCGATGCGCCAGTCGGCCAGCGCGATGCCATAGCGTTGTGCGGGACCTTTTCCCGCCTGGAGACCGCGCAGCATACGCCCGGGGGTGCGGGTATGCTGAACGGCCAGGCGCATTTTTATCAGCTCGAATTCCAGTGTGTCGCGTTCCTTGCTGTGGCCGTATTTTGCGGCACGGTCCCTGGATTCGGCAATACGATCGGTCGTTACCGGGTGAGTGCTGAGGAATTCAGGGATGCTGGCGGCGCCGTACAGGCGCGTCGTCTGGTACAAGCGCTCGAAGAATGCCGGCATGCCAAACGGGTCGATACCGGAGCGTGCGAGCGTCTTGATACCAATGCGATCAGCTTCCTTCTCGTTGGCGCGGGTAAAATTCAGCTGTTGCTGGATGCTGCCCGCCTGCACGGCCGAGGCCGCTGCAATGCCGGCATCGGCGCTGCCGGTCGCCACACCCAGCAGGATCGCGGCGATGGTGGCGGCTGCCGTGGGCAGACTGAGTTGTTTGGCGGATTCGTAGGCGCGCAGCAGGTGGCGCTGGGTTACGTGGGAGATTTCATGCGCCATGACGCCGGCCAGTTCACTTTCATTCTCGGCGGCCAGTAGTAGCCCTGTGTGTACGCCGATATAGCCTCCCGGCCCGGCGAAGGCGTTAATCGAAGGGTCATCGACAACAAAAAAGGTGAACGGGTAGTTCGGCGTATCACTGTTCGCGACAAGTCGGGCGCCGAGCTGGCTGATATACCGGGTAATATTCGGGTCGGTTATCAGCTTTACCTGGCTGCGCACGCTGCGCATGAAGGCTTCGCCAAGCGCCTGTTCCTGGACAGGTGAAATCAGCGCGCCACTGGAGTCGCCGAAATCCGGTAACTGGTTGGCCGAAGTCTCTCCGTGGGAGAACTGCAGGGGGAACAGGGTCAGGACAAGAATCTGAAGGGCGCGGCGTATCATGCGTCGAGCAGAATAACCCAGTGTCGCACGAGCGCCAAGATATTGTTTTAGCAAATTGTCTGAGTGAGCGCGCATGGCTTGGTGGGTGGGTATGAATGGTAGCCCGGCAGATTATCGAAATAATATTAGAATCATCTAATGCAGATGAAATGGTGTCAGGGATACAGGAAATCGTTGTATCACCACTCTCCGTTATGAGGGGAAATGAGGCCGAAAGTTTCCGACTGATTGATGTCCGCAGTGCTTGAGGTGAAGGTGAACGGCTATCCAGAATGGGGTATTCAGGCGCTTTTCAGGCCCTTTTTGCTTGCGTTTGCCGGTGACATACCTTATAAGTACGGGCCTTCGAGTCTGACCACTAATCGTTTATTTTGAACACACGTTAAGGAGCACTGTGAAGATGGCAAATTTTGACGAAGAACTAGACGCATCCGGCCTGAACTGCCCATTGCCGATCTTGCGCGCGAAGAAGGCGCTTGGAACGCTGACCAGTGGCCAGGTGCTGCACATTATTGCGACTGACCCGGGTTCCGTGAAAGATTTTGAAGCCTTTGCCAAGCAGACGGGCAATGACCTGGTCGAATCCAAGGAAGCTGGCGGCAAATACGAGTTTCTGATCAAGAAAGCGTAAGCTGCGCCGGATTCATAAAAAA
>CAYYAP010000055.1:6393-14601 GCA_964469575.1 uncultured Thiohalobacter sp.
GTCCAGTGACTGCCGGCTTTGTAATTGACTCCAAGGGCGTAACGCATGCTGTTGTTCCAGTCTTCATTGGTCACCGTGTCGGGCTGGAAGGTGTCGTACTTGACGCGCAGTTCCTGGAAGGAATCCCAGCCGGTCCAGGTGGCATCCGCCATCACCGCCAACCGGGTGTTCAGGTCGTGATAGATACTGAGCGAGATGGACTGGGGCAGGTCGAGGGATGCTGATACATTCGTGTCAACAAATATCGGGAAGGTGCCTTGCGAGAAGAGTGGATGCACCCTCCTGAAGTTTGCATTCCCCGTGAGCTGCTGCTTGATCTGGGACCGGTAGGCCAGACCAATCCGGGTCGAGTTGCTGGGTTCGTACAGGAGACCGACGTTAATGCCGCCAGCCCAGCCATCGCCCTCAACCTTTGCAAAGGCATCGTTACTCTGGGGGGCAAGTCCAAGACCTGAGCAGGCGGCTAACCCCAGCCCTGGCGTTGCCACGCAAAGGCTACCCTGATCAATCGCCTGCGTCAGTTCTGCCCTGGCGTACTGAAGGTTCACGCCAAAGCCCACCGACAGGGTGTTGCTGGCCTTGTAGGCAATCGCAGGATTGATGTTAATGGTAATGAGGTCTGACTTAATGGCCTGGTAACGACCGACCCAGTCTTTGTTGTACTCCGTTGACAGGCCGAACGGGGCATTGATGCCGAGTCCCAGCGCAATCTTGTTTGTCACTGGTAAGGTGAAATACAGGTTAGGGATAACGCCGAGATCACCGGCGTCACCGCCGTCACTTCCGGTGGCGACCGGGGCGCCGAGCAGATCATTGGCGCTACCGCTGAAGTCAGCCTGTGGCAACACGAAATGCAGGCCGCCGACCAGTTGCCTGGGTAAGCGCATCATGCCGGCCGGGTTGAAGTAAACCGTTGAGGCATCGTTTGCAATGGCTGAGCCGCCGGCATAGGCATTGCCCATCTGGCTGGCACTCTGGTCGATCAGTGCGAAGCCGGACGCCACCGCGCCTGAAGCGCACAGGGTCAGTATTCCGGCAGTTGTGAGTTGAAGTGACAGGAATCTGGCTTTTGCTTGGTGCATCGGGATCTCCCCTCTCATTGTTGTGTGGCCGCTACGGAATGCAGCATATCGCCCGCAGATACCGTATTACAAGCAAATTCGTGCAAAGAGCGCCGGTAGAAAGATACTCTAAGTATCAGGAAAACCTAATATATAACACCAGGCACGGAATTTGCTTTTCGGTGAATGGGGAATTGACAGCCTGTATCATTTTGCTGCATGTTTGTAGCAAATACCCCAAGCGGGTGTTGTGAAAACGCAACAGAAGGCAGGCGCACATTGGATATCCATTATGATCAAGAGAGGAAAGGACCTATGAAACCCATCCTAAAACGTACGTTGACAACCGTTGCCGTGGCGGCCGCGCTGGTCGCAGCGCCACTGGCCAACGCCACCAACGGCTATTTCAAAATTGGCTACGGCGCGAAGAACCGTGGTCTGGCAGGTGCAGGCATGGCGTATGGCCAGGACGCACTAGCCCCGGCGGTGAATCCGGCTACACTGGCAGGTATGGGCAACCGCTTTGATGCGGGTGTGGAACTTTTTAATCCACAGCGTGAAGGCGGACTGAATGCTACGGGTCTGCAGACACCGGATCTCGATGGTCCGGGACCTGCGCCAGCGTTGTCAGGTACTAACCAGGCGGCTGATAGTGGTGCAACGATTTTTGCCATCCCCAATTTCGGCATTTCCAGGGATATGGGCGGCGGCCTGACGATGGGTCTCGCCGTTGTTGCTAATGGCGGGATGAACACCCGATATAACCAGAATCTGTTCACCAATGCACTCGCACCCGTGATCGGGCAGGCGGGCACTTTACCGCCTTCACCGACCCTTCCGCCTGGCCCTAGTGGCTTTGCTGGCTTGCTGTCATTGGCGCCACCCAGTGGATTTGGTCAGCCAGCGGCTACTGTGGATGGCGTTGTTGCGCAACTCGGACTGAATCCAAACCTGGGTCCGTCGCTTGGCGTGAATCTGTCACAGGTATTAATCCTGCCTACCATTGCCTATCAGCTGAGCAGTACCCAGTCGATTGGTTTTTCACCGGTCATTGCCTATCAGCGCTTTCGTGCTTACGGACTGGGCTTATTCACCGCGTTGTCGAGCGATCAGAAACATGTGACCAACAACGGTGATGATGACGCCTGGGGTTATGGTGCCCGTATCGGTTACCAGGGGACATTCGGGATGGTTTCGATTGGTGCGTCCTATACCTCCAAACTTGCCATGCAGAAGTTTGATAACTACGCCGGCCTGTTTGCCGAAAGTGGTGATTTCGATGTTCCTTCGACGTACGGCGCAGGTCTTGCCATCCATCCCACATCCAGTTTGACCATTGCAGCCGACTGGAGTCGCATCAACTACAGCGATGTGGCGGCGATCAACAACCCGGGACCGACTGCGGATGAGTTCTTTAACGGACTGGCCTTTGCATTGTCCAACGGGGGGACTGCTGCGCTTCCAGCACCGCCACTGGGGCCAGGACCGTTAACGAACGCCCGCCCGCTCGGAACCAATAACGGTTATGGTTTCGGCTGGGATGACATCAACGTGTACAAGGTCGGCGTGAATTACGCGTACAGCAGCAAGTGGACATTCCGCGCCGGTTACAACCACGCCGATTCACCCTATGACAGGGATCAGACCTTATTTAATATTCTGGCACCGGGACTGGTTGAGGATCATGTGACGACTGGCTTTACCTACAGTCCAACGCCTTCTTCAGAGCTGACGGTTACCTATATGCACGCATTCCGTAACAGCGAAAAATATACCTATCAGGGCAGTGCCGGGTCACCGTTTGCGGCATTCAGCTTCAAAACCCAGAACGCCATGTCGCAGAATGCACTCGAAGCCAGTTACGCCTGGAAGTTCTAGGGGTTGTTTGTCGTATGTCTCTGCATGATGTCTAGCTAAAGTAAAAGGGCCGTGTTGTCACGGCCCTTTTTTGTATGAGATATGCGGTCGTATTTTTAACACGTGTTGTTTAGACTCAATCTGATGAGTAAAAAACCAGGAGTCAAGGAGAGGAAGTATGGTCAATCTAAAACGGTTATTTTCAATATTCATGCTGGTCGGGGTGGCGCTGTTGCCGCTTTCCGGCGCTGTACAGGCGGCTGAAAAGTTCAAGCCCTTTGTGCTGGCGTTCAAAGGCCCGGCTGATTTCGATGCGAAGGTCAACGAAACACGCGACAAGTTGACCGCTGAAGGTTTTAAGGTGCTTGGCGAGTACACCCCGTACGAGGGAACGTTTGTCGATAAGGCTCACGTCATTGTGGTGACGAACGGTTCGCTGATCAAGGCTGCGGGTATGTCCGAGTACGGCGCGTTTGCCGCACCCTGGCGTATCGGTATCACCAAGGTGGGTGATGAGGTGCAGGTGTCCTACCCGAACCCCATCTATATTGCCAAGGCCTATCGTCTCAAGACAGACCTGGAGGATGTCAACGATGCGCTGCGCCGTTCACTGGGTGCAATTGAAACCTTTGGTTCAAAGAAGGGACTGTCTGCACGCAAGCTGCGCAAGTACCACTATACTTTCGGTATGGAGTACTTTGACGACGTCTATGAGTTGGCCAAGTATGACAGTCACAAGGCGGCGGTAGCAGCGCTGGAGAAGAATCTGGCAGCCGGCGTTGCCGGTGTCACCAAGGTCTATCGTCTTGACCTGCCCAAAGGCGGCACCATATTTGGTGTGGCGCGTAGCATAGCAAAGGGTGGTAACAAGGATATGGATGAGGCCTCGATCATGAAAAATGTCGACTTTGCGGAACTCAAGGCCACGGCGTACCTGCCCTATGAAATCCTGGTCGATGGCAACAAGGTCGTTGCCCTGCACATGCGTTTCCGCATGGCCTTGCACCGTCCGGATCTCAAGATGATGGGCAGTAACAGTTTCATGAACATCATGTCCAGCCCGAAAGCGATTGAGCGTGCGCTTACGGCGGTTGCTGGTGGTAAATGATCTGACCGGTTACACTGGTGCCTGATTGAAAACCCCTGCTTGCAGGGGTTTTTTTTGGCGCGACAAAGACCACAATATATCAAGGTGTAGGCATTTCTGCCGTTATCAGGCATGGCCACAACACCGTGGTCGCTGTTTTCAGAGTCTCTGCATGCCTGATCTTTTCAAGTGGATTTTTTCACGGCTTGCCTGTGGCGCAAGGCGTCTCATTCGGCCTGCGCGACCTTTCTGGGTCAACCAGCTGATTGCCTTTTTGTCTAGTCTCCGCGACGGGGATGTCCCGGCCCGGCTTGATGAGGAGGGGAAACCGGCGGCTATACCCGCTGAGCTTGCCGCCAGCTGTAACGCGATGGTGGATGCCATCCAGGCGCAATCCCGACGTGTTGCGGCGTTTTCGGACGATGCCGCGGGCATGTCGCGTGGCGTGGTGGACAACCTGACTCAGGCCGGTGAGCAGGCAGAGGCGGATGCTTCCATGATCAACGAGGCGGTATCCGCGCTGGGTGGTTCTGTCGAGCAGGTTTCACAGAGTGCAGAACGGGCGACAGAGGCGTCAGCGCACGCCAATCAATGCGCCAACGAGGGTAATGTGGCCATGACAGAAGCGCTGGGTTCCATGGCCTTGCTGAGTGGCGAACTGGGTAATGCGCGTGATGCCATGCAGCGGCTGGACGGTTTTGTGGATAACGTTGGCAATGTGCTCAGTGTGATTCGGGGTATTGCGGAGCAGACCAACATGCTCGCGCTCAACGCAGCGATCGAGGCGGCCAGGGCGGGTGAGCAGGGTCGTGGTTTTGCGGTGGTGGCCGACGAAGTGCGTGGCCTGGCGGGACGGACCCAGAATGCAACCCGTGAAATTCAGGAAATCATTGAACAAATCCAGGGTGGTGCGCGGGAAGTGGTCGCCGTGGTCGCTGAGGGCGATAGCCAGGCGACAATCTGTGAAGAGTTGATTGAAACGGCCTGCATTGCCCTGTCTGAAGTTGGTGGTGAGGTTACATCAATAGAATCAGTGATATCAGAGATTAACGGGCAAACCGGTGAGCAGCGGAATGTTGTGACTTCACTGGGTGAGCGCATGCAGCATTCGGCCAATGAACGACGTGAGCGGCTGGAAAATGGCGGACTGTTGTCCATGGCGGATTCGCTGAACGAACTTGCCGACAAACTGCACGGAAATCGGCATTAAGTTGTGCGACGAATAGCCGCCATAGTGAGGCAGAAGACAGTGACATGAATGATTTTTTGACAAGGACAGAGTGTATTAACTATGAAACCCAGCATACTTCGTAATCTGCTGATCGCCAGCATTTCATTTGGACTGTTTATCGGAGCGGTGTTCCCGTTTTTTGCCGGCATCTTTGTCGAGGCCAAAGAAGGCATGTTCACCTGGTTTGTGGGCAGTTGCCTGCTCGCAGGCACCCTGATCGGGGTGGGTAACTACTGGCTGGTGAATGTCATCCTGCTCAAGCGCCTGAAACGCATCTCCGAAATTGCCTACGCCATCAGTCAGAACGATGTGTCGCACGAATGTACGATGCAGAGTCACGATATGATTGGCGAGATTATCGACGCATTCAACCAGATGGCTGCCAACCTGCGCAACATGATTGGGCAGATCAGCGGGGCGACCACCCAGCTGGCCGCCGCAGCCGAGGAAACCTCAACCATCACCGATGAAACCAGTCGTGGTGTTCAGCAGCAGCAGGCCGAGATTGACAGCATTGCCTCGGCGATGGACGAAATGACCTCAACCGTTCAGGAAGTCGCCCGTAACGCGGCCGAGGCGTCGAAAGCGGCGGACTCGGCAGATCACGACGCCAAGTCCGGCGCGCTGGTGGCAACCCAGGCGATCGGTGGTATCGATTCACTGCTCAGCGAAGTCGATTCGGCGGCACAGGTGATTCGCAACCTTGAGCGGGAAAGTGAAAATATCGGTTCGGTACTGGATGTGATCCGGGGTATCGCTGAGCAGACCAATCTGCTGGCGCTGAATGCGGCCATCGAGGCGGCGCGCGCCGGCGAACAGGGCCGCGGGTTTGCCGTGGTAGCCGACGAAGTCCGGACCCTGGCCAGTCGCACCCAGCAGTCAACCCAGGAAATTAATGACATGATCCAGCGCTTGCAGGATGGCGCCGTCAACGCAGTGAAAGTAATGGAAGGCGCACAGGGTAAGGCGCAAGACAGCTCCGACCTGGTTGAAAAGGCCGCAGAATCGCTGGCGGCAATTGCCGGGTCAGTTTCCAATATCAATGACATGAATACCATGATTGCCAGTGCTGCCGAGGAGCAGAGCGCGGTGGCCGGTGAAATGCAGGCCAACATGAATAACATCCGCGAGGTCTCCGACCGTTCGGCGGTAGGTGCGCAGCAAACCGCCCAGGCCAGTGAAGAACTGGCGCGTCTGGCGGCGGAGCAGCAGGCGTTGATGGCCCAGTTCCAGATGTAAATCCGTTTCTCTGAATGTTATCCGGAAGGCCGGACGGGACACCGTCCGGCTTTTTTTATCCCGCTTTCTGCTGTATGGTTCGCGCCCGGATCAATAAATTTTATTGGTTCGAAAAAAATTTAGGTGGCGCCAGCGCGCCGGGAAGGGTTCGGAAACATGTCAGATCGCAGATTGCAGGTATTTCATACAGTTGCCCGACTTTTGAGTTTCACCAAGGCGGCGGATACCCTGCACATGACTCAGCCGGCCGTGACCTTCCAGGTGCGGCAACTGGAAGAACAGTTCAATACCCGCCTGTTCGATCGCACCCACAATCGCATCAGCCTGACCGACGCGGGCTCGCGGGTGTATGAGTTTTCCGGGCGTATTTTTGAACTGTATTCAGAGATGGAGAATGCGGTCAAGGATATGACCGGCGACATCAGCGGTATCCTCATGATTGGCGCCAGCACCACCATTGCAGAATATATGTTGCCCGCACTGCTCGGCGACTTCAAAAAGAAGTACCCGGACGTCAATGTCCAGCTCAAGGTATCAAACTCCGACGGCATCGTACACATGGTTGAGAATAATGTGATCGATCTGGGCGTGGTTGAGTCACCGGTGATGAACAAGAACCTGGTGGTGGAGATGTGCCGCATGGATGAGTTGGTCGCGGTCGTGTCACCCTCCCATCATCTGGCGGAACGCGGCGTTATCGGTATCAGTGATTTGCTGGAATACCCGTATATCTGCCGTGAAGAGGGTTCCGGCACGCGTGAGGTCATTGCGGATTACATGGATGGCCTGGGTGTTGTCCCGGGGCAGGTACACCTGTCCATGGAGCTGGGTAGCCCGGAGTCGATCAAGGGCGCTGTGGAAGCGGGGATGGGGGTTTCCATCGTGTCGCTGGCGACGATCCAGAAGGAACTCAAGTTGGGTACACTCGTCAAGCTGCGGCTTGAGCCTGCACTGGAGCGACCGTTTTCCTTTGTTCACCAGAAACAGAAATTCCGTCACCGCGCCATGGATGAGCTGCTGGAATTTGCAAGAAACTACTGCAAATCCCACCCCGACGTTGTATAAAACAGGTATGGATTCCGACCTGCAGAAAGCCCTTCTCGATACCCTTGAAAAACTCTCGCCGGCCGACCAGTCGGCAGTCAGCAGTTTTGCCGAATTTCTGCTCAGCCGTTCCCCGGGTTTCAGCATCACGCCATCAGCGGAAGGCACGGCGCCTGCTGTCGCCCCGCCGGTGGAAATTCCCGAGCCGAAACACATTCCCGCACCCGAAAATGAACGTGTGGTGGCGGCCATTAAACGCTTGTCAAAAACCTACGAGATGCTGGGCAAGAACAAGATGCTCGGTGTGAGTTCTGACCTGATGACGCAGCACGTGCTGCAGGGGCGCGAGGCGAGCGATGTCATTGCCGAGCTGGAACGTGCATTCCAGGAGGCCTATGAAGCCCTGAAACAAGGCAAGGATTGATCGTGAATCTCGTCCGGCAGTGGTTTCAACGCCATTTCTCGGATCCCCAGGTGGTTATCCTGGCGCTGGTATTGTTGCTGGGTTTCGTGGTGGTGATCACCATGGGCAAAATGCTGGCGCCGGTGCTGGCGGCGCTGGTGCTGTCCTACCTGCTGGAAGGACTCGTTTCCGCGCTGCAGCGGCTGGGTGCGCCGCGGCTGATGGCTGTGGTACTGGTATTTCTTGTGTTTATCGTGGTGCTGGTGTTTGCGCTGCTGGGGCTGCT
>CAYYAP010000056.1:0-14581 GCA_964469575.1 uncultured Thiohalobacter sp.
ACGGGATATCCCGTTATACTGCGTGCACGTTTATTCAGCTTCAGAATTCAGATGATCCGCCGCACCATGACCAATTTCGCCAGAGTATTTCGCCCAGCCGCATTTGTGGCCCTGTTATCCCTCCTGTTCTGCAACCCGGCTAACAGTGGTCCGCACGCAAGCTCACAGAAAGCCATCCGCTTTGGTGTACTCTCCATCGCGCCACCCGCGCGCATCCTTGCAAAATGGCAACCCTTTGCAGACTACATGGGTGAAAGCCTGGGTCACCCCGTCAAGATCGTTGTACCCCGGGGTTTTGGGCGGATGAAAGCGGCGGTGAAAAATGACCAGGTCGATTTTTTCTATATTAATTCCTACGTTTTCTACCGCCTGAAGCAAGCCGGCCAGGCCGTTGGCGTCGCGCAGATGGTCAACCTGGACGGCAAGACCACCAGCCGCAGCGAGGTGTTTGTTCGCAGCGACAGCGGTATCGCCAGTATTGATGACCTGAAGGGTAAAACCATTGCCTACGTGAGCCCGATGGGCGCCGGGGGTTATATGGCACCACGCGCCTACCTGCGTACCCACGGCGTCGCAAGTGGAAAAAATGTTCATGAAGTCTTCACCAGGAACCTGTCATCATCCATCCACAAGGTATTACTGAAAGATACCGCTGCTGCGAGTATGTGCGGTGTCAATTTCCGCCTGATGGGTGAAAAGGTCGATACCGGCGAACTGAATATCATTGCAATCAGCGATCCCTACCCGGAAAACCTTATCGCCGCCCGGCCGGCGCTGGACCCGGGACTGGTCAGGCGTTTTCGTGAGGCGGTGGCGAATATGCCGGAGACGCCGGAAGGCTCTGAAGTACTGGTCAGAATGTCCTCAATGAAAGTAAAACGCTTTGTTCGCTATGATCCGGCACTGGAAACCATTACCCGGAATATGCTGGAACAGGCCGGACTACCCCGTTAAACATGCGTTGGGGTTTATATCCGCGACTGGCCGTCAGCCTCGCCGTGTTGCTTGGCGTTGCTATGCTGACACTTGGCTATGTGTTACTGACGGATGCAGAAAAAACGCTTGAGAGCGAACGGCTGGCCGTTGCCCACACGCTGGCCCGCACACTCGCGGAAGGCAGTGTCGATGCACTGGCCGCCGATGATTACGAACTCATGGAGCGCTGGGTTTCCTCTGTCTTGCCGGAGAAGGGCTACGCCTACGCCTACCTGTCACGACCCGATGGCATTATTCTGACACACACCCAGCTTGATAAAATCGGGCATCATGTTGATAGCGGGAATCCTGGAGCCACGCCGCCGTACGACTTTACCACACGCTATAACAACCGCCCGGTGCAGGAGACAGTCTACCCGGTAACCGTTGGCAATAAACATCTTGCCAATGCGCACATTGCCTATTACCTGGACCAGGGAAGCCTGTTCGACAGTGAGGCTGCGTTCAGGATACTGGGCTTGCTCGGCCTGTTTCTGTTACTGCTGCTGGCAGCGACCCTGCTGATCATCCGCCGACACACCCGACCCCTTTGCCAGCTGACAGAAGCTATTACCTCCGTATCGCTGGGCGCAGAACGTGTGCACAAACTCGATAGCGGACTCCTGCAAAGAACTGACGAGATTGGTGCACTTTCACGTGAATACGCCAGCATGCTGGAACGTCTGAACACGGCCTACGAGGAACTTCGCCAAGAGGAACAACGTCTGCGCGAAAGAGTGGATGAGCGTACCCGTGAACTCAGCCAGTCTTACCGGGAACTGGAAACCTTCAGCTACACGGTATCCCACGACCTTCGCGCACCGCTACGCGCCATGGCCGGTTTCGGTCAACTGTTACTGGATGATTATGGATCATCGATTGACGAAGACGGCCAGCATGCCTTACAACGTATTTGTGCGAACGCAGTACGTATGGACAGGCTGATTTCAGACCTGCTTTCGCTATCCCGGGTCAACCGGCAAACACTCCAGAGCACCCCTGTCGATCTGTCCGCCATGGCGCGAGAAATCCTGGATGAACTCCGCAAACAACAACCGGAGCGCAAGGTTGAGATTCATATCGGGGACACGCCACGGGTCGAGGGCGATCCGGGACTGCTTCGCATCGCCCTGCAGAACCTGCTGGACAATGCCTGGAAATATACTGGCAAACAGGAATCTACCGTGATTCGCTTTGGCACTTACGACGCGGAACCGGGCAGCTTTTATCTCAGTGATAACGGCACAGGCTTTGACATGCGTTATGTCGACAAGCTGTTTGGTGTATTTCAGCGTCTGCATAACACGGAAGAGTTCGAGGGTACCGGGATCGGCCTTGCGACGGTGGAGCGGATCATCCACCGGCATTGGGGAACCATATCCGCTGAATCAGAACCCGGTCAGGGCGCCACTTTCATCTTCAAGCTGCCACTGGCAGAAGACTGAGCACTTCAGCCATCCTCGACCGGAAGCCCTGATATCTTCCACTCCGGGTAACCATCCTGCAGACGCCGGGCCCTGAGACCTTTACCGCGCAACTGCGCCACCGCGTCGAAGGCCAGCACGCAGTGAGGACCTCGGCAGTAAGCTACAATTTCCTGGTCCTTGTCGAGCTCACCCAGTCTTTGTTCCAGATCCTGCAACGGGATGTTAACCGCGCCGGGCACATGTCCCGCGGCATATTCCTCCTCGGGACGGACATCCAGCACGGTCACCAGGCCATCGCGAACCCGCGCCAGCAATTCCGAACGCGGTACCGGCTCCAGGCTGTCCTTCACGGTCAGGTAGGTATTGATGAGGCGCTCCACGTCTGACACGTGACGCTCGGCGACCACGCGCAACACATCCAGCAAGGTCACCACATCGTCACCGCTCAAACGGTAATAGACCTTCAGGCCTTCCTTCCGGCAGCCCACCAGACCGGCCTGACGCAACTGCTGGAGGTGCTGCGAGGTGTTGGCGACAGTCAGACCGGAGACCCTGGCCAGCTCATCCACACTACGCTCGCCCTGGGCAATATATTCCAGTAATTCCAGTCGGTTAGCATTGCTCAATGCCTTCCCGACACGGGCAAACTGGGCAAATAGATCATGTTTGAAATTGCTGCTTGACATCGCTGTGTAATCTACTAGTATTGTATTCAATAGATCTATTGAATACTTTATGTATAGAATACAAGTATAGCAGGTGGTCGGTAGGGGGCAATCTGCAACACCAAAGGAACCTGATCCATGAATCTGAATGACTTCATCATGAGTAACGAAATGCCTATCCGGCTGGGGTTTTTCCTTGGCATCTTCGCTGTCATGGCCCTGTGGGAAATGGTCTCGCCACGGCGTCCGCTGCAAACGTCAAAGGCCGTCCGCTGGGTCAACAACCTGGGGCTGGTGTTCTTGAACAGCTTTATCCTGCGGCTGGTATTTCCCGCGGCAGCGGTGGGCATGGCGGTGTTTGCCAGTGACCAGGGCTGGGGGCTGTTCAACTATATCGACGCGCCGTTCTGGGTAGCTGTTGTGGTTTCGGTTGTCGTCATGGACTTCTTTATCTGGCTCCAGCATGTGATGGTCCACGCCGTACCGGTACTTTGGCGTTTACACCGCGTACATCATGCCGACCTGGATTATGATGTGACCACCGGTGCGCGCTTTCATACCCTCGAAATCCTGCTCTCCATGCTCATCAAGTTTGCAGTGATCATGCTGCTCGGTCCACCGGTCGTGGCGGTTATCATTTTTGAAGTGCTGCTGAACGCAACGGCGATGTTCAACCACGCGAATGTACGCCTTCCTGAAACACTGGATAAACTCCTTCGACTTGTTGTTGTCACACCGGACATGCACCGTGTGCATCATTCCGTCGAGGACGACGAAACCAACAGCAACTTCGGCTTCAACCTGCCCTGGTGGGATCACCTGTTCGGCACCTACCGCGCACAACCGCGCGCAGGACACGAAGGAATGACCATCGGTATCCGCACTTTCCGCGAGGACAAATGGTGCAGCTGGCTACCGGGTATGCTGGCCATCCCCTTTGTCGGCAAGCTGCAGGGCTACACGATTAACCGCCGTCAATGGAAGTCTGACAATGAATAACAATCACTTCATGCGCATCGCCCTGTTTGTCGGGCTTATTGCTGCCATTACGCTGGCCGTCATTTACCGCGACCAGTTCGACGGCGCCGCGCTGGAGGCCTGGGTGCATGACGCCGGGCCGGTGGCACCCCTGCTGTTCGTCCTGGTTTACGCACTGGCCGCTGTGCTGTTTTTGCCCGGCTCGGTACTCACACTGGCTGGTGGCGCATTATTCGGTCCGGTACTGGGTACGGTCTATAACCTGACGGGCGCCACGCTGGGCGCTACTCTGGCTTTTCTGATTGCACGTTACCTGGCCTCGGACTGGGTCGCCGGAAAGGCCGGCGGACGTGTGAAACAACTTATCAATGGCGTTGAAGGTGAAGGCTGGCGGTTTGTCGCTTTTGTGCGGCTGGTGCCATTGTTCCCCTTCAACCTGCTGAACTATGCACTGGGCCTGACACGCCTGCGACTGTCTCATTACGTCATTGCCAGCGCTGTATTTATGTTGCCTGCCGCCACCGCCTTTACCTACCTGGGTTACGCGGGCCGCGAAGCTGTCGCGGGGGGGAGTGGCATGATCCAGAAAGGTCTGCTGGCGCTGGGGCTGTTGGCCGTGGTCGCATTTTTACCGCGCCTGATCGGTAACCTGCGCCGTGGCGCCATGATCGATACAGAAACATTCAGGCAACGACGTGATTCAGAAAAGGATTTACTGGTGCTCGATGTACGCACGGCGGATGACTTTCTTGGTGAACAAGGACACATCGAAGGGGCCATCAACATTCCGCTTGAAGAACTCCAGCAACGTATGAAGGAAATCTGCGATTACCTCGAACACCCGGTCGCCATTGTTTGCCGTACCGACAGGCGTTCTGCAAAAGCTGAACTGCTGTTGGCAGAGGAAGGCTTTGCCGACGTGCACGTGGTGCGCGGCGGCATGACAAAGTGGATAGAGGCGGGTCTGCCGGTCACTTGATAGCAAGCACCTGTGTGCAGACCATGACCTGTCAAAAGGAGGTGGTCCCGGAGCCTTTGCACGCAATGACAATGTTCTTACAAACAGGCAGGGGGTTATATGACAACCGTTACCATCGTAATCCAGAATTCTCCTTACAAGGAAAATAACAAGGCCTGGCATGCGCTGCGGTTTGCTGGCGCAGCACTGGCAGAGGACATGACTGTCCATGTGCATCTGCTGGACGACGGCGTTGAGGTCGGGCGTCACAGTCAACAGGTGCCGGAAGGTGCCGTTAACCTTGAGGAGCTGCTCAGCGAACTCATTGAGTGCGGGCTGGAAGTGCGCGCATGCGGTATGGCATTAAACGATTGTGCGATTGATGAGTCTGCCATGTTGCCGGGGATCGAACGCGGGTCCATGAAAGCGCTGGCCGGCTGGGTGAAAGAAAGTGACCATGTGATGGTGTTCTAGGGGGTTATACGTGCTGCAGGAAATACCCGTTCAGGTTCATAATCCCCGTGCTTCGAACAGTGCCGGGCAGGATCTCATGCCGCGTCGCTACAGTGTTGCGGTGCAATTGCTCAGCATGGCAGCTTTCAGCCTGGCGTTTTTTGGCTGGCTCAACGAGGCCTGGCTGTTCTGGTTCGAGAATCCTATCTGGCTCAACCGCTACACCGAATATGCCATCATCCTCGGGTTTGGCGTCTGGCGTATTTTTGCCGAACAGAATCCATACACCCGCAAGCGGCTGATGATCCTGGTGTTCGTGGTCACCGTGTTCTGGTGGCTGATTCCCTGGCTGTACCCGGTGTATGAACCCTATGTGGGGTTCCTCTGGGCGCAGCCGGTATTTCCGTCCCTGCACGTGCCGGGCACGTTGACATTTTTCCTGATCCTGGGCCTGGTGTTTCTGTTCGGCCGACGCATCATTTGTGGCTTCGGCTGTCCCTGTGTGGGTATCCGCGAGACCGTGGGCTTCCCTTTCCGCAAGAAAACCCTGCGTTCCAAATGGACCTGGCGGCTACGCCACAGCAAGTGGTTTTTCTTCACCTATTATGTCGGGATCATGGTGGTAACACAGTTCCCGCCGAATTCCTGGACCGTGAGTTTTGTCGGCGGCTTTTACCTGATTGTCGCGTTAAGCTACTTTGGGTCTTTCTTTATTGCACCCCTGGTGGGTAATCGTTTTTATTGCCGCTACCTGTGCCCCTATGGCGCCACCTTCGGGCTGCTCAATCATGCCGGGTTTTATGGCATCGAGATGCAGACGGACAAGTGCAACGATTGCCAGCGCTGCGAACAGGTCTGCGATATGGGTATCCCGGTGTGGAAACAGGGCAAGCAGAGCGGGCGGGTAACCGCGCTCGAGGATTGCATGGGATGTGCGCGTTGCGTGGTGTCCTGCCCCACCGATGCACTGGAAATACGCGATGTGCGCAACCTGTTCCAGCCATCGCTGAAACAGAACGCCAGCCACCTGCTGAAGAAAACACGACCCGAACCGCTGCAACGCCAGGAACCGCCGCAACGGTCAGCCGAAGAACGTCTCGGCGACTGGACGGAGACCACAACGCTACCCGGCCTGGCGCAAATCCAGGCGCAGGCCACCCGCTGTCTCGATTGCGGTGTACCCGGCTGTATCAACGCCTGTCCCCTGTCCAACCGTATTCCCGAATGGCTGGAGGCGGTGGCCGCCGGTAACATCGAGACCGCGGCAGAAATCAGCCACAGCACCAGCAACCTGCCGGAGGTCTGTGGCAGCCTGTGTCCACAGCATCGGCTGTGTGAAGGTTCCTGCACCAAGGCCAAAGAGCCGGACGGTGCGGTAACCATCGGTGCAATCGAGCGTTACCTGACCGATGCGGCTTTCAAACAAGGCTGGCAGCCGCAACAGGCTATCCGGCGTAATGGCAGGCACATTGCCATTATCGGCGCCGGACCCGCGGGCCTGGCCTGTGCCGACCAGTTGAACAAGGCCGGTTGTGACGTCACGGTGTTTGACAAGCAGCCGGTCATTGGCGGGTTGCTCGCCAGCGGCGTGCCACCTTTCAAGCTGGACAAGGCATTGCTGGTGCGGCGCCATCAGCTGCTGCAACAACAGGGGGTTCATTTCCAGCTGGGCATGGAGGTGGATGAAATGCTGATGGACGAACTGCTGAGAACCCACGATGCCCTGTTTATAGGTACGGGTACCCAGA
The DNA here is from genome assembly GCA_964469575.1 of uncultured Thiohalobacter sp. Lineage (GTDB taxonomy): Bacteria > Pseudomonadota > Gammaproteobacteria > DSM-19610 > DSM-19610 > Thiogranum. The sequence continues at coordinate 7,205 of CAYYAP010000056.1, forward strand.
CCTCCCGTGATCTGCCATTGCCCGGCCGGCAACTGCCGGGCGTGACGGATGCACTGGGCTATCTGCAACAGGTGAATCGCGACCCTGAACCTGCCGCCATGGCAGGTAAACATGTGCTGGTCATCGGCGGTGGCGACAGTGCCATGGACTGTGCCCGTTCCGCAGTGCGTCAGGGTGCTGCGGCAGTCACTGTTGCCTATCGAAGGGAAGAACAGGCGATGCGCGCCACGCCCAAGGAAAAGCAGGCGGCCTTTGAAGAGGGCGTGTTCTTTCGCATGGAGCGCGCGCCGACACAGGTGCTGGGTGACAAGTCCGTGACTGGCGTGTGCTTCAACAAACCTGATGGTGGAGAGGAAATCATCGACTGTGACGTGCTTATCCTCGCCGTGGGCCAGGTGCCACAGCCACCCGTCTGGCTGGAGCATTTCGATGTGCAAACTGATGCACAGGGCATCATCCGTGTCGATAAAAATGGCAGAACATCCAACACCAGGATCTACGCCGGTGGTGACAATACCCATGGACCTGACCTGGTGGTAACCGCCGTCGCTGCGGGCCGCCGGGCAGCGGACGGCATGCTCGACAGTTTTCGCGCCACCCGGCATGTACAGGAATCGATTAACTCCTTGTTAGGGCTGACCGCAAAGCAGCCTGATTCCGGGCTTGTGGCTGCGAGAACATGAATTTCTACTACACCCTTGTAGGAGCGGGCTTGCCCGCGAACGGGAACGCGTATAACGCCTGTTCGCGGGCAAGCCAGCTCCTACGGTGAGGATTTATCTAATGAACCGGTTTGCTATGCTGTTCTGGCTGTTGCTGAGTCAATCTGCGTGGGCGCACCACACCAGAAACCACATGATGCTTGCCGAGGACACCGTGCAGGTTGTTGCCGATACACATGGAGGCAGTGGCGGACCGCTGTGGTGGATCCTGTGGGTCCTGCTTGCTGTTGTCCTGCTGTTGGGATTCGTGCGCTGGTGGCAGCAGCGGTCATGAGCCGGAAACGGGTCCGTTATATCTGGATTCCGCTGCTGATAGCAGCCATTGTTGTGCCTGCGGGATTCTTTTATGTCAACTGGAGCAAGGGTGGCGGCGGTGCCGGACTCTATTCGCGCCAGTGGTTGCCGGATGCCATATTCGCCTACTGGAATCCGGGTGATTTTTACCAATCGGTCAATACCGTAAGCGGGCAGTTTAAAGGTGAACAGTGTGTCAGCTGTCACGAAGGGGTGACACCCGGCATCGTCAATGACTGGCGGGCAAGCCGTCATTCCCACCCGGCCAACGGCAAAGACGTTGTCTACTGTTCCGCCTGTCATGGCAACAATCACCAGGCGCTACACCTGCCGACACCGGACGTGTGCGGCGGCTGCCACCGCACACAACATGCACAGTTCGAGGACGAAAAGCGTTTTGGTTTTCCCAGTCACGCACTGGCAATGGAGCGGGCACTGGATGCGAAGCACTTCGTAGACAAGCCCAAAGCCGAAGTCACCGCCTGTCTGAATTGCCATTCTATCGCAACCAAGTGCGATTCCTGTCATACCCGGCACCGTTTCAGCGCCGCCGAAGCACGCCGTCCGGAAGCCTGCATCACCTGTCACAGTGGCCCGCCGCACCCTGATGACGAGAGCTATTTTGCCTCGGCGCACGGACAGATCTACCTGGCCGAAGGTAGCAAGTGGGACTGGTCGAAACCGTTGCGCAAGGGTAATTACAAGGTACCCACCTGCGCCTACTGTCACATGGACCAGGGCAAGCACCAGGTCGCGGCCAAGTCGATCTGGAAATTCGGCATCAAACAGGTCAACCCGCTCACTTCAGGTAATGAAGTCAGGCGCGAACAATGGGTGGCAAGGTGCAGTGACTGTCACGACGCAGACTGGTCCCGACAACAGCTGGCCGGGCTGGACAAAGAACGCAAACAGGCCTGGAGCAAGCTGTATGCGGCTGAAGGCATCCTGAAAAAACTGCGGGCCGATGACCTGTTGTACCCGGCAGCGGGACAACGGCCGCCCTACCCCAACGACTGGCTGGACAGTATCCGGCCCCGGGCGCGCATTGGCTTTTTCGAGGGGCAGGCATCGGCTTTCTACAATGTCTCACCGATCGAGCGCGACTATTTCGAAATGTGGTATTTCGATAATCTCAGTGCCTACAAAGGCGCCGCTCATGGTGACCCGGAACGCGTTGCGCGCGCCCATAAGGCACTGGAACAGGACCTGGCCGGGATCGGGAAAGAAGCGGCAAGGCTGCGGCAGGTCGGTGAAGCGGAACAGGCGGCAGGGGCAAAGCGGCCCGATCCTGCGCCACTCTGGCAATCTGGCGAATACACCCGATTTAACCAGGAGCAGAACTGATGGGCCGGTTGTTCAGTGTCTGGAAACGTGAACTTCCGGGCACGACCAGCCCTGCCCGGGTATCGTGTAGCTACCGGGTTCAAATCCGGTTTTTCGTCAGCCTGTTTCTGCTACTGACGGGCTATGCCGCATTAGCGCAAGGCGGTGAGCAGGCGCCTGGCGGGAACTTTAAAAACAGCGCCTGCCTTGAATGCCACCAGGCCCGCAACAGCGAACTGGTTGCCGCCTGGCGCAGCAGCGCGCATGCCAGGGTGGAGAAACCCGCCAGCTGCGTGGCCTGTCATGGTAATAACCATAAAAATGCGGCGATTCGCGCCCGCCGCGATGCGACCTGCATCAATTGTCATGGTGGCGCGAAAGCCCCCGTGGTACACAGCTATACTACCTCGAAGCACGGTGTGCTGGTACGCTTGCAACAGGACAGCCTGGACAGGCCACTCGCCTCGGCCAACTACCGCGCACCCGGCTGTGCCTATTGTCACATGCACGCGGGTAATCACGACATCAACGCGATGGTACGTGTATGGAAACCTGAAGCGGATACCGCACCCGCTGAACTTGAACGGGTTCAGGACGCCGCACGCGCGGTCTGCCAGGATTGCCACTCACCACGCTATGTGACTCGTCTGTTCCTCAACGGGGAACGTATGCTGAATATCGGGCGTATGAAAGTTCGCGAAGCAGCCGCAGCACTGGAGCTTGCCGCCAGTGAAGAGAGCGCGGCTGAACTGAACACAGCCCGCAAGCAGTTCGAAAAAATGCGCTCAGTGCATCTGAAGAACCTGTATCTTGGTGTGGGACACCAGTCACCTGACTACCAGTGGTGGCATGGCCACCCGGCGCTGGACGGTGACCTGCTGCGTATCAAGGGTGAACTGGGCCGGTTGCGGCGCATGAAAAATCCCGGTACCACCAGGGAAGGAGGATAGTCACCATGAAACGCTGGCTGCTGATCATCGTGCTGTTGCTACTGACAGGATTTCTGTCGTGGCGCTTTATTCGCCCCATGAATATTTTCGTGGTCGATGACCGGTTTGCCTGGCCGGTCGATACCACACAAACCCCCGAGGTGTTAGGCAATTTGAGTGCCGGCGAATGTGCGGCCTGTCATCAAACCTTCTATGATGAATGGCGTACCACGATTCACAGCCAGGCATGGATCGATCCCTATTTCCAGACAGACTGGCAATTTGATAACGCCCAGCATATCTGCAGATTGTGCCATACGCCGCTCGACCGCCAGCAGCCGCACAAAGTACTGGGGTACCGCGACAAGGACAAGTGGGACCCGATTCTGGAAGACAACCCGGATTTTAGTCCGGAACTTCAGCACCAGGGCGTAACCTGTGCCGCCTGTCATTACCGCGATGGGAAAATCGTCGGGGTACTGGGCAACACCCAAGCGCCCCACCCTGTCAGGAAACTGGATAGCCCAAATGAGGTGTGTGTACGCTGCCATATCGTGGAGGGAGAACGCTGGGATGCCTTTTTCCGTTTTCCGCCCTGTGGAACGGTCGCAGAAATCACTCGCACACAACAGCAAACACCCTCACCCGAAGCGTTGCAAAAACTGACACAGCTGCTTACACCTGAGCAGTTAAAGCAGGCGGGACAGCAGGAAACGCGTAAAGGAACAAGCGGTGAAATAGCTGGAGTCGACATTGCCAGTCTGGGTTGTGTCCAGTGTCACATGCCCCTGGCAAAACGCCCACTGGTCAAGGGTGGCGTGGTGCGCAACACCCGACAACACCTCTGGCGGGGTGGCCATGATCCCGCGATGGTGAAAAAAGCTTTGACGATCGCGTTTGCGGAAGTCAAACAGACGGAGGAAGATACCCGTGTATTTCAACTAACCCTGGCTAACACCGGCGCGGCCCATTACGTTCCCACCGGAACACCCGACAGGTACCTGACGGTACACCTGCGTTTACTCGACAAGCAAAACAAGGTCCTCGATGAACGTCATTACACTATAAAACGCACCGTCATGTGGCGACCGTTTATTGTCGATCTTTGGGACACCCGCTTACCGCGATGGCAACCGAGGCAATACCGGCTGGAAGTTCCTGCTAACAGCGACGCCGTGAAAGTCGAAGCCGAAATCAGCTATCACCTGCTTGCCGAAAGCCGGCGCAAACGTATCGATTACAAAAACACAACGCCGATCAGTTATGAAGTGTTTCGCGAGCAAATCCCGCTTAACACCGGCGTCAAAAAAGGAGACTTATGAGTCAACGTGACCTGGTTATTATTGGTGGCGGTGCGGGTGGACTGGTGGTCGCCAGTGTCGCCGGCCAGCTGGGGCTGAAAGTCACCCTGATTGAAAAGGAGGACAAGCTCGGGGGCGACTGCCTCCACTACGGCTGCGTACCCAGCAAGGCCCTGATCCAGGCCGCCAGGGTGGCGTCCCTTATGCGCCGCGGCGATGCGTTTGGTCTGCCGTCGGTAATGCCTGAGGTCGATCTTGGCCAGGTCAACGATCACGTACGCTCGGTCATCGAACATATTCAGCACCACGACGATCCGGAACGCTTCCGTGGCTATGGTTGCGAAGTCATCTTTGGTGCAGCTGAATTTATCGATGCGCACAGGGTACAGGTGCAGGATCAGCAAATCCGCGCTCGTCGATTCGTGATCGCCACAGGTTCAAGGCCCTTCGTGCCGCCTGTCGAGGGACTGGAAGAAGCCGGTTACCTCACCAACCTGGATCTTTTCTCCCTGCGCACTCTGCCAGCACGCCTGGTGGTACTGGGCGGCGGACCCATCGGGCTGGAGATGGCGCAGGCTTTCAGCCGTCTCGGCAGCCAGGTGACGGTGGTGGAACGCCTGCCCCACCTGTTGCCGCAGGAAGATCCGGAAATTGCCGACGCCTTGCAGGAGTGCCTTGCCAGCGAAGGAATTAACATTCATACCTCGACCAGTGCGGAACGTGTGAGCCACGAGGGTGAAACCCGCAGCGTCTTCTGTAGCGGGAATCTGCGCTTCGATGCCGAGCAGGTGCTGGTCGCGGTAGGCCGTAAACCCAATGTCGAGCACCTGGGCCTGGAAGCCGCCGGTGTGGAATTCACGAATAAAGGTATCACCGTAGATCGGCGACTGCGCAGCTCACAAAAACATATCTATGCCTGCGGTGATGTGTGCGGCCCCTACCCCTTCACTCACATGGCGGAATACCAGGCGGGCATCGTCATCAGTAATGCCATTTTCCGCTTCCCCAAAAAGACCGATTACCGGGTGATCCCCTGGGTCACCTATACCGACCCGGAACTGGCGCGGGTGGGGTTGACCGAACAACAGGCCCGTGACCAGGGCATCGAACCTGTTGTGTTGCGTTTTCCGTTCAGTGAGATCGACCGCGCCCTGACCGAAGTGGAAACCTGCGGTATGAGCAAGCTGGTTACCTATAAGGGCAAAATCCTCGGCGCATCGATCCTCGGCCCACACGCGGGTGAATTGATCCACGAAATCGCGCTGGCCATGCAAACGGGTATAAAAATCGCTGACATCTCTGCCACCATTCATGCTTACCCGACACTGGCGCAGATTCATCGACGCGTGGTCAATACCGCCTACTCGCCCAAACTGTTCAGCCCGGGGACGCGCAAGCTGGTGAAATGGATTAACCGCCTGTTGCCATAGGCGTAGTGGCCAAAGTAACCCACAGTGACTGACGCAGCAGCCTACGAAGCCTGGTACCACACCCCGCGTGGCGCGTGGATCGGTCAGCAGGAATTGTCGCTGTTACTCGAACTGATGCTGCCAGCGCACGGCCAGTCCCTGCTGGACGTGGGCAGCGGCACAGGCTACTTCAGCCGCGCTTTTGCAGACGCGGGGCTGAAAGTGACCGGTATCGATCCGAACCCGGACATGATTCACTTTGCACAGGCCCAAACGGGCACAGTGAACTACGTGCAGGGCGATGCGCGGCAACTGCCGTTTGCCGATAAGCACTTTGACTATTGCAGTGCTGTAACCAGCCTGTGTTTTGTCGATCAGCCCGCGAAGGCGTTGGCGGAGATGTGGCGGGTAAGCCGCCGGGGCGTAGTACTGGGGCTGTTAAACCGCAACAGCCTGCTCTACCGTAACAAATACAACACCGGCAGTTACCGTGGCGCCCGCTGGGATGATCGGGCGACGGTAACGCAGTGGATCGCGCAACTCACGCCACCGGCTACCGGGTATCGATATAAAACCGCGGTTTTCTTTCCCAGTGGCGGAAGCCTGTCACGTGTTGCCGAACAGCTGCTTCCCCGGTCACTGCCCTGGGGCAGCTTTCTGGCTGTCTATATGGCTAGAAATACCTCGACAACCTCAGTATCACGTGGCTGTCCTGTTTAAAGGCTGACAACACCGGGCTCTTGCTGGTATTCAGGAACCAGCGGCTTTCCAGTTCCAGCTTATAGCGGTCACCAAGACGTCGTTCAGCCTCGACTGAAAACTGGTAAGAGTGGTCGTTGCGGTCAACGAAAATACCGGCCAGCACTTCACTGCTCTGCGTATCGTTGAGCGCGAGTCGCGTCGCAATGAAAATATCGTCATCCAGCAGGGTCGGTGGCGCAACCCTGAAGTCATCACTGCGACCGTCTCGCGAATATTCCAGCAGCAGACCAAGGTCTGCGTCACTGCCGGCTATCTGGTACAGGGTGTACTCGAAACCCCCGACACCCGCGAAGAAACTCTGGCCATTTTGTGAGCGCCACAGACCCTCAAATTTCCATAACCAGGCATCATGGGTGTACTGGAGGTCCACGCTGGCCTGGTCGATGACATCATAGACGGTGAAAAATCGTGTGAAGGTGGCGTTCGGCACAAAGCGGGGATCACGCCCGGTACCGTGAAAAGCAGCGATCCCGAAGTCCCAGTCACCGATATAGCCTGAATAACGCGCCGCCAGGTCGACGTGGCGTTCTTTACGACTGTTGCTGTAGAGCGCCTTCCCGTCCGAGACCAGCGGGAAACGCAGGCGCCCGTGCTTGCCGGGAAAGGTCCGTTCCCTGAAACCCGGCAGGACAAACAG
>CAYYAP010000057.1:0-14571 GCA_964469575.1 uncultured Thiohalobacter sp.
TGCTAGGTGGACAGCTGCGCCTTGATCTTGCCGCTGACAGCACCCATATCGGCGCGGCCCTGCAGTTTATCCTTGATCTGGCCCATTACCTTGCCCATGTCTTTCATGCTGGCAGCGCCGGTGGCTTCGATGGCGGCACGGATGAGGCTGTCGATTTCCGCTTCATCGAGCGGCTCGGGCAGGTAGGTCTGGATGACATCCAGTTCGAAACGTTCCTGTGCGGCGAGGTCTTCGCGGCCGGCTTTTTCGTACTGTTCCAGCGAGTCGCGTCGCTGCTTGGACATCTTGTCCAGCACCACGGTGATCTGCGCGTCATCGAGTTCGATACGCTCGTCGACTTCGCGCTGCTTGATGGCCGCCAGAATCAGACGGACGACACCGAGCTTCGGCTTGTCGCCGCCGCGCATAGCGGTCTTCATGTCCTGCTGGAGGGTGTCCTTGAGGGCCATGTCAGAGCGAACGGGAAAGGTTTAATACAGGCGGGTGCGACGAGCGTTTTCGCGAAACATCTTCTTCGCGTGGCGCTTCACGGCAGCGGCTTGCTTGCGCTTGCGTTCCTGGGTGGGTTTTTCGTAGAACTCACGGCGGCGGACTTCCGACAGGATGCCGGCCTTTTCGCAGGAGCGCTTGAAGCGACGCAGGGCAACTTCAAAAGGCTCGTTTTCGCGTACTTTTACTTGTGGCAAAGCCAATTCCTCTAAACGGATCTTTCAAGGGGCGCGTAGTGTAGCAGCGCCGGCGGCAAAGGTAAAATCCGGGTCTTTTGTTGTATAATCAGGGGCCTGAATGACAGAAAACGAATGAATCATCCATTCCTTAGGTAGAGAGTGCGTATGGATAAAAGCAAAATGGACGAACTGGTGGCGGCCACGCACAAGGCGCGGGACGCCCGCGAGCTGGGTTATCGCGAACAGGCGCTGAAGCTCTACCCGTGGATTTGCGGGCGTTGTGAGCGCGAGTTTACCCGCGAAAACCTGCACGAGTTGACGGTACACCACCGTGATCATAACCACGATTACAACCCCCCGGACGGCAGTAACTGGGAGTTGTTGTGCCTGTATTGCCACGACAATGAGCACCAGCGGTTGCTGGAAGCCGACCAGCAAGCCGCAGGCGAGTCGGCGGGCGGGAAAGATTCCTCCGCAACTCACAAGCCGTTTGCTGGCCTGGAGTCTTTACTGAAGAAATAGGCCTGCGAGTTTCCGTGCCGGCCGGTGACCGGTACCATACGGGTATGCTCGTCCTCGGTATCGAATCCTCCTGCGATGAAACCGGCGTCGCCCTGTTCGATACCGAACAGGGCTTGCTGGCCGATGCGCTGCATAGCCAGATTGCCCTGCATGCGGAATACGGCGGCGTGGTGCCGGAGCTGGCCTCGCGCGATCATGTGCGCAAAGCCCTGCCGCTGTTGCGCACCGTCCTTGACGAGGCCGGTATCCAGCCGCAAGCCATTGATGGCGTGGCCTATACGGCGGGGCCGGGACTGGTTGGCGCGTTGCTGGTGGGCGCCTCGATCGGGCGCAGTCTGGCGCTCGCCTGGGACGTGCCGGCGGTCGGCGTACACCATATGGAAGGCCACCTGCTGGCGCCCATGCTGGAAAGTCCGGCGCCGGAATTTCCCTTCGTGGCGTTGCTGGTGTCCGGTGGCCATACGCTGCTGGTGGAAGTGCAGGGCATCGGTCAGTACCGGATTCTCGGCGATACGCTGGACGATGCCGCCGGAGAAGCCTTCGACAAAACGGCAAAACTGCTGGGACTGCCGTACCCCGGCGGGCCGGTGCTGGCGAAACTCGCCGAAAAGGGTGATCCGGCCCGGTTCCATTTCCCCCGTCCCATGACCAACCGGCCTGGGCTGGATTTCAGTTTCAGCGGGCTGAAGACGTTTGCCCTGACCACGTTCCAGGAAAATCCCGGGGATGACCAGACCCGTGCCGATATTGCGCGCGCCTTTCAGGATGCGGTGGTCGATACCCTGTTGATTAAATGCCGCCGCGCCCTGCAACAGACTGGCGTAATGCGGCTGGTGATTGCCGGCGGTGTCGGCGCCAACCAGGCGCTGCGCGAAGGGCTGGGACAGATGACGCGTGAGCTGGGTGCGCAGCTGTTCTTTCCCCGGCTGGCGTTCTGTACCGACAACGGCGCCATGATTGCTTATGCGGGCGCATGTCGTCTAAAGGCTGGTGAGCAACAGAATCAGGAAATTATGGTGCGACCGCGCTGGTCGCTGGAAGCGCTGCCAGCTATTACGACGAATTCGTAGGAGCGGGCTTGCCCGCGAACAGCACTACCGCCTGGTTCGCGGGCAAGCCCGCTCCTACAGGTCGTCGGGGTTGTTACCGATACCACCTTCATCGCCGCGAAGCAGGTTGCGGATATTGGAGCGATGGCGCCAGAACAGCAGTATGCCCATGAAGATCACCGCGGCCAGCAAAACCGGTTCGGGCTTCAGCCAGAGCACGTACAGGGGGGTCAGCAGGATTGCGAGCAGTGCGGCCAGCGAGGAAATCTTGAACCCCTTGGCGATGATCAGCCAGGTGGCGATTGTCATCAGCCCGATCGGCCAGTGCAGGCCGAGCAACACGCCGAGCATCGTCGCCACACCCTTGCCGCCGCGGAAGCTGAAGAACACCGGGTATAGATGGCCGAGAAAAGCCGCGACTGCGACGGCGCACTGAAGCGTGAGATCAGCACCCAGCGCGCGCACTGCCAGCACGGGCAACAGCCCCTTGAGCATATCGCCGGTCAGGGTAATCGCTGCCGCTTTCTTGCCGCCGAGGCGCAGTACATTGGTGGCGCCGGGGTTGCCGGAACCGCCGCTGCGTGGATCGGGCAGGCCCATCAGGCGGCAGGTGATAATGGCCGAGGACAGCGAGCCAAGCAGGTAGCTGGCCAGTACATAGATCAGGTCGAGAGTCATGCGCGCTATTGGAAGGCTTTATCGGGTTGTGGTCAAGTGGTCGCTACGACTGGTTCAATGCGGGTAACCTGTATATAGTTGGAGACTCTGAAGTGCCTGAAAGTCTTAAGTTATGGATACCATCTTCATCCGTGACCTGCGTATCGATACCGTGATCGGTATCTACGACTGGGAACGCGCCATCAAGCAAACCATCCACCTCGACCTCGAAATGGCAACTGATATCGCCAGGGCGGCCGCCAGTGACCACATTGACGATACGCTGAACTACAAGGCGGTATCCAAGCGTGTGATTGCGTTCGTGGAGGAAAGTCGTTTCCAGCTGGTCGAGACACTGGCTGAGCGGATCGTGGAGCTTGTGCTTGGCGAGTTCAATGTGCCATGGATGCGGTTGACCCTGAACAAGGGTGGGGCAGTACGCGGCGCACAGGGCGTGGGCGTGATTATTGAACGTAAGCAAGGGAGTTGAGCGAATGTCAAAAGCCTATGTGAGTGTTGGCAGTAATATTGATCGTGAAAAGAATGTCGAGGCCGCACTTGAGCGGATGAAGTCCGAATTCGGTGAGCTGGAGTGTTCGCGCACCTGGGAAACCGCTGCGGTAGGGTTTGAGGGCGATGCCTTTTACAATCTTGTGGTTGCGTTTGAAACCAGCCTGCCGGCACAGGAGTTGGCGCAGGCGCTGCACCATATGGAAGATGAGCTGGGTCGCGACCGCAGTGGCGGCAAGTTCAGCAGTCGCAGCATCGATCTTGATTTGCTGCTGTACGACGACCTCGTTCTCGATGAAGACGGTTTAGTATTACCGCGTCCGGAAATTCTTGAATATGCTTTTGTGTTACACCCGCTGGCGGAGATTGCCGGTGAGATGAAACACCCCATTAACGGTTTTACCTTTGCGATGCTCTGGGATCAGTTTGATTTGACTTCGCAGCCCATGTGGCCGGCTGATCGCTGAAGACGATCCATGTCGATTGACCCGTCGCCGCCGGACCCCGAGGCGCGTGCACTCAGTGCCCGACTGGTGGAGCACATGGTCGTGCAGGTCAGGCAATCCGGCGGCTTTCTTCCCTTCGATGCCTTCATGGATGCCGTGCTGTATACGCCCGGACTGGGGTATTACAGTAATGGTCTGACACCATTTGGCGAGCGGGGCGATTTTATCACTGCGCCGGAATCCGGTGATCTGTTTGCACGGTGCATGGCGCGCAGTTTCGCCCCGGTATTGCAGCAACCCGGGCAGGCATCGGTGCTGGAACTGGGGGCCGGCAGTGGCGTGTTTGCCGCCGATGTGCTTGGTGCCTTACACGCACTTGAGGTATTGCCCGAGCGCTATGTCATCCTGGAGCGCAGCCCCGCCATGCGTGCCTTGCAGCAGGCGCGGATTGCGCCATTGCCGGAAGTCTTGCGTACACGGGTGGAATGGCTTGAAGCGCTCCCCGCTGATTGGGATGGCATTATCTTTGCGAACGAGGTGGCTGACGCCTTGCCCGTCAAACGCTATCAGTATCACGATGGCAAAGTGCGCGAATCCGGTATCGGTCTGTCAGGCGACACCTTGCAGGTACAGGATACCGACGTGCACGCTTCAGCGGCAGAACGTATACGCTCACTGGCCAGCCATTACGGCTGGGAAGGTGATTACCGGACTGAATACTGCCCCGCGCTGGCCAACTGGGTAGAAAGCCTGGCGCACAGTTTACGGCGGGGCATGCTGTTACTGGTGGACTACGGTTACGGGCGCGCCGAGTATTACCACCCACAGCGCAACATGGGTACTTTACTGTGCCATTACAGGCATCAGGCGCACGATAATGTCCTTTGGTATCCCGGTCTCCAGGACATCACGGCATTCGTCGATTTCACCCGCGTGGCGGAAGCCGCCGTCGATGCCGGCCTTGGCTTGATCGGTTATACCAGCCAGGCGCGCTTCCTGGTGGGCGCCGGTATCGACCAGGTGATGAGTGCGGCTGACCCGAACGACTTGCCAGGGTTTCTGAAAATGACCAGTGACGCCAAGCGCTTGATGTTGCCCGGCGAGATGGGCGAGCGTTTCAAGGTGATCGGGTTTTCGCGCAACCTGGACAAGCACATTCCCGGATTTGATGCACAGGACCTGCGCAGTCGCTTATAAAGCGCACTGGCTGAAACGAAGTCGAACCCATGGATACACTGCACGCCATTGTTCTCGCCCTTGTGCAGGGGGTGACTGAATTCCTGCCGGTCTCCAGTTCCGCGCATCGGATCCTGGTGCCGGTACTGCTGGGCTGGCCCGACCAGGGATTGATGTTCGATGTCGCCGTACACTTTGGCACACTGAGCGCCGTAGTCGTCTACTTTCGTCGTGAGCTACACGGCATGACAGTTTCCTGGTTTAGCGCGTTACGGACACACAACCCCGACGAGGAAGCCAGGCTCGCCTGGGCGGTGCTGCTTGGCACGGTTCCGCTGGGGCTGGCCGGGTTGATGTTTCATGCCGAGGTTGAAACGCTGCTGCGTTCGCCGCGGGTGATTGCCGGCGCGACCATCCTGTTTGGCCTGGCGCTCTGGTACGCCGATGTGAAAGGCGTGCAGACGCGCTGCGAATACCGTCTGGGTCCATGGCGTATTGCGGCGATTGCTTTTGCCCAGGTGTTGGCGCTGATTCCCGGTACGTCGCGTTCCGGTGTGACGATGACGGCCGGTTTGCTGGTGGGGCTGGATCGCAAGGCGGCGGCGCGTTTCTCGTTCCTGTTGTCCGTACCCGCGATTGCCATGGCGTCACTCTACGAAATCGTAAACCTGGTAGAAACGCCCGCAGCGTTTGACTGGGCATCCATGGCTATTGGTATTGTGGTGTCAGGGCTTGCCGCCTACGCGTGTATTCATTACTTTCTGAAACTGCTCGAGCGTGTCGGCATGTTGCCGTTCGTTGTGTATCGCCTGTTACTCGGGGTCGTTCTGTTCGCGCTGTTTTTATAGCGATCGTGCTTATCCCGATCCGCTTGTTTCAGCAATCAGCGTCTTGCGCTTTTCGCGAATCGCCTCACCGAGCGCGCGCCCGCTCAGACCGCTGTCAGCCAGTTGCGCGGCATTGACCATGGCGGCGCGTTCCGCCAGTGCCGCGAGTTGCTTGCGTCTTTCCTGCGTGACCAGACCGGCGGCCTCGAAGGTTTCGAGTAGTAGTGTCCAGCGGCTGTTTTGTTTGAAGGCGCCATTCTCCTCCATCAGCCGAAGCAGAGTCCCGGCATCATTTTTTGTGATGTCTGTTTCATGGCGGGTGGCGGCTATCGCAAGATCGGTATAGTCCCGGGGGGCGCGCAGTCGTGTGCAGAGTGACTGGATCTGCTGTATACGTGATTCTCGATCAAGGTCGTGGCCAAGCGCCTGCATCAGTATGGCAAAGCGCACCCGGGGGTTATCGCTCAGGTGGCGGGCGTGCTCCAGTGCGGCGAGTGCCGCCGGGGTTTTGCTGTCGTCATGCGCCATGTCGTCCGGTGGGTACTCACGATCAATCTCCGGGAACAGCATGGCCAGCGCAGCGCATCCGCGCAGGACCATAAAGAAACGTTGCGGGTCGTCGGTGCCGAGCGCCTTGACCCATTCCGCCCAGACACGTTCGGGTACCAGGTGATCGACTTCCCCGTTTTGCACCATCTTGCACATCAGTGCATTGGTGCCGTGCGCCACGCGGAAACCGAGGCGATGGAAGCGTGCGGCAAAACGTGCGACACGCAGAATACGCACCGGGTCTTCCGCAAAGGCCGGGCTGATGTGGCGGAGCATGCCCTTGTGTAAATCCTCTTCACCGCCACAGGGGTCGATCAGGGTGCTGTCCTGGTCTTCCGCCATGGCGTTGATGGTGAGGTCGCGACGTTGCAGGTCCTGCTCCAGCGTAACGTCCGGGGTGGCGTGAAATTCAAAGCCCCGGTAGCCCGGGGCGGTCTTGCGCTCGGTGCGGGCGAGGGCGTATTCCTCTTTGGTCTGCGGGTGCAGGAACACCGGGAAGTCCTTGCCGACCGGCGTATAGCCAAGGTCGAGCATCTCCTGTGGCGTGGCGCCGACCACCACCCAGTCGCGTTCACTGACAGGCAGGTTAAGCAGTTTGTCGCGTACTGCGCCACCAACCAGGTAGATTTTCATTCGTTGCGACGGGCCGTGGCGCGGAACTGGAAGTAACGGGCGCGCATGCTGGCATCGCCGAGGTAGGTGGGGACGACGGATTCCAGCGAGCGTGGTTCTATGTGCAGTGCAGGCAGTGCGTTATCCCGACACAGACTGTCGATTTTGAGGGAATAGTAGTTGTCCAGGCTGAAAGGTTTGCCGGGTAACAGCCCCAGCGCCATGGCCTGGAGTCGCGAAAGCAGGTCCGGCAGGCCGATGACGAGGGTGTCACGCCCGGTGATTCGCGCGGTGTAGCGCACCAGCTCGCCGAGCGTGTAGTCCTTCGGTCCGCACAGGTCGAGGCGTTGTCCGATGGTATTGCGATCTTCCAGTGCGCGCACAAAGGCATCGACGACATTGCCGACATAGACAGGCGCAAAACGCGCATCTGCGCAGGCCAGCGGAAAGGCCAGCGGTGTCAGCGCCAGCAGCGAAGCGAAGCGGTTAAAAAAGCTGTCACCCGGACCGAATATGACCGACGGGCGAAAGCTGGTGGTGTCGATGCCCGCAGTCTGGTGTACCAGGTCCTCACCGGCGCCCTTGGTCTTGAGGTAACGGCTGTGTGTTTCATTGACGTTGGCATTGAGCGCGCTCATGTGCAACAGCCGGGTTACGCCGGTTTCACGCATGGCTTTGACGACAGCGCCGGGTAACTCGACATGCGCGGTCTGAAACCGGCTGTTGCCGGTCTCATTGAGAATGCCGACAAGATTGATGACGCAGTCGGCATCGCGCAGCAAAGCCGTTAATTGCCCGTGTTCGTACGGATTGGTTTCTACCAGTCGTACGTGTTGCGCCAGACGGAGTTCGCGGTGCCGCGCCGGCCGACGCGTGGCAACGATGACGCTGTGGCCGAGGTTGGCGAGTCGGAACACCAGGTGGGAGCCGACAAAACCGGTGCCGCCGAGGACGCAAATACGCAGTGCTTTCATGTCATGCCTTTGTCTGATCAGTGAATCTGCCGGGAACAGAGTTTACGGTGCTGTAGGATTATGTCCAGAGAACCGGTATCAGTAGCGTGCCTGTACATCCGGCAGGCGTTGTGACAGCCGTGTTAACGGCTGTGACAACCGCCAGTCGAAGATGGTGGCATAAGCCAGTACGCGTTTGACATAGTTACGGGTCTCGCGGAAAGGAATATTTTCCATCCACAGGGTGGCCGGCATGGAACGGTCGCCCGGGAGCCAGCGGCTGACCCGGTGTGGACCGGCGTTATAGGCGGCCGCCGCCAGTACCGGCGAGCCGTTGTAACGTGTCATCAGGTGGTTGAGGTAAGCGCTGCCCAGGCGGATATTCTGGTCAGATTTTAACAGGGCGCGGCTGCCACCATAACGGATATTCAGGCTGCGCGCGGTTTGCCTGCCAGTGGCGGGCATCAGTTGCATCAGGCCAAGCGCGCCGACCTCGGAGTGGGCGTCTTCCATGAACGCGCTTTCCTGGCGGATGATCCCGTAGATCAGCGCCGGGTCAAGGCTGTATTGTCTTGCAGTGGCAAAAATGGAATCGCGGTGTGGTAACGGGAATCGCAGCGCCAGGTCATCCCAGTCCCTGGCCTGCGCGGCAGTAATGATGGCGCGGTCATGCCAGCCCCAGCGGTGTGCCAGCAGCGCGGCTGACCTGAGTTGATCGGTGTTCAGGTTTCCGGTGGTATAAAACCACTCGCGGCGTGCATCGAGCCGTTTACCGACAAGATAAAGCTCCCGTGCGCGCTGAAAGCCGGGCTGTTCACCGAGCTGGTCGAGTGCTTTCCGGTCGACGGGCGTGCGCGAGTCATTCATCTGGTAGCGGCGGCCCAGTTTGTCTGCGGCCAGGAAACCATAATAGTTACGTTGCTGACCAAGACTGGCGTACAAGGTGAAAGCGTCGCCCTTGGCGCCGGCTTTTTCCTGCGCCCAGGCATACCAGTAGCGCCATTCCGGTTCGTTGCGCTCATCAGTCGGGAGTTGTTCTATCCAGTGCCTGACGCTTGCCGGGTCTTCCCGCATGAGTGCGGTGCGTACACGCCATTGACGAATGTCCTGATCCACGGCAACATCCGGTACTTCGGACAACCAGTGCGCCGCCTCGGGTTTACCGCCTAGCGCGGCCGCTAACGCGATACGTCGCAACACACTGGCATGTTGTGCGGCAGTAAAGTGGTGGCTGGTGCGCAGTTTCTGCCAGTGCTTGTAGGCCTGTTCCGGTTTGTAGCGGGCCAGGCGTTGTATGGCGTGGGTCAGGATTTCACGAATCAGCGGGGTGTCATCACGCGCCCATTGACTGGCGATAGCGGCTGTCGGGCGACGGTGTGCGTGGTACCAGCGATTGACCCATTGCCGATCCTCCGCCGACAGTTTTCTGGCCAGGTAGGCGGCCAGGCTGGATTTCTGGTTGGCGAAGGCCAGCCGTACACGCTGCCAGATGTGCGCGCTGGTAAGCTGTGAACTGGCGTAGAGTTGTTTAAATACCCGGTTGCAGGTATCCGGCTGGGAATGTCCGACCATCCACAGTTTCATGGCGTCATCCAATGCGTGTTGCCGATCCCGGCCCAGCGCCAGCCGTGCATGGATTTCGTTGCATTGCAGGGCGACAGAGGTCTGTGGCCAGTAGAAGGCCAGGTAGTTTTTCCAGTCACTCCGCCGTGCCAGCTGATGTAACCAGCTGATACGCATACGTGTGGCAATCGGCTGGCCATTGTAGAGGCGGAAAAACTCGTGCAGCTCACTGGGCCGTGCATGTTTGAGGCGACGCTTCAGTTGCCAATAGTCGAGGTAACCGTACAAGGGGTAGTTGGACAGCTTTTGTTTCAACAGTCGGAAAGTATTTTTGTGTCCGGCTTTCAGCGCCAACTCGGCCTGCAGGAACTGGTCACGCTGTTTTTCGAGTGAATTTGCATGGCTGTAGTGTGGCAGCGACAGCGCCAGTAGTATCAGAACGGCAGTAACGGATCGGTGTTTCACCACGCGCTACATTCCCTGTTGAGCAGCATAACCACATCACCACCATAAAAGACTCCGGTCAAAGGTACAATGGCTGGCATGGATGTGATGTATCTGCGGGGGGTTACGCTGCGCTGGGCCTGGGATGTGGGTGATGTCAGGGGGATAGCGGTTGAGTGGCTTAATATACAACAACCCTGCTTCCTTAGGCCCCTATCTCAAACCTGCCTTACTCAGCCCTTGCAAAAAATGTTGGCGATCTTCCGTGTCTTTGAAGGGGAACGCCTCCCGGAGACGTAGCAGGGAGAAATCCGGGTTGAGTGTAAGAACCTCCTCCACCTCCCATTCAGCCTCATCGATCATGTCCGCCTGTGCATAAGCGGCAGCCAGCCATACATGCAGGCGTTCCGATGCCGGGTTGGACGAAACCCCTCGCTCGAATGCATGGATTGCGTCTTGATAGCGACGCAGTATGTAGTATGCCTGCCCCAGGTGGAATGTGTAGTTATAGGGGTGATGCGGATTGATCTGCATCGCCCTTTCGATTCCCTTCAGTCCTTCCTCAGGTCGTCCTGCGTAGTAAAGAAGCGTCGCCAGCAGAACGTGCGCATTGGCATAATTTGGATCGTATTCGATTGCCCTTTGTGCTTCGACCAGGGCTTTCACGTATTCGCCCTGTTCCCGATAGGACAGGCCTTTTACGAAATAGGCTACAGGTATCAGCGCCTTCAGTGTTGTTGCCTTTGTCGCCAGTTCAATAGCCTGCTGTAATGAGCGTTCACGCTCGCTGCTCCAGCCGTTCATAACATCAAAAACATGTGTCCATCCGAGCATGGCGTAGGCCAGGGCAAACGTCGGGTCTGCGTCAATGGCTTTCTGGAAATAGTCGCGAGCTTTCATGTTTTCCGCTTTGTTGGAATAAAGGTAAAAATGTTGCCGACCCTGGAGGAAATTTTCATAGGCCGAAAAACTAAGGGTACGGGGTGAACCCAAATCCTGTCGCTCGCCTACACTCGAACCCACGTTGAGTGCAGACATGATGTTGCGGGTAATATCATTGTGCAAGGCAGGCAGGTCATGAGTCGGTACCTCGTACTTTTCCGCCCAAATATGCCCTCCCGTCATTGTATCGATGAGTTGTACATTGACTGTGGTTCGTTCTCCAAATAGCCGTACGCTACCACGGAGAATGAAACGGACACTGAGCTCTTTTGAGATCTGGTCAATATCAAGGTCCTCAGATCGATAAAAAAATGAGGAGTCACGTGCAATCACGAGCAGTTCAGGCCGTCTGGCAAGTCCTGTGATCAGATCATCCGTGACCCCGTCAACCAGATAGTCCTGCGCGGTGTCTCCAGTTAGATTGTCAAATGGTAATACCGCGATAGATGGCACAGCATCTTTACCCGCTACCGCGTCTTTCTCATGCGACTGGCCAACCCAGAATAACAGTCCGATAATTGCTATTCCGACAATGAACATGGCACTAAAACGTGAGCGTAATAGAGGTGCTGGCCTGGACGCCAATGCAGCATTGGTGGCAAGGGTGCGCGGGTTTTCTACGGGTTTCCCTTCATTTGGGTCGACCGGGGCTACCAGCCGGTAGCCATGTTTGGAGATCGTCTCAATAATCCGGGGTTGTTTCGGATTATCACCTAATACCTTGCGCAGCTTCCGAATGGTTCCTGTTACCGCGTCATAGCTGACAACGGTTCCCGTCCAGACGGCATTCTCGAGTTCTGCGCGCGTTACGACCTGTTCGGGACGATCTGCCAGATACACCAGAACTTCCATTACTTTCGGTTCCAGTTTGAACAGGTGTTCTCCCCGGCTTACCCGATTGATGGCAGGATATACGTCCCAATCTGCAACCCGGAAACGCCCGATCAACCGCGTTTCGCGTTTCCTGGCCTGGATTACTGGTGAAGTCGTGCTGCCGGGCTGCACCGCCTTGTCCATAGCGTCGCCTCCATTCCAAGGAATTTGCTGAATGCAAAAAATGTTTGGAAAAACTTCAGTTGCTCTCAACAAACCTAGTCTAGACCACTACCAGGTTCCGGCATGGACAAGATTCTGGCGCATACAGGCTTGCCCGACGATGAGGATAAACATGCCCGCGTGGCCTGTCTCCTGATGGATACAACACGTTACATAGGGGATATACCCTGAAGCGGAGACAGGCGGGATCATGCGTATGCCTTCTGTGTACAAACGCTATGTGATTTCGAGGTTTATCCGCGCATCAAACTGCATGGCGATTTCAGCGCTTCGCGCGGATGAAACCAGTCAGAAATAAAAATATTCAGCAAATCTGATCACTTTTTGATCAACCATGCTAGTCCTTAATGGTCAACGTGCCCTGGCTTTCAGTTTCGACCAGTGGCAAACCGTCGTAGCCCTCTTGCTCGAATGCAGAAAACTCCGTCTTCTCCGGATCGGAATGAAATGCTGGTTTGACTAGCCGTGTCACCGGCAGTCCGTCGTAACCGGTGTGGTTCTCGTTGACCACAATCTCCTCAGGGGTCGTAATGATGCCCTCTTCGTACAAAGGCAGTCCTGCATAATCTTCGATGTCACTGGCCAAAGCCTGTGCAGTAACAACAGAAACAATGCTGAAAACAGTAGTTATAACCAGGTTCTTCATGGCAAGTTCCTCTTTGTCTGGTGCTGTATCCATCTGGCGCCTGGCTGCCTTACAACCGCATTCCGCGATACCTTGCAGTAAATCTCCCCAGCGCAAGAATTTCCACAGCATGAACGTGTGAGTGCGAATCCAGGTAATCTGTTCCACGGATCAACTCACGCCCGGGTGGTCACGTTGACAATCGGCCAAGGTGACCAGACCCTCACACCTGTGTAGCAGGCTAGCAGTGAACCAAAACAAAGTTATTCAGAGATGCCGGTATTTTTCTGATATTTTTCTGATTTTTATATGGCGGCCAAAAGTTCAGTGAGACAGCGCTCTATGTCAGAGCAACTCAACGGGACACTACGGGAAGAGAACCAGGGTGGAGGCCATGAAGACATACTGGTTGAATAGCCGAGGTAAGTAAATCAAGGGTATTCTGTTTAAGTTGTTGAAATATCCTGGTTCCGGGTATTGTGTGCGCCTAACCGCCAGTCATCGACATAAAGCGCACGACCTGCTCCGGCTTTAGCGCTATGGCATGGTATAGCGCATCTTCCAGTTCGCTATTGCTTGCGCCGCCGCGCAGAAGCGCAGTGTGAAGTCGTGCTCGATGCAGAAGTTAACCATGTCTTCCACTTCGTCATCGTTGACGCCGGCCATCGAGCCACTCGATGTAAGTATTTCCGGTGTGAGGGTACTTTTTTACCAGATATCGCTGAGATTGTAGGGTAGTTTTTCCTCCAGCCGGCACATTTCTTTTATGCCATAACCATCCTGGTTGGTGTCACGATGAACCGGATTGTAATAGGGTTCTCCATTCGCGCGCAGGATACTTTTGACTTCCGGCCACATGACATTATCCGCAGGACGTTTAATCACTATGGCGACGTCCTTGTTATCCAGGCGTACAAAAGTTCCGGGTGGGAAAACACTGAGTACTTTGATGAGTACCAGTGAAATTTGTGCGTCATGTAAATGACCCTGGTCCAGAAATAAATCTTTCAGTGATTCAGAGGCCAGGCGTGATTGACGGTAGGCTCGGGGGGATACTGAGGCGCTATAGACATCGGCGATTCCCAGAATCCTGGCTTCCTGGCAGATATCCTTGGCGGTAAGTCCGTAATATCCACTGCCATCGGCACGTTCATGGTGTTGCTTGATGATATCAAACCACAATGAATGGCTTACCCCCACGCGCTTCAGCATGGAAATGCCTTCTTCAGGGTGTGATTTCATGGCCACCCATTGCGCGTTGGTCAGCGGACTTGCCTGATGTCGGAGTTCTTCCTGAAACTTGATAACACTAACATTTCCGGTCAGCGCGGCGGCGAGGAGCGCAAAACGCTGTTCCGCAGTTAAATCCAGGTGTGAAGCCACCACACCACATAAAATGGCTTTGTGTAGCGGATGAATGGCGGTGTATCGGATATCGTGTAATAAGTGGACAGCACCCAGCATGGCATCGGTGTTGCTTTCACATAAAGTTTGTATTGTTTTTATCAGGGCGTTTATTTTTTCATTGGCATTCTTCAAGGTGCCTGCGGCAATACCGGCCAGTATCGCTTCCAGTTGGGTCGCGCATTTTCGTACCGAATCGAAGACTGTGAGTTTGTTTTTAGCGGTTTGGGTTGGTGGACCGGTGTCGGGTGGGTCATCCGTCAGTCGATAAATGCCCCGTTTACGCAGCGTATTCAGTTGATCCAGACTGGTAACGCATGCCCCCTTGTCCAGCAATAAATCGCCCTTGCGGTCGTATATGGACCATTCGAGTTCAACATTGACGTGAATAAGATGTGAAACAACGTTGAATTTTTTCACGCCTGATTACCCCCGTGGTGCGCCTCCTCGTTAGTATCGTTCATTTCCGGGGGGGGAAGGAATATATTTTCCGGGGTACTAGCCGCCAGTCATCGACATGAAGCGTACAATCTGTTCCGGCTTGTCATTGAATTCATGGCGTTCCGGC
>CAYYAP010000058.1:0-6864 GCA_964469575.1 uncultured Thiohalobacter sp.
CGATGGACACCAATGTCGTAGCAGACACAGGGACACAACAGGAGGCGCCTACGGCGTCACTGCTGTTTGTGGATGACGAACAGAACATACTTTCCTCGCTACGCCGCCTGTTTCGTTCCCAGGGCTATCGGATCTTTATGGTCACCAGCGGTGCTGAAGGCCTGCAGATACTGTCAAGCGAAAGCATTGACCTTGTCATTTCGGATATGCGTATGCCGGAAATGGATGGGGCGGAATTTCTGGAGCAGGTGGCAAAAAAGTGGCCGGATACGATACGTATCCTGTTGACAGGTTTTGCTGACCTGGATTCGACCATTGCAGCGATCAACAAGGGCAGTATTTACCAGTACATCAGCAAGCCATGGGAAGACAGCGACCTCAAACTAAGCGTCCAGCACGCCCTTGAGTTCAAGCTTCTGGAACAGGAGCGTGATCGCCTTCTTGTGCTGACACAGAAACAGAATGACGAACTGAAGGGACTCAATGCGAACCTGGAATACAAGGTAAGAGAACGGACGGCAGAGCTGCGCGAGGCGATGGAAGAACTGGACGCAGCACACAACTCGTTGAAGGACCATTATGTCACCTCCATCAGGATTTTCGCCAATCTGGTTGAAATGCGGGAAGGCGGTATGGCCGGGCATTCCCGCCGCGTCGCTGAACAGGCAAAAGATCTTGCCATAAAAATGGGGATGAACGATGAACAGGCCGAACAGGTTGAGTTTGCCGGTTTGTTGCATGATATCGGGTTGATTGGTGTCCCCGACCAGTTGCTGGATAAATGTGTTGATGAAATGGATGCCGAGGAGCGCCAGCAGATGATGATGCACCCGTCTGTTGGTCACGCGGTATTGACAGCGCTCGAGCCACTGCAGGATGCTTCTCACCTGATACTCCACCATCACGAGTATTACGATGGCAGCGGGTATCCCGGCCGGCTGAAGGGTGATGATATTCCCCTTGGCGCGCGTATTCTTTCATTGATCAGCGATTTCGATGCCGCCCAGTGTGGCAGGCTGTTCACGGAAAGGCTGTCGGAGGATGGCGCGCGCGACTATATCAGGCGCCACCGCGGCGACCGTTATGACCCGAAAATAGTCGATGCGTTCCTTGAGGAACACGCCAGGCCGGACGGGAAAGCTGCCGAACCAGCCGATATTGAACTAACGTCGAGAGAGCTTTGCGACGGTATGGTGCTCGCCAGGGACCTGGTCACGCAAGACGGGATTCTGCTACTCGCCAAAGGGTTCAGACTGAATGAACATTTGGTGAACCAGATCCGGAAGCTCGAAAATATACTGGGGAAGAAACTGACCCTTTATGTGAAGGCTCTGCACGGGGAGTGAATATGCATCGAATAATGATCGTCGACGATGAGCCCTATATCCTGAACGCGTTACAGCGTGTGCTGGGCCGGAAAGGAGACTGGGAAATCGAAACCTATGACAACGCCGGGGATGCTCTCAAACGGGCGCAGACGACCAATTTCGAGCTGTTTGTTTCGGACTACAGAATGCCGGAAATGGACGGCGTGGAATTCCTGAGCCGGGTAAAAGATATTCAGCCGGAATCCATGCGCATG
The DNA here is from genome assembly GCA_964469575.1 of uncultured Thiohalobacter sp. Lineage (GTDB taxonomy): Bacteria > Pseudomonadota > Gammaproteobacteria > DSM-19610 > DSM-19610 > Thiogranum. Next base: position 1,583 of record CAYYAP010000058.1, read on the forward strand.
ATACTGAGTGGTTTCACGGACCTTGAGGCGTTGCTGGGGTCAATCAATGAAGCGGAAATTTTTCGTTTTATCTGTAAGCCGTGGGACGATTATGAACTTGTGGTGGCGATAAAACAGGCTCTGGCGCATCGGGATGTACTGGTCGAGAATCGCAGACTGGCTGACCAGGTCAGGCAGCAGCAGGTGGAACTGGAAAACCGTAAAAGTGCACTTGAACGGTTTGCAGAACGTCATCCGGCACTGGTAGACATCGACTGGGCGCCGGACGGATCCATTATCCTCGAAGACGATGACGATGACGAGCGGAGTTATTAAGGGTTTCAGGTCATGCCGGATTTCGACGAGATCAACAACAAGCTGACGCTGAAGCTGGTGTATTACGGTCCTGCACTGAGTGGCAAGACGACTAATCTGACATGCTTGTACGAAGCGCTGAAACCGGAGATGAAGGGCGAGATGATGGTGCTGGAAACCAAAAATGATCGAACCCTGTTCTTTGACCTCCTTCCGATCGGTATTACGGCACCTTCCGGCCTGCTGGTGAAACTGAAGCTTTTTACGGTGCCCGGACAAGTGGCGCACGACAGCACACGAAAGGCGGTGCTTTCCCGCGCCGACGGCGTGGTCTTCGTCGCGGATTCCCAACGGACACAAAGTGTCAACAATGCCGAGTCGTTCGAGAATCTTGCCGACAATGTGGCGCGTGTGGGGCTGGACTTCGAACAGTTACCACTGGTGGTTCAGTTCAACAAAAGGGATCTGCCGGATATTCTGTCCGAGGAAGAAATCAGCGCCCGCTGGCAGGACACCCCCTGGCCATTGCATTTCAGCAGTGCGCTGCAAGGAACCGGTGTCCGGGGAACGTTCCAGGAACTGCTGCAAAAGGTATTTACCGGAATAGATCGACACTATGAACTGGAGGCACGCCATGGATTGGGGCGTGAGGCCTTCATTAACGGCGTAATCGGGGCGGACTGCCTGCATGCGCCGGTTTGTGCCGGCATGCAGGGCGTGGGGTCGTAAACATGGATCTCAGTCACCGTCTCCCGCTGCCGTCGTACGACCGGGATCTTACCCTGGAAGAACTTGTGAAGGGGATTGATCACAACAAGTTGTCACTAGGCCTGCAGACTCTGCTTGGGGTGCCGTTTAAACTGGTTTCCGTTGCTGGCTCTGTTGTCCTCGGCGAAGCGTTCGATACAGCCATCAGCCGATTGCCGGTTCGTTCAGATATGGAGCCGGTCGGCTATCTCGAGACGCAACTGGATGCAGACGACAGATTGGGTGCAGCGGTGATTTTGATCGAGATCATTTTGCGCAGTTCTGCCCGCTATCTGATGACCTCGGACCTGCACCTGAATGCTGTGCAGTCTGACTACGAGGAGATTGAGAAGGAGCACAGGGCCCTGGTGGAATCGGAGGCGCGCTATAAGGAGCTGGCGAAAAATCTTGAGCTGCGCGTGCAGGAACAGGTTAAAACTATCGAGAGTGCGCAGCGGCAGCTCTACCAGGCCGAAAAAATGGCGTCGGTGGGTCAACTCGCCGCTGGCGTAGCGCACGAGATTAATAATCCTATTGGCTTTATCAAGAGCAATCTGACGACTGCGCAGTCGTATGTGCAGACATTAAAATCGTTTGCAGAGCAAATGGACAATGTGCCGGATGCAGATGATTTTCGATCACTGTGGAAAGCCAGTGAACTGGATTTTGTGGTCGAGGATTTTCAGACTTTGCTGCGGGAAAGTTCTGACGGGACAGAACGTGTTGCGTGCATTGTCAAGGACCTGAAAGGCTTTTCGAACGTAGACCGTAGCGAAGAGGAAATTGTCGATATCAACGAGTGCATTCGTAGTGCCTGCAACCTGAGCAGACGGGAAATTGAAAAACACGCGGAACTCGTACTGGAGCTCAATACCCTGCCACGCACGCGTTGCCACCCGGGTCATCTGGGGCAGGCGATACTTAATCTTCTGCTTAATGCGGCAAAGGCAGTCGAGGAATCCGGGCAGATTCGAGTAGAAACCTTTATGGACGACAAGCGAATCGGTATACACATTACCGATAACGGGAAAGGTATTCCCGGGGAACTGCTGCAGCGTGTCTTTGACCCGTTCTTCACGACCAGCAACGTTGGCCAGGGAACTGGACTGGGGTTAACTGTCACGCGCGATATTATCCATGCGCATCATGGCGAGATCGCCATTGACAGCAAAGTTGGTGAAGGCACCCGCGTTACCATCAAATTGCCGGTTGTCCGAAAGTAGCAGGGTACAGGGGCGGATCAGACCATGTCACGTTTTGCATCACTGTTTAGCGATGTTCCAGAGCAAGAGGAACCGGGAACGCCGGCCTCTGCGAACACTGCTCCTTATCGAATTCTTTTCGTCGACGATGAGCCCAATGTGCTTGCGGCATTGAAACGTGCATTCCGCCAGGAAAATTACCATATTATGACTGCGGCCAATGGCAAGGAAGCGCTGGAAGTGCTGGCCAGTGAATCCTGCCAGCTGATGGTTTCCGATTACATGATGCCGGAGATGGACGGTGCAGAGTTGCTGCGCAAAGTGAAAGAATTATATCCCGACATTATCCGCATCATGCTTACCGGCCATGCGGACACCAGTGCGGTCATGGGTGCCATCAAGGATGGTGCTGTATACAAGTTCATCCTGAAACCCTGGAATGATGACGACCTGCGCGTGACTGTGGCGTTGGCACTGGAACAACATGATCTGCTACAGAAAAACAGGGCGCTGAAGGAAAAGAATGCGGCGCAGAACAAGGAGATTAATTCACTCTCAAAGCTCACGGTAACCAATCGCAGTCAGCTGGCAATCACGCTGTACAAACGAAACCTGTTAAACGACCAGCAGATCCAGGAACTGTACAAGCAGCAGCAACAAAAAAAACAGCCGGTACTTAAACTGGTGCTGGAGCACGACTGGGTCAGCGAGAAACAGATCCGCAAAATACTGCGTGACGATTTCATGATTGAGGAAGTGTCCCTGGGAGAGGTCCAGGTTGATCCTGCCGTGGCTTCCCTGATTCCGCACAATTTCTGCAAGCGCCAGTGGGTGGTCCCGTTGACGCAGCAGAATCGCCGGCTGACGCTGGTGATGGCAGATCCCATGGATATGGGTCTCATTGATGATCTCAAGTTTACCACGGGTCTCGAAATACAGGCCGTCATGGCCAGCGTGGCTGATATCGAAGCCAAAATCAAAGAGGTTTATGGAGAGTCCGAGGTCTCATTTGAGGACCTTGAAACACTCGTCGAGGATTCTCCTTATGAGGGGATCGAGGTTCTTATCGAGGATGACGATGACATCTCTCTTGAGGAACTCCTGGGTAGTACCGACGAACCACCGGCCATTCGGCTGGTGAATGTGATTATTCTGGAAGCTGTGCGATTGGGGGCCAGCGATATTCATATTCATCCGAAAACCAACAGTGTCGTCGTGCGCTATCGTATTGATGGCGTGCTGGTTGATAAGATCCAGGTGCCGCAAGCCCTGCTAATGTCATTGGTATCCCGTATCAAGATCATGGCAGAACTGGATATTACTGAAAGGCGTCGGCCGCAGGATGGACGTATCACGGTCAAGACACCTATGCGTATCGTCGATCTGCGCATTTCCAGCCTGCCCACCATCAACGGTGAAAAGATCGTGATGAGGATACTGGACAGGAATGCCGCGGTATTGAGGCTGGAGGATCTGGGAATGCCGGCCCGCTGCCTGCCCAGCATCGACGGCATCACGGCCAAACCACAGGGCATCATCCTTACGACCGGCCCAACGGGCAGCGGGAAAACGACTACCCTGTATTCAATGTTGCAACACAATGCGACCCCGGAAAAAAACTACGTCACCATCGAAGATCCGGTTGAGTACTACCTGGATATGGCCGGGCAGGTCATGATTCGGGAAAAGATCGGCCTGGATTTCAGTACCGTACTCCGGGCCATCCTGCGACAGGACCCCGATGTTATCCTGCTGGGTGAAATCCGTGATTTTGAAACCGCGGAGGTGGCTTTCCACGCCGCCTTGACCGGGCACCTCGTGTATTCGACCCTGCACACGAACTCCGCCGTCGCAACGATTGCACGCCTGTTTGACCTCGGACTGAAACCTTACGTGGTCGCGTCAGCTCTTGAGGCAATCATCTCCCAGCGGCTGGTCAGGAAAATATGCGAACATTGCAAGGAACCCTATGTAGTCCCGGAGAAACTCCTTCAGCAGTTGGGCCCTGTATTCCAGTCTTCCCGAACTGAGTTCTATAAGGGCGCCGGTTGCTCAAAGTGTGGTGGCAGCGGTTATAGTGGCCGTGTCGGGTTGTACGAAACGCTTACGCCCGATGAACAGATGCGGCATCTGATTGCTTCCGGAGCCAGTGTAATGGAGATTACTGAACTGGCTGCGCAGCAGGATCATATCTCCCTGCTCGAGGACGGGCATGTCAAGGTCAGTGACGGATCGACAACGGCGGACGAGATTCTGAGGGTTCTTGGCCCACAGGTTTTCGTATAAAATAGCGCCGCGGCTTTCCTGATTCAGCTTCATGGATACATTCGATATTCATTACCGGTTTGCATTTGATGGTAACCTGAAGGTGGCCTATACGCTGAAACTTGATTCGTATACTTTGGAGTTGAAGAATCCCCCATCGCAGGTTTTGCCGGATTGGACCTGTCTTGAGTTTCAACAATGCCCGAATTGTCCACTCCGGCAGGAGACCTCTCCCCGCTGCCCCGTCGCGGAGAATCTTGAGCCCCTGATAACCGGGGAGTTGGGTGATCTGAGTTCCTACACCGATGTGCACCTGGAAGTGATCACGGAACAACGCACAGTATCCTCTCGAACAACCTTGCAACGGGGCATCAGTTCCCTGTCGGGTTTGATAATGGCCACCAGTGCCTGTCCACATACCCGGTTCCTGAGACCGATGGCACGTTTCCACCTTCCCCTGGCAACAGACGAGGAAACGACCTATCGCGCGGCATCAATGTATCTGCTCGGGCAGTATTTTCTGTATCAGGACGGAAAAACACCGGATCTTGATCTGGATGGCCTGAAACGGAATTACCAGAACCTCCAGGTCGTCAATACTGCAATGGCACGGCGCATTCGCAGGGCAAGTGAACAGGACGCCACGGTAAACGCTGTCGTGTTACTGGATCTGCTTGCGAAAAACCTCCCCTACAGTATCGATGAATCATTGGAAGAAATTCGCTATCTTTTCGAATGACATAGCCGATCGGAGGCTGGTGGGGCTCAATCTGT
>CAYYAP010000058.1:6964-14322 GCA_964469575.1 uncultured Thiohalobacter sp.
CGCATCATCCATATGGATGATGCGTGTTCATAACCAGATCGTTATGGTGACGTTCGATGTCTGTGGGTGGCACAGGCTGAATATCATGAAAATAACGAATAATTATGAACATACCCGGGAGATCGTGAGATGAGAAATAGAAAAATATTTTCGGTAGTTCCGCTTGTGCTGGCACTGTCCGCATGTGGTGGTGGTGGCTCCGGTTCCGGCACCCCGCCAGGTACTGGCGTGACTGCAAGCGGTGTATTCCTCGACGCCGAAGTGGAAGGACTTACCTATCAGTCTGGCAGCAGTGCACCCCGGACGACCGATGCAAACGGCACCTTTACCTACACTGTGGGCCAGCCACTGACCTTTTCTATTGGTGGTGTTCAATTGGGTACGCTGACTGATGGCGCGGCACGTTGCACACCCGACGACTTTGTCGTGCCTTTGAATATTGCCCGTTTTCTGCAGACGCTGGATGCGGATGGTAATCCGGATAATGGTATTGATCTAACCATTGCTTCCGCTGCACTGGCTGGCACCACAGTCAGTAGTGCCGTATTTGAAGGCGGTGACCCAGTGGCATTCGCTGCGGATGCGGATATTGCAGCAGCTGTCGCCACTGCTGCGGCAGCCACGGCAGCCACCGGTGGCAAGGCTACGCTCATTGATGAAACAACTGCGGCCACAGCTCTGGCTAGTGGCACCAGTACAGCATTTATTCCTGCAGACGTTTCCGGTAAAGCGTTTATGGTCATTGATCCTTCGGTGCCGGAGATTGGCCTGATTCAGTTCAATACCGGTGGCACAGTCGATGCCGTGTTTTTAACCGATACGACATCTGTCGGTGGTGACGGAACCGGCTCAATCGAGAATGAAACCTGGACTCTTAACGCCAATGGCACTGTAACGATATCAGACCCGATTGGTCCCATCGTTGTCACCAAGGCAGGGAAGAGTTCGCGCGCTATTTCAGTGACCGTTGTTGATGCAGGTTCGACGACCGCTTTTCCGCTAACGTTGCTCATCCCGACACCGATTACAGCATTGGATCTGGCTGGTACGACGAGTAAAACTTATGACGTAACCAACACGGATGGAACCGTATCACGGGTGACGTTTAATGCGGATGGAACCCTGTCGAGTGTTGACCTTGTTACTGGCATTCCTGATCCGACAACAGCATCGACCAGCCTATGGAGCATAAATGCCTTCGGTTTAGTTGAAATCGTTGATTCAGCAGTTGGTGATACAACCATCGTCGCACTGATTCGCGGCGACCTGGCCAGCAGCGGTGAGATTTTGGTGCTGGACTCAATAATTCTGGGCGGAACGTCATCCACCCCTGGATCAGTAGCAGGCCTCGTATTGGAGCATAATGCCATGGAAGTTCTTCCGGTAGCTTTCGTGCCATAATCCTGTAATACGGCGTAAACGACTGACGGCGGCCATTACCCTGAAAGGGTAATGGCCGCCGTTTTTATTTGGGGTGACATTGGGGTACGGGCAGGTGACGGCATCATCCATCTGGAGTATGGTGCTGTGATAATAACGTGGCCCTGACTATCTCTATAAGCCTCAATAATATGAATAATACGAAATATATTATCCTTGCGGATGGTCGCAAGCTCGCCTACGCAGAGAGCGGCCCATCTGAAGGCAAACCTGTTATCGCGTTCCATGGCACACCTGGCTCGCGTCTGGAGCAGGCAGACAGCCCTTCCATACTTCGGAAATTAAACACGCGCCTCATCGTCGTGGATCGGCCCGGCTATGGCCGGTCAGATTTCCAGGAAGATCGCAAGCTGCTTGATTGGCCGGACGACGTAATCCAGCTCGCCGATGCGTTACACCTGGATCGCTTTACGGTCATGGGGTTTTCTGGTGGTGGGGCTTATGCCGCAGCCTGTGCCTTCAAGATCCCGGAACGCTTGATACGCGTCGCACTGGTCAGTAGCACGGCACCGTTTGATGCGCCGGGGTTGATCGATGCTATGTTGCCAGCTAACCGGGCCTTGTTCGAACTGGCAGCAGACGATTACCGGCAAGCCGAACAGCAACTGGCAGTGGTTGCCAAAACACCGGAGGCCGTGCTGAATCTACTGGAAGGTCCGGCGCCTGCGCCGGACAAGGCCATTTTTTCGGATGAAAATTTCCGTCGAATGTACAGGGAAAACCTGTCTGAATCACTCCGGCAAGGGTTGGCGGGTTTCGCCTGTGACATGTCTCTGCTTGCTCAGCCATGGTGTTTCGATCCCGCTGCGATAAAGGTAGAGGTGTGTCTTTGGCATGGCGAACAGGACATCAATGTGCCGCTTGTCATGGGACAGTACCTGGCGACCACAATCCCGCAGTGCCAGGTGCACTTTCTACCTGATGCAGGACACTGGTTGATGTTTGACCACTGGAAGGAAATACTGCAGACGTTAACCCGCGAATCATAAAGGGCCTTACCGAGTGCCGCCAAAGCCACCAGCCATCGACCTGGATACTTTCAATGAATTGGTCAGCAGCATCTACGATGCAGCGATGGATACAGCACTGTGGCCGGTATTTATGAAACGTTTGACCCGGTCACTCAATGCGCCCTCCGGGTTGCTCAGGGTCCAGGACCTGCAATCAAAAGAAGTCGGGGTTTATATTACCCATGGTCTGGATCCCGGATTCCAGCAGCAATATAAAGAGTATTACATTCATAGAGACCCACTGATACCCGCAATCGCCGCGCATAAAACCGGCGCCATCGTACAAACGGTGACCCTGATGCCGAAATCATTCAGAAAAACTGAATTTTATAACGACTATGCAGGTCCGCAGGGCATGGAGCATGTTACAGGATGTTGCCTGGTAAAGAATAATACCCGGGTGGCTATCATCGGGGTGCACCGCCCGGACCGGGCGGGCTGCTATGAGCCACATGAATTGGCGCTACTCGACTTACTGGTCCCCCACCTGCAACGTGCCCTTCAGATTAACCACCACCTCTTGCAGCTGACAGGCAAGGCCGATGCCGCCTGTAATATCCTGCATCGACTACCTATTGGTATCATCCTGGTTGATGCCTCAGGAAGGCCGGTGTTTATAAACAGTCAGGCCGAAACCATGGTCGCCGAGGGCAACGGTCTGACGATTTCCAGCGACGGTCTGCAGGCGCCTACCTGGGCAGACACCCAGGCGCTGCATAAACTGATCTTTGAAGCCTGTCAGTCCTCGCAAAAAACGGGTGGGGTCCTTTCCATCTCCAGTTCATCATCGTCGAAACCATTAAGTATTCTGGTTACACCCATTAACAACGAAAACGAATTCGGTCTTGGCATCGACCTGTCACAGGTTGCGGCCGCACTGTTTATCGGTGCTGCGGGACAACAGCTCGACTTCTCACTCGAAGTGCTGAGTCACCTTTATGGTCTGACCCGGGCGGAGGCGCGTCTGGCCGGAGCACTGGCCAACGGACACAGCCTGGAAAAGATTGCAGAACAATTCAAGGTAAGCAAAAATACAATTCGCAGCCAGCTCATGTCCTGTTTTCAAAAAACCGGTGTAAATCGGCAGACTGAGCTTGTGAAACTTATCCTCTGTGACCCGGCGGCTTTGGCAGGTGATGGTGACTTGCCAACGTCGGGGTAATTGTATTGTCACCCCTTTGCCCAGGCATGACAGGGCAAGCACAGCAGCTACATCCTTGCACGTCCTGGCCTCGCATCAAGGATGCCGGGTTTTACCCCATGCCTGTCATTTTGAAGTGGTGGATTTTCGCCCTTTACGTATTTTGGACCGGATGCAGCTAAGCTGCGAGGCAGTAATAGCCTCTTTAACGGCATCGATCACCCTGGGCCTGGGGAATGTTGCTCGCCAGGCCAGTGCCACCACGCGGCTGGGAGATGGAGGAGTGAAGCGGCGGATGGCCAGCAGTCGCTGCGAGTAGCGGTCAGCACCCGCCGCGGTGCAGGGCAGCACCGTCAGGCCCATGCCGGAGGCGACCATATGGCGGATAGTTTCCAGTGAACTGCCCTCGGCCGTGTAGACGCAGGCGCTTTCTCCAATGGCTTTCGGGGCACAGGCGGGGCAGGCATCGATGACCTGGTCGCGGAAGCAGTGGCCGGCGCCCAGCATTAAAATATTTTCACCTTCCAGGTTTTTTGAGCGTAGCGTCTTTCTTGCTGTCAGCGGGTGCGAAGCGGGCAGTAAAATCACGAACGGTTCTTCATACAGAGCCAGGGTGAGGATATTCGGTTCGTCAAAAGGCAAAGAGATAATGATGACATCCAGGTCACCCTGTTTGAGTTTCTCGGCCAGTACTGCGGTGTAATTTTCTTCCACGATAAGCGGCATTTTTGGTGCGCGTTCGTTCAGGTTCGGGATCAGGTCCGGGAACAGGTAGGGGCCAATGGTGAAAATGGCGCCGATTCGCAATGGCCCGGACAGCTGATCCCCTTCGGCATTAGCGACCTGGCGGACGGATTCGACGGCTTCCAGCGCCTGTTGTGCCTTTTCCACGACACGTTCTCCGGTGGGTGTCACCCGGACATCATGACTGGAGCGTTCAAACAGGGCGATGCCGAGTTCTTCCTCCAGTTTCTTGATGGCGACGCTGAGTGTGGGCTGGCTGACAAAGCAGGAAGCCGCCGCGCGGCCGAAATGGCGTTCCCGGGCAAGTGCCACCACATAGCGCAATTCTGAAAGGTTCATACAGTGCTTCCTGTGATAGGTAATGGCTATTACACCACTTGGCAAATGCAATTGGCAACATGGCGAGGCCGGGTCCAGACTTTCAGCCAAGTCAGAGGAGGGCTGGAAATGTTAAAGAAACTTGCTATGGCAATGTTGTGCGGCGGGGTGATGGGAAGTGTCTCTGCTGCGCCACTGGGTTTGCCCCCGGTGCCGATTCCCGCAGATAACCCGCAAACGCCCGCCAAAATCAAACTGGGCGATACACTGTTTCACGATGCCCGTCTGAGTGCAGATGGAAAAGTCAGTTGTTCGACCTGCCATCAGGAGAGCAAGGGCTTTACCGACCACAAGCGCGTGTCCGAGGGCTTCAACAAGCTCACCGGTACCCGCAATGCGCCGACGGTCATCAACTCGGCGTATATGAAAACGTTATTTCTGGATGGTCGCGAACCGGATCTTGAAGGGCAGTCGACACAACCTCCCGTGAATCCCGTGGAAGGTGGCCTGCCGGATCACAATGCCGAACTCAAAATCATTCGGGCAGACCCGGACTATGCCAGGGCATTCAAGGCGGTGTTTGGTGTGGATCGCCAACATATCACCATGAAGGAAGTCTCGTGGGCCATAGCAAGCTTTGAGCGTACGGTCATTGCCGGCGATTCACCCTTTGATCGTTACTATTATGGCGGCGAGAAAAATGCCCTCAATGCATCCCAGACGCGTGGTCTGAAGGTCTTTCTGGAGCAGGGGCGTTGTGTGTCCTGCCACCGCATCGAACAGACCCAGGCCTTGTTCATGGATAACCGGTTTCACAATATCGGTATTGGTTTCAAGCGTATTCACGGCAAGGAAGCCGGGACGGCCAAAGCGTTTCTGAAAACCAGGCGTGGTGGCGCAGACGTGGATCATACCGTGCTGAGCAATGAGAATATGTCGGAACTCGGTCGTTTCGCCGTGACAGAAAACATCACCCAGGTTGGTGCCTTCAAGACGTCAACACTGCGCAACATCGCGCTCACGCAACCCTATATGCACGATGGCAGCCTGAAGACGCTGGAGGACGTGGTTGATTTCTACAACAACGGTGGCCGGGTCAAGGACACTGACCCCACCTCGGCATTCCTGAGTGGGGGGATACGGCCCCTGGATCTTTCCGATAAGCAGAAAAAGGACCTGGTGGCCTTTCTCAAGGCGCTCACCAGCCCGTCTATGGCAAAACTGTCCCATCAGGATGGAGGTAATACCCCATGAGCAAGCCAGATACCCGCCGACGTGAATTCTTAAAGCGCAGTGGCGCACTCCTGGCAGCCAGCAGTCTGCCCTTGAGTCTCGTTGATGTAGCCTTCGGTAAATCGTCACCGGAAAACTTCACCTTTGCCTATATCTCTGATTCCCACCTGACCCAGGTCAAGGGCAATCAGTTTGTCCGTAACTGGGATCAGGGCCTGATCCGTGCAGTGGCCGAGGCCAACCTGCTGGACCCGCGCCCGGATTTTATTTTCTATGGTGGAGATATCGCCCAGCTTGGCAAGCCAGCGGAAATCGATCACGGACTGGATATCCTCGGCGCATTGCGGGGCAAGGTGCATTACGTGACCGGCGAGCATGACTATTACCTGGATCTCGGTGAGCACTGGCGCAAGCGCCTGGGACCGGACCACTACAGTTTTGATCATAAGGGCGTCCATTTCGTGGTGTTGAACAGCATAAAAACCTACGACGACTGGACCTACCACAAGTGGCCGAGCGGTGCGGAACGCATGCACCAGATGGCGCGGCTGGATAACCCGCAGGGTTCACCCTTCATGGTCGGTGAACAACAGCGCATCTGGCTGAAGGATGACCTGGACAAGGTCAGCAAGGATACGCCCCTGGTGGTGATGTCCCATTCCCCCTTGCAGAAAATCTACAAGGGCTGGAACTTCTGGACCGAGGATGCGGAACAGATCCAGGCGCTGTTAAAACCCTTCAAACAGGTCAATGTACTGTACGGGCATGTTCATCAAATCCAGACCAACCAGATCGGCAATATCAGTTTCAGTGCCGCGATGGCGACGGCCTGGCCCTGGCCCTATCCCGCCACCTACAAACAACAGGACAGCTACCTGCCGAAGCTCACGGTCAATATGAACCGGGCCGATCCGTTCTTTGAGCGTGATGCCACGGGGTGGCAGTTTATCAATCTGCACACCGGACGTACGGATGTGCACTATCAACTCCCGGGCAATCAGAACCGCGTTGTCGCCTGGGACGAACGGGCAGGGCACCCGGTGGATACGCAATTCCAGGCTGAGGCAGACCGTATTCCGCCGCAGCGCCACTATTGATTGAAAAAGGAGCATGGTAATGAAAAACAGGCGTATAACTCCAATGCTTGCCGGCCTGGTCCTGGCAACGGGTGGCGCGGTGGGTATACCGCAGGCACAGGCGGATAACTTCAGTCAGGCAGACCTGGATCGCTGGCAACAGGAATACAATACGGTTGTTCGCAAGGGAGAGAAGCTGTTTCACGGTGGGCTGAAGAATAAAAACACGGTCTCCTGCGATCAGTGCCATCCCAATGCCGCCAATACACACCCCGAGACCTACCCGAAATTCCAGCAGCAACTGGGGCGCGTTGTCGAACAGTGGGAGATGATCAACTGGTGTATCCGTAATCCACTGGAAGCCAAACCACTGGCCGCGGATGACCCCAGGATGAT
>CAYYAP010000059.1:0-14115 GCA_964469575.1 uncultured Thiohalobacter sp.
ATGTGTTCGACTGCGCTGTTTATGAAGCGGACTGTTTCGGTTTGATCGGTTACAACGACGCCGTCCACCTCGCTTTCAACGATGTCCTGGAACAGGGCAGAATCAAATGGCGCTGTCATTGCTTGCTGTACAGCCATCTACGATACCCCGCGTGACTTGAGCGGCGCTCCCTCTGCGTCTGGTAAAATTATACTACTGACTGCATCAACAGCGATCATAAGAAACCGCGTGGAATGTGCTGCTTATGACCACTGGACAGGAAGGCCGTAGCATGAGACCCCCGGGCAACGGCGCTGCTGCGGGCGATTACCGGTAGGCGGCATCTGCCGCGCGGTCGGCGGCGATCTGCGCTTCGTAGCGATCCCCGACCGCCATCAGCTTTTCCTTGGTCATGATGCTCTCGCTGCGCGCTTCGAAGTGATACTCGAAGAGTCGCGTTTCGACAATAGCATCCACCGGACAGGCTTCCTCGCAAAAACCACAGTAGATGCATTTGAAGAGATCGATATCGTAGCGGGTGGTTCGCCTTGTTCCGTCATCGCGTAACGCCGAGTCGATGGTGATGGCCAGCGCCGGGCAGACCGCCTCGCATAATTTGCAGGCAATACAACGCTCTTCCCCGTTGGGGTAACGGCGCAGTGCATGCAGCCCACGGAACCTGACAGACTGGGGGGTTTTCTCCTCCGGGTACTGCACCGTGATCTTGCGGGAAAACAGGTGACTGCCCGTCAGCAGCATGCCGCGTAGCAGTTCCAGCAGCAAAAGGCTTTTCAGGTACTGTACAACGCCATTCATGGTAATCCACCATCGTGACCGCATTACAGGCTACGCAAGGAGACGTCGAAGGACCCACTGGCGGCGATGCAGATAGCACCCGCACCTGGCTAATGATGGCTGTAATCCGGGGGTAGAAGTTCAGCCCAGTAGGTGTTTTCCGGATGCTCTTGCTGGAGCTTTTCCGCCGCGCGGTGCGCTTTGCCCCAGGTCATCACCCTGTCTTTGAACTTACCGGCCTGATGCTCGCGTTTACTGTGCCAGGCAACGATAAACCCTGGATCATTTTCGTGAACCGGCTCTAACATGGAGACCTCCTTTCAAGCCCGTCATTCAGCTATATAAAAAATACCTTATAGTTCAGAATGGGCTGATTTCTACCTCAGCACCACTGGGTGAATTCACATCGGGTCCAGGGACAGCTCCCGACCATGCCAAAAAGATAAAAAAGTTCTGGCCGTAATCCCGAAAGCCCGTCAAATTTATACACGACTTGTGCTCTTGAATCGCTCATACCCTGTCCTATACTCATGCTTACCAACGTGGGCGCCATTGCGTGGGAATCATCTTCAAGGAGGTTCTATTATGGCAATCAGATTAGGCGACATTGCTCCTGACTTCACCGCCGAAACCACAGCAGGCACGATCAACTTCCACGAGTGGATCGGTGACAGCTGGGTGGTGCTCTTTTCACACCCCAAAGACTACACCCCGGTATGCACGACCGAGCTGGGTTATATGGCAAACAACAAACCCGAGTTTGACAAACGCAACGTCAAAATTATCGGGCTGAGTGTGGATTCTCTTGAAGGCCACGAGGGCTGGGCCAAAGACATCGAGGAAACTCAGGGTTGCACCCTGAACTTTCCACTCATCGCCGATGTCGACAGGAAGGTCTCCACCCTGTACGACATGATCCACCCCAATGCAGACGATACACTGACCGTACGTTCGCTGTTCGTTATCGGCCCGGACAAAAAGGTCAAACTGATGATCACCTACCCGGCCAGTACCGGCCGCAACTTCGACGAACTGTTGCGCGTCATTGACTCTCTGCAACTCACTGCGGAATTCAGCGTAGCAACCCCGGTGAACTGGCACATGGGTGAAGACCTTATCATCGTCCCGGCAGTAAGCGACGATGAAGCCAGGGAGAAATTCCCCGAGGGCTGGAAAGCGGTCAGGCCCTATATGCGCATGATCCATCAGTCTCAGGTACACCACTGAAGCACGCTTTGGGTGACACACGGGCGCAACCGGAGGAAGGGGCGGGAGCATCCCTTCTCCCCGCCCTGTGCCTGGTCCTGGCGACTACCCGTGTTTTGCGCGCGGACTCACCGCAACCGGTTCAGCTGCCACGTTGAACCCTCATCTTCACGACACAATCCGTAGCGGAACGGTGGTGTCATATAGGGCAGCACATAACGCAAATCGGTGAACCATACACAGCCCTTGATGGCATTCATCTCAACCCTGTATAGCACCGGAAATTCTGCGAAACGGCGGAAATAATCGAGTTGGCTGTTTTCCCATAGCTGGCGGATGCGGTCAGCGGCAACCTTATCCTCGCCAAACCGGTGCCAGGTGGTCCAGACCAGATCGTCGGGTGACCGGTAGGTCTGCTTTACCTTCGCCCAGAGCCCCTCTCCTTTACCCGCGTTATGATAACCACCGGCAAGATTGACGTAGGTCACATCATACCGGTCGCCCCTGCTGGCGAGGATCTTCCAGTTGAAAGGTGAGAAGGGTTGCGGCAGCGCATGCACCTGCGAATCACCGGCGCCCTCCTGCAACAGGTGTGTTTTGGCAATAACAAGGGCCTGCTGCCGGAGTATCGCCTGAAAGACGACATAGGCCACCAGCACAACCAGACTGATAGATGGAACAGTTCTCACAGGCTTTATTGTCCCGGCGAAAAAACCGATCAGGACAATCAGGGTAAACCAGGGGTCCAGGATGAATGTCGTGCCGATGCTGGCACGCCAGCCGGACAGGGGTGCAAGAATCTGTGTGCCATAGACGGTTATAAGGTCACTGAGGATATGCGACACCATAGACACCGCTGCGAGCAGGGTCACAAACCGCCATTCACCACGCTTGTGGAACAACCACGCCAGCGTGACGCCCACCAGCAGCGCCCAAAAAGGCAACATGACAAATGAATGGGTAATGCTGCGATGCCACAGGGTGAGATACACCATGGGATCAATCCAGGACGCCACATAATCAATGTCCGGAAACGCGCCTGCCACTGCACCGATCAGCATACGCTGCCGGTCAGTCAGGGCATGTGTTGATTTCCTTGCAGGAAATACCGCACGAACAACCAGCGCACCCAGCAAACTGTGGGTGATGGTATCCATCTAGCGGGAGGTGGACGTATCAGCGAGCAGCCAGCGCGTAAAGGTCATGAGATAAATTGCCGTCAGGGTGGACTCCTCGAGGATACGTTGAATCCCGGTGGCATCCAGGCAAGCCGCTTCGCGGAACCACTGCACCGTGCGACTGATACGCATAAGACCAGGAACCTGCAAATGGATATGACCGAATTCCAGCTTGTAGGCCAGCATCTGCCGGGTAAGGCTGCGGTGGGATGCCAGTGCGTCGAGCCAGAGCATAACGACACGCTGAAAGCGCTCACGGTCCGGGAGCCTCAGATATTCTTCACTGGCACGTTCACGAAGCACAGCCTGGTCTGCCCGATCAAACCAGGCCTCGACCAGATCATCTTTTTGTGGAAAGTGCTGGCGTATTTCGTCGAGCGTGATATCCAGTTGCTCCGCAATATCGTGCAAATGAACCGCTTCCCATGACGATGCCTCTCCCAGCTCCAGGGCCTTGTCCAGAATACGATCAGTCAGATTCAACTTACGGGGCGGCATTGTATTTATCCATCAGACTTGCTTCGTATGCCATGCTGCTGGATTTACGCTAGACACGCTAGTAAAAATCAGCTTGCAAAACGCAATGAAGTGGAGCCAAAATAAGCGTAAGTCATTGTTTTATATGGCGGAGAGGGAGGGATTCGAACCCTCGGAGGGCTTACACCCTCGCCGGTTTTCAAGACCGGTACTTTCAACCGCTCAGTCACCTCTCCGATAGGCGGAGGCGCAAGGATATACGATTGCCCCCGGTTTCGGGAAGCCTGTGTTGAAAATCGGGAACTTACCCCAATGTTACTCGTCAAACCCGACAATTCGGGTATAATGAATCTCAATATTTCGTTAAATAAGGAGTTATCGAAAAGATGAATCGATTTGAAAGTGCCGTAGTCCGACCGCAGGCATCCGTTCTTGCCACCAATAAGGTATTGAAAAATACCTATATTCTGCTGTCCTTGACGCTGCTGTTCAGTGCATTGATGGCCGGTCTGTCAATGACCATGACCGTTGCCCCCGGCATGGCGATGTTTTCGTCACTCGGCGCACTGGCGCTGATCTGGCTGGTGCTGCCGCGTACCCAGAACTCCACGGCCGGCATTTTTGTCGTCTTCGCGATTGCCGGCCTGCTGGGTTTCGGACTCGGTCCGATGCTCAACTATTACCTCGCCATTCCCGGCGGTGGCCGGATTGTCGGCACGGCACTGGGTGGAACCGGTATCGTGTTCCTGGGCCTGTCCGGTTACGCCCTGACCAGCAAGCGCGACTTCAGCTTCATGGGCGGATTCCTGTTTGCCGGCCTGATCGTGGTGCTGATCGCCGCAGTCGCCAATATCTTCCTGGCGATGCCAATACTGCAACTCACACTCTCCGGCGCCATTGTCATGCTGATGAGCGGTCTGATTCTGTTCGATACCAGCCGCATCATTCATGGCGGCGAAACCAACTATATCCGTGCGACGGTGGGACTGTACCTGAGTATCTACAACCTGTTCGTCGCCCTGCTGAACCTGTTATCTGCCTTCTCAGGTAATCGATAACTGACTATCCGTAATTTCGAGCTACATCGCACAGGCCATGTCCCAGGACATGGCCTGTTGCTTGTCGGAGACCTGTAAAAATGCCAATGTGGTCGAAGATTCTGGTTGCGATCTTCCTAATCATCATGATCGTAAAGCTGTGGCCGGCGGCAAACCACCTGCTAAAACACGGCCCCAAAGGTACGAGCGATGACTGGAAAGCCGCCATCCTGCCTATCATCGTGGTCATCGGCTTTGTGATCTTTCTGATTTTTATGGTGCGTGGCCAGGCTTTATAATTTCTACGTGATATGACACAGTGAGACTGACTATGGTCGAAATGACATCCTACCAGGAACACCCCTTTGCCGAATTCATCCGCATCATCGGGAAAGGCAAAAACGGTTCCCGCCCACTGACTGAGGAAGAAGCCTACCGGGCCATGCGCATGATCCTCAGAGGGGAAGTTGAACCTGTTCAGATGGGCGCCTTCCTGATGCTGATGCGGCTGAAAGAGGAATCCCCGGACGAGGTGGCCGGTTTCGTTCGCGCCACGCGTGACTGCATCACGCTCCCTGAAGACGCACCGCAGGTGGACCTGGACTGGTCATCCTACGCGGGTAAACGCCGTCACCTGCCCTGGTTCATCCTGTCTACCCTGTTACTGGCGGAAAATGGCACCACGGTATTCATGCACGGCGCCAGTGGTCACACCAATGGCCGCATTTATACCCGTGACGTGCTCGACGCACTGGGCATAGCCCCCTGCACTTCCCTGGCAGAAGCCTGCACGCGGATGAAACGTGACAACTTCGCCTACCTGGATATTGAATTCCTGTGCCCGAAAATGTACGAGATCATCGAACTCCGCCCCTTGATGGGACTGCGTTCACCGGTCCATACCGTCGCACGCAGCATCAACCCCTTCCATGCACCGAATGTGATGCAGGGTATTTTTCACCCGGGTTACCGCCCGGTACACCAGGAAGCCGCACAACTCCTGGGAGAGGCGCATGTCGCTGTCATCAAGGGCGAAGGTGGCGAGATTGAACGCAACCCCGACATTGCCTGTCTGGTTCAGCGCGTACATGAAGGTGAACTGATCGAAGAAGAATGGCCGCCACTGTTCCAGCAGCGCCACGTCAAAGCAGAAGAACTTGATGTGCAACGTCTGGCCCGTGTCTGGCGAGGTGAAATCGAAGACGAGTATGGTGAAGCCGCTGTCGTCAGTACGGCGGCCATTGCACTGCAACTAATGGGCAAAGCCGATAGCGCCAGTGACGCCATGAAGCTGGCACAGTCACTCTGGGAGAAGCGCGCGCGTGACAAGACGCTTGCGGCCTGACCGCGGTCAGTCGCCTGGCGTGTCCAGGAAACCGGCCGCCGGCTTCGGTGGAGAAAGCCAGCTGCCCTGCACTTCCTTACAGCCTATGCCGCCCAGCACTCCCAGCTGAAGTTCCGCCTCGACACCGACGGCGGCCACATCAATGCCTGCCCCCCGCGCAAATGCCGCCGCACCCGATACAATCGCCTGCGCAACCGCATCGTTCACCACACCGTCCACCAGTGACCGGTCCACTTTGATCAGCGACACCGGCAAGCGCACCAGGTCGGCGAGTGCCAGTTCTGTTACGCCAAAGTGATCCACCGCAACGCTCACCCCGGCATGGCAAATCTCCGGTAACAGCCGCGATAAGGTATCGACGTGACTCGCCAGAACCTGCTCGGACAGTTCCAGTTGCAGGGAATCCGGGCTAATACCCGCATCATAAACCGCATCGAGCAGGGTCAATATAAAACCGCTATCCTCGACCTGCCGACCGGATACATTGACGCAAACCCGTAACCCGGGGTGACCGGCTTGCTGCATTTTACGGGCAAACTGGCAAGCCTCGTGCAATACCCTTTCGCCAACCGGCACAATCAGTCCGCTATCTTCCAGGAAATCCAGAAATGCCGGCGGGTGCAGTTCACCTCGCTGAATATGCTGCCAGCGCAGCAGGGCTTCCATACCGACCAGCGTGTGGCCGTCCATGCCAAAGACAGGCTGATAAACGATTGTGAATTCATCGTTTCTGTAGGCTTGATGCAGCTCCCTGATCACTTTGTAACACTCCATGGCGGCGTGCCCGGCGACGACATGCGGGAACCCCACTGTATCCTTGCAGTCCTCAAAGGCCTGTCTGACGCGCAGTCTCGCCGAACGCCACAGCTGCTGCGCATTCCCCCTGTCCAGCGGGTAAAACGCCACCCCCACACACAGCCCAAGCTCCACGCGGACATCGCCGATACGCAGGGCCGGCGCGATAGCGGCGTGGAGCTTCTCGATGACCATCGCCGCCATGCCGGGTTCTGCCATATCGTCCATAAGAATGGCGACCCGGCCATCATCCAGTCTGCAGACAGAGTCACTTGTTCGCAAACAGCTGCACACACGCTGGCAAGCCAGGTCCTCAGCCTCGTTTTCCCCAAGCCTTTTTTCCATCTTCCTGAACTGGATCATCAGCAGCATCACACCCTGCCCCGAGCGCGCCGCACGTCGCAAGCTGTGCTCACAACGATCCATCAGGACACGATAATCACAGTATTTCGAACCGGCACTGTGCGCCAGCCTGTCACCTGACTGGCCTTTCCCTCCCTGGAATATGGGTTCGATATCTTTCCAGAAAGATGCCTCGCGTATATTCATACACTTGTGCCCGTATCACTTCGCCCGTTTGATGGGTGCCTGATATTCGAACACCACGCTATCACGCTCTGGCATGCCAGACTGTGAACTGGCACACGGCTTTCTCAGTGGGTTTTGCATGCAACAGTGCATCTGCAGGCTGCCATCCGCCAGCCACTCCACACCACAAGACTGGCCGGCCCGACAGTGTCCCCCGGAAATAAAAGAACCCGTTGCGTGCAGGGACTGGATTAAATCCTTTTCGTCCTCGCCAAACGACGCTGCATTGACCAGTATCCAGTCATATCGCCGTCCTGATTGGCGAAGCGAGGTCGCCATGTCGTTGCCCTTCACGCAACGGGAAAAGCGGATTCTCCCGGTTTCACGATGACCGAAAAGCGCAGCGGCTTCCTCGGTATCCCCAACCACGAGAACAGTTGTTTCATTGTTTTTCACCGGCCCGTTATGCCGCCCTGTTGAACGTACGACTGGCAGGGTATACCACGTCCCGGAAGTGATTATTGATATCGACATGGCAAGCGACAGTCAGCACCTTGCCAACCCGCTGCGCCTTGCCATCGCCAAAGCGGCGAATCGGTAGCCCGGTACGCTTGAGCAAACGTTCCAGTGCAACACTGGTAACCGTGACATACTCGGATATATTGTGGGCCACGGCAAAATCGTAGACGTTGCGGATCATCTCCAGCGTGACATCGTTCAACGGCGCCTGTTGCACGGCGGCATCCTCACCCACGGCAACAGCAAACCGGCTCAGCTCCCACACGTGGCTGTTACCTGGCGCCGGCTCGCCGCGCAGTAACTGGGGAAATGTATCGCGAAGCATGTAGGGTCCCAGTGTTGGCAGCAATCGCCAGCAGCCCTCAATCTCCCCTCCGTCGTCCTCGGCAAGCATATAAACCGGATTTATATCATCGAACTCGTCGAATTCCAGTTGATAGCGGGTCTGCACTTCCCAACCCAGCTTCCGGTAGAAAACCTGATGACGGAATGCAAACATATCCAGCAATACACGCTGACCAAAACGGGGTGAATCACCGCCTCCCAACAGAATCTTGCACATGACCTGTCCTCCGTATGAACACGGAGAACAGTTAATCGGTTTATGGAATTGAGGGTAACTGTCAGATATAACAGGTCAGGCAAACTGCGGTTCGATAATCCCCAACGCCACAGCCCGGGCAACCGCCTGCTGGCGATTATTGACTCCCAGCTTGTGCTGAACATTCTGTAAATGAAACGTGACAGTGCGTTCGGAAATACTGAGAATCTGCGACGTTTCCCACGCCGTCTTTCCCTCGGTAGCCCACAACAGACATTCCTTTTCCCGGCCGGTCAGATCCACCTGGGTCAGTGTCAGTACATCGGAAGCAAAAACCCGGCGCACGGCCTCGTGCAGATAGGCGGTGAACAATTGACCGACAGGCAAGACGCGCTGTAAACGCGGGGTGGAATCTTCACTCACACGTTCGCTGGAAAAACTCAGCATGGCAAAATCCCCCTGCGCGGTATGCAAGGGAAAGCTGACACCGCTGTTGATGCCGAAATCATGCGCCTCACTCATGAAACGCCTGATTTCCGGATGGGCCGCATTCAACAGGCTCTCGCCATCCCAGCGCAGGGGTGTGATGCTACGGGCGCAGTATTCGACGGTCGGGTCGACAATCATGTAATTGTTGCGGGTGTAATGTTCGCGCCATTCCTTCGGGTAGCCACTGATAAAAATAAAGTAGGGTTTCACAAACGAGGTGGGAATCCGGGCGCCGTAGATAAACCGGTCAAACTCGTAGGCCTCACAGAGATCCGCACAGGCACTATGCAAGGCATCAACCGACTCTGCCCGCGACACGGCGTCAATATAATCGAAATCATGCATGGACATGACTTTACTCCCCCGCCTGGTTTTATTTTCCCGTCCCCGCTCATTTCGACGGGGTACACAAAAGTATATCTGATCACACTGCCAGAGAAAAAACATCTTGTGTATAGGTAGTTACCCTGATCCAGCCCGGTAGACTCCCAGACATGATGGAAAAGGGGGTGCAGAATCCCTCCATCTGGGTTAACTTTCACACTATGGCCAGGACCAGTGACAAACGTGAACGCCTGATTCATGCCGCAGACCGACTGGTTCTGCGCCAGGGTTTCAAACAGACCACACTTTCGGACATCGCCAGCGATGCCGGCGTGCCGCTGGGCAACGTCTACTATTACTTCAAAACCAAGGAAGATATTGGCGAAACCATCGTGCGGATGCGTATTGAGCGTATCCAGCAATGGCTCGAAGTCTGCTCAGTTGAGTCCCAACCACGTGATCGCCTGCTCAAATTTCTCGAATTTCCCACCAGCCATCGCGATGAAATCGCGGAAAATGGCTGTACGCTTGGCACCTTGTCCTATGAACTGAGGCGTTCGGAAACGCGCCTGAATGCACTGGCGCACTCGCTGGTTGGGGTGTTACTGGACTGGGCTGAACAACAGTTCACCGCCATGGGTCAGCCTGACGCGCACGACCTCGCATTACAATTTACATCAAATATGCAAGGTATGAGCTTGATTTCAAATGTACTTAATGACCCTGAAGTCATCGACAGCCTGGTCGCCCGCACACGCCAGTGGCTGGAGACACTGTAAATAAACCTGATTTTTACTACGCCGATTTTAAGTTAGCTTTCTAACATGGAGATAAACACAATGACCGAACAAACCCTTTCTGAACAAACCCGCCAGACGCTGGAAGCCTTTGTCAGTAATCTGCCCGCCGACCAGCAGGCAACGGTTTCCACTGCCTTTGAGGCACTTATGGCCTCGGATAGCGCTTCCGGCGCACCAAAGTCCGGCGATAAGGCACCTGATTTCTCCCTGCCCTCCGTGCGGGGCGGGAACCTCACACTCTCCGACGCCCTTAATAATGGCCCCGTGGTACTGAGTTTCTACCGAGGATCCTGGTGCCCGTTCTGCAACCTGGAACTCAATGCCCTTCAGCAGCGTATGGACGACATTCGTGCCTGCGGCGCCAGCCTGATCGCCGTTTCCCCGGAACGCCCGGACAGTTCCCTCAGCCATGCGGAAAAACTCGGCCTGTCCTTCGATGTGCTGTCCGACCTGCACAACACGGTTGCCGGGGAGTACGGGCTGATCATGGATGTCCACGAAACCCTGCGGCCGCTGTACCTGGAATGGGGCCTGGACCTTCCCGCTGCCAACCAGGACGATAGCTGGCAGCTGCCGGTTCCGGCCACCTATGTGATCGATCGGGATGGCACGGTCCGCGCCGCCTATGTCGATAAAAACTACACCACGCGCATGGAACCCGAGGAAATCGTCGAAGCCCTGCGCGCCCTGTAGCGGTAAGCCGCCACGGTCACTACAATGGCGCCTTCTGCAGACGACATCCCGGGGAAATAGCACCATGGCCGAACTTGCCAAAGACGGCGCCGCCGTAACGCCTCACGCCATTCGGCTGGAAGATTACCAGCCGCCCGCCTATCGGGTTGAAACGGTTGAACTGCGTTTTGAGCTGGAGCCGGCCAACACCCGCGTCACCTGCCGCATGACGGTCATGCAGAACCCTGCCCGTGAGGACCACAGCAACACCCTGACACTGTACGGGAAGGACGTGGAACTGGTCAGCCTGCGTATCGACGGAGTGGCGCGCGACGCCGACAGCTGGCAAATACGGGATGAAACGCTGACGCTTTCCGCTGTGCCGGAACGTGCCGTGGTCGAGATTGAAACCCTGATCCACCCGGACAGTAACACGGCGCTGGAGGGGCTCTATGTGTCCAGCGACATGTTCTGCACCCAGTGTGAGGCCGAGGGCTTCCGCCGCATCACCTGGTTCCCGGATCGCCCGGACGTCATGGCGCGCTATACCACCACACTGGTGGCCGACAAGGCGCGCTACCCGGTCCTGCTGTCCAACGGCAACCCGGTGCAGCGCGGCGAACTCGACGATGGCCGCCACTGGGTCACCTGGGAAGACCCCTTCCCCAAACCCAGTTACCTGTTTGCGCTGGTTGCCGGTGACCTGGCCTGTATCGAGGGTGCGTTTACCACCCGCTCCGGGCGCCATGTCGAACTCCGTCTCTACGTTGAACACGAAAACCGTCACAAGTGCGAACACGCCCTGACATCGATCAAACAGGCGATGCGCTGGGATGAAGATACCTACGGCCGCGAATACGACCTGGATATTTTCATGATCGTGGCGGTCAACGACTTCAATATGGGTGCGATGGAGAACAAGGGCCTGAATATCTTTAACTCATCCTGCGTGCTGGCCAGCCCGGAAACCGCCACTGACGCCGACTACTACAACATCCAGGGCATTATCGGCCACGAATATTTTCATAACTGGTCCGGCGACCGGGTCACCTGCCGTGACTGGTTTCAGCTCAGCCTCAAGGAAGGATTTACCGTATTCCGTGACCAGGAATTCAGCGCCGATCTGAACTCGCGCCCGGTCAAACGCATCGATGATGTCAACGTACTGCGCACACACCAGTTTGCCCAGGACGCCAGCCCGATGGCACACCCGGTACGGCCCGCCAGCTATATCGAGATCAGTAATTTCTACACAGTGACGGTGTATAACAAGGGCGCCGAAGTCGTGCGTATGATCCGCACCCTGCTGGGTGCAGAACGCTTCCGCGCCGCCTGTGACCTCTATTTCGAACGCCACGATGGCCAGGCCGTCACCACCGATGATTTTGTCACCACCATGGAAGACGCCAGTGGCATCGACCTCGGCCAGTTCAAACGCTGGTACAGCCAGGCCGGGACCCCGGTGATCGAGGTACAGGAAGACTACGATGCCGCGCAACACGAGTACCGGTTGACCCTGAGCCAGTCCTGCCCGCCCACGCCGGAACAACCACGCAAGGACCCGTTCCATATCCCTGTGCTGACCGCGCTACTGGCCGCCGATGGCACGCCGCTGCCGTTACAACTCAAAGATGAAGCTGGCAGCGGCAAACCGCAACACGAAGTTCTGCTCGAACTGCGCGAACAGACACAACAGTTTGTCTTTACCGGTATCACGGAAAAACCTGTGCCCTCGTTGCTGCGCGGTTTTTCTGCGCCGGTCCGTCTTTCCATACCCCGCGATCAAGCGTCCCTGGCCTTCCTGTTTGCCCACGACAACGACACCTTTAACCGCTGGGATGCCGGGCAAACACTGGCTATCGAGGTATTGCTCACCCTGGTCAAGGCGGTACAGGCGCAGCAAGCGCTCAGTCTCGACGCCGGCGTCATCGAGTCCTTTCGCACCACGCTCAATAGCACCCAACTGGACCCCGCGCTCATTGCCCAGGCCCTGAACCTGCCCTCCGAGGCCTACCTGGCGGACCAGTGCGAAACGGTCGACGTCGATGCCATCCACAGCGCACGGATGTTTTTCCGCAGCACACTGGCGGAACAACTCTACGAGGATTTTGCCGCGCGCTACCATGCCCTGCAGAGCACTGAAGACTACCGCTTCGACGCCGCATCCATGGCGCGACGCTCGCTGAAAAACCTGTCCCTGTCGTGGATGATGGAAACCCGCAACCCGCAAGCCAGAGCACTGTGCATGCAACAGTTTGAAAACGCCAACTGTATGACCGACATGCTGGCGGCGCTCAGCACGCTGGCACAACATGACTTGCCCGAACGTCTGCAAGCGCTCGAACGTTTCTATACCACATGGCAGCATGACGCGCAGGTTGTCGAAAAGTGGTTTGCCATCCAGGCCGGCTCACGCCTGCCCGACACGCTGGCGCATGTCACCGCCCTGCTGAATCACCCGGCCTTTACCCTGACCAACCCTAACAAGGTGCGCGCATTGATCGGCCGTTTCTGCCAGGGTAACCCGGTGCGTTTTCATGCCGCAGACGGTAGCGGTTACCGTTTCCTCGCCGATCGGGTTCTTGAACTGGACAGCATCAACCCACAGATCGCCGCTCGCCTGGTCAGCGCGCTGAGTCGCTGGAAACGCTTCGATAGCGTCCGGCAACAGCACATGACACAACAGCTGGAACGTATCCTGTCCTGTGACACCTTGTCCAAAGATGTTTACGAGATTGTGTCAAAAAGCCTCGGCAGGACCCTGCAAAACAAGGGATAGACTTGAATCTGCTGTCATCACCCCCATCTGGATAACAACCGTATTCAGACAGGGGGCTACCACCCGTGACACAAGCGATTCATCTCGTCTGCCCGCATTGCGACGCCATCAACCGTATCCCGGCCGACCGGCTGGGTAACAAACCAACCTGCGGGAAATGCAGGAAACCGTTGTTCA
This sequence comes from uncultured Thiohalobacter sp., assembly GCA_964469575.1. Taxonomy (GTDB): domain Bacteria; phylum Pseudomonadota; class Gammaproteobacteria; order DSM-19610; family DSM-19610; genus Thiogranum. The sequence goes on from CAYYAP010000059.1 coordinate 13,642, forward strand.
CCGGACACCCGGTCGAACTGACAGACCGCAACTTTGCACGCCATACCGGTAAAAGCGACCTGCCGGTGGTGGTGGATTTCTGGGCGCCCTGGTGCGGACCCTGCAAGATGATGGCACCGCACTTTGAATCCGCCGCCGCGCAACTCGAACCGCGCGTACGCCTCGCCAAACTCAACACCGAACAGGCGCAACAAACGGCTGCAAAGTTCGGGATACGCAGCATCCCGACACTGGCTGTGTTTAAAAACGGTCGAGAAGTGGCGCGCCAGGCCGGCGCAATGGATGCCCGCTCGCTGACCGGCTGGATCCAGTCACAACTTTGAGCAAAAAACCGGGGTCAGAACTCAATTTTCTCTAATATTAGAAAGTATTGCGTTCTGACCCCGGTTTTTCTGCAGGGGGTTCTTTAAAAACAGCCTCCAACGCCTGCTCGATCACTTCGATACCGGCTCCAGGCCGGTGTCCCTGCTCGCT
>CAYYAP010000060.1:0-14093 GCA_964469575.1 uncultured Thiohalobacter sp.
ACCCGGTCGCCCCGGGATTGACGAGGTAAGCACGATGAGTTTTGCCAATGCACGCAACGCACTCAACCAGTACAGCCAGAACGCTGCTGAAACGGCGGTCGAGTCCGCCAATCCGCACCGGCTGATCCAGATGCTGCTGGAAGGGATGCTGGACAAGGTCGCTACCGCCAAGGGGCACATGCTGCGTGGTGAGATTCAACCCAAGTGTCAGCAGGTGGGTTGCGCCATTGCCATCCTCAAGGGACTCAAGATGAGCCTTGATCATGAGCAGGGTGGCGACATCGCGCAAAACCTTGAAGACCTGTATATCTATATGGAGCGCAGGTTGATCGAGGGTAACCATGAGAATGACGTCGCCGCGCTCGATGAAGTGAGCGAATTGATGAAACAGATCAAGGAAGCCTGGGATGCCATTACGGGTACTGGTCGTCCACAACAGGGAAACCAGGCCGTCTGAGACGGTATTCAGGGAAGGGAAGGAGACTGAAAGAGAATGGATAAGCAACGTAAACAGCAGCTGGGAAAAATTATTGCACTGAGCCGGGACATGCTGGAACTGGCGCGGGGAAACGCCTGGGAGCGTGTTGCCGAGCTGGAGGAGCAGCGTCGTGCGCTGGTGATGCAGAGTTTCCACACACCGGCAGCGAAACAGGATAGCGCTACTGTCGCTGCGGTTATCAGGGAAATTCTTTCGCTAAATCAGCAACTCACCGATCTTGGTAAAGCGCATCAGCAGCATCTGGGCAATCAACTCCACACCAACCAGGTAGGCCGTACTGCACAACAGGCTTATCGGGGTTGTGCACGTTAACAGAACGAAGTTTCTTCAAAGTCAGTGAGATAGGGCTAGTTTGTGATGCCCGTCAACTCTACGACAAAATTTTGACATTTGTGGCGCAGAGTGCTTAACTTTAGGCATTCATTGTTTTCCGACAATAAAACACGCCAGCCGGATGTAGAACAGCCCGGCCCAGAGGGGAAACTCAGGTGTCAGTCAACGAACCCAAAGTCCTGATTATCGAAGCAGACTCCGAACGCGGCCGCGAGCTGGAGTCGGTACTGCGGTTTATTAACTATGAGCCGGACCTGGCGGCGGATTGTGGCGCATGGAAGAACAACATCGAGGACGCCGAGGACATACTGGCGGTACTCATCGGCAGCTGCAAGAACGAGAAGGCGCTGCAAAAGTTGTTGAAAGAAGTCCACGATTTCGACGAACACCTGCCGATTTTCCTGCTCACCGAAAAAAACCGCGAACCCACCGTGGCCATCGAGCCCAGTTCCTGCATCCTGGGTCGTGTTGAAGTCCCCGTACACTACACCCAGCTGACCAGCGCGCTGCACCAGGCCGAGGTCTATCGCGAAACCCAGGCCGACGCCTCACAGCAACGCCCGGTGGACCTGTTCCGCAGCCTGGTCGGTACCAGTCGCTCGGTACAGATGGTTCGACGGATGATCCAGCAGGTGGCGAAGTCTGATGCCAATGTGCTGATACTAGGCGAGTCCGGTACCGGCAAGGAAGTGGTCGCCCGCAATCTCCATTATTATTCCACGCGGCGCGAGAATGCTTTTGTGCCGGTGAACTGTGGCGCCATACCCGCTGATCTTCTTGAGTCAGAGCTGTTCGGCCACGAGAAGGGCGCTTTTACCGGCGCGATCAGCACGCGCCAGGGACGTTTTGAACTGGCTGAAGGCGGCACTCTGTTCCTCGATGAAATCGGCGATATGAGCCTTAACATGCAGGTCAAGCTGTTACGTGTTCTGCAGGAGCGAACTTTTGAACGTGTGGGCAGCAACAAGAGCATTCATGCCGATGTTCGTATCATCGCCGCCACACACCGGGATCTGGAGCAGGCTATCAAGGACGGTTCATTCCGTGAAGACCTGTTTTACCGCCTGAACGTCTTCCCGATCGAAATGCCGCCCTTACGTGAACGCGTCGAAGATGTCCCGTTGCTGGTCAATGAACTGATTCGCCGTATTGAACACGAGAAACGCGGTTCTGTGCGTTTTACGCAGGGCGGTATACTGGCGCTGTGCCAGTACAACTGGCCGGGCAATGTGCGTGAACTGGCCAATCTGATTGAACGTCTGGCTATTCTTTACCCGTTTGGCGTGGTCGATGTCGGCGATTTGCCGGAGAAATTCCGCGTCGATGGACTGGGTGGCGACAGCATGCAGTTTGACGAAGCGCTGCTAGCCACACAGGTGCAACCGGTGAGCTACATAGACGATGTCGAGCCACGCCTGCCGCGTAACGGCCTGGATCTCAAGGAACACCTCAGCCACCTTGAGGTGGGTTTCATCAAGCAGGCGCTGGATGATGCCAACGGTGTGGTGGCGCAGGCGGCCAAACGCCTCGGTATGCGTCGTACCACACTGGTGGAAAAACTTCGCAAGTACGGCTTGCAACGCTCTGATAGCGCGCCGGGAGTTTGACGGCTCACAGTATCGTAGTTTGTAACTCTCTGATCTAGAACGTATTCACAATTTGGGCATACTCCTTGCTTTATAGCGGGTGGGCGTCAGAGTCGCGCCTAACGCAGCACAGGAGCAGGTCCAGTCATGAGCCAGTCGGCCGCCAGCAATCAGCAACTTCAGGATGCTTTTGCCCTGTTCAACCAGGTGTCGGAGCAGCTCACCGGCACCTACAAGGCGTTGCAGCAGCAAGTGACTTCGCTGACCCGGGAGCTGGGTGTTGCGCGCAAGGAGCGCAGTCGCCTGCTCGACGAGATCCGGTCGCTGCAGGATGAGGTTGCACATTCCCGGCGCTTGTCCAGCATGGGGCAAATGACCGCACGGCTGGCCCACCAGATTCGTACCCCCTTATCGACGGCACTCCTCTACGCTTCGCAACTCAACCAGACCAGGCTGCCGGTGCAACAGCACGATTGCTTTGTGGAACGCCTGCTCACCGGTCTGCGGCATCTTGATCACATGGTCAACGACATGCTGGTGTTTGCCCGTGACAGCCGTCCCTGCGAGGCGGAAAACATTTTCCTTCCCGACGTGCTGGAGCAGGTGCGGCAGACACTGCTGCCCGGGCTTGAAGCGCAGCAGGCGCGCTGGTCTGTCGATACGGCGGGTGAAATCCCGGTGATCGGCGGACAACACGAAGTGCTGGCCAGTGTGCTGTCAAATCTTGCCACTAATGCGCTCAATGCCGGGGGAAAAGGTGTGCAACTGTGCTGGACGGTCAAAGCGGAGCAGTCACAGTTGCTGCTGATACTGGAAGACAACGGCCCGGGTATTCCTGAATCCCTGCATGAACAGATTTTTGACCCGTTTTTTACCACCCGTGCCAACGGTACCGGACTCGGTCTTGCCGTAGTGCGCGCGGTGATTACTGCGCATCACGGTAGCGTGGAGCTCGATCCCTCCTGTGCAGAGGGCGCCCGTTTCGTGGTTCGACTGCCCGTGCAACACCACGAGCAACAACTCCCCAGCGCGATGATGAAGAAACAACAAAAGGCAGGTACGGCCTGTTCGAGGTGTGTGTAATGAATCAAGCGGTTGTTCTGATAGTTGAAGATGATCCCAACCTGCGGGACGCACTGTGTGCGACTGTTGAACTGGCGGGGTTCCCGGCCCGGTCCGCCGAGAGTGGCGAACAGGCGCTGGCACTGGTTGATGAACATGATTTCCAGCTGGTGATCAGCGATGTGCAGATGGATGGCATTGATGGGCATACGCTGTTGAACAAATTAAAGACGCTTGTACCCGAACTGCCGGTCGTACTGATGACGGCCTATGGCACGATCGAGAAAGCGGTGGAATCCATGCGCGCCGGCGCCGCAGATTACCTGGTTAAACCGTTTGACGCCGAAGTGCTGGTGGAAATGATCCGTCGTTATCTGCCCGATCTCGACGGCGACCCCGGCATTGTTGCCGAGGATCCTGCGACGCGTAAGCTGGCGGCACTGGCGAAGCGTGTTGCCGCCACCGACGCCACAGTGATGATCAGTGGTGAGTCAGGCGCAGGCAAAGAAGTGTTCGCACGCCTGATCCACGATCATTCGTCGCGTGCAAAAGGGTCTTTCATTGCCATTAACTGCGCCGCGATACCGGAGAACATGCTGGAAGCTTGCCTGTTCGGTTACGAAAAGGGTGCATTCACCGGCGCCTACCAGGCGCGAGCCGGCAAGTTCGAGCAGGCCCAGGGCGGCACCCTGCTGCTCGATGAAATTTCCGAAATGGACCTGGGCTTGCAGGCCAAGCTGTTACGCGTGTTGCAGGAACGTGAGGTGGAACGCCTCGGTGGACGTGATGTGATTCCACTCGACGTTCGTGTACTGGCGACCACCAACCGCAATATGCGCGAGGAAGTTGCCGCCGGCCGGTTCCGTGAAGACTTGTTCTACCGACTCAATGTTTTCCCCCTGCACCTGACACCGCTGCGTGAGCGCCAGGCGGACATTCTGCCACTGGCCAACCGGCTGATTCAGAAATACTGCCCACAGGGTCGTTGTGTGCCGCACCTGTCGAAAGATGCGCAACAGGCACTGTTATCCCACCCCTGGTCCGGCAATGTGCGCGAACTCGATAATGTCATACAGCGCGCCCTGATTTTGTTAAATGGCGACCAGATCGAGGTTGAAGGTCTGTGTTTCGAATTTGATATGGCAAATTTGCCCGAGGCGATCGCAGCAGATGCTGCACCCGCGACAACGGCCGTCAACGAGGGGCTGGGTGGTGATCTGAAATCGAGAGAATTCGAACTGATTCTTGATGCCCTGCGTCGAGACCGCGGCAGTCGCAAGGCTGTCGCCGAACGCCTGGGCATCAGTCCGCGCACACTGCGCTACAAGATTGCACGTATGCGTGAACAGGGTATAGCCGTTCCGGCATAGGAGAACTTCATATGAGCACAATCAGTAATGTCGATCAGGTTCTGGCGGAAATGCGGCGTCTGACTGCCGCTGCGCAAAGTGCGCCGGCGGAGTTGGACAAGCCTCAGTCTGGTGGTGGTGATTTTGCTGCACTGTTGAAACAGTCTGTGGACGAGGTTAACAGTATTCAACACGCGGCCGGCAAGCTGTCGAACGCCTTCAGCGCCGGGGATCCGAATGTGGATGTTACCGAAGTGATGGTGGCCCTGCAGAAGGCCGGCCTGGCATTCCAGGCCATGACTGAAGTGCGCAACCGCCTGGTGTCGGCCTACCAGGACATCATGAGCATGCAGGTTTAATGAGGTTGGGGAGCAGTTATGGCATTGGTTAAACAACAAACGGTTCAAGGATTTCAGGGCTTGCCCGCACTGCGCCAGATCGGCCTGATGGTCGGGCTGGCAGCCAGCGTGGCGCTTGGCGTGGCTGTGGTACTCTGGTCGCAGAAGCCGAATTACACCGTGCTCTATGCCGGGCTGGGCAACAAGGATGCCGGCGAGGTAGTCGATGCACTGAAGAAAAATGGTATTGCCTTCGAGATTGACCAGAACAGCGGCGCTGTATTGGTCGATAGCAGCCGCGTGCGTGATGCGCGTATGGAACTGGCCAAAGATGGTTTGCCGGAAGGTAATGCCATGGGCTTTGAGATGTTACAAAAGGACCAGGGCTTTGGCACCAGCCAGTTCATCGAAACCGCACGTTATCAACGTGCGCTGGAAGGCGAACTGGGTCGTACCATCAGTACCTTGCGCAATGTGGAATCAGCGCGAATACACCTGGCGATTCCGAAACGCTCGGTATTTCTGCGTAACCGCGCCGACCCGACCGCGTCGGTCATGATCAACCTGAATTCCGGTCGCTCACTGGACGAAGGACAGGTTGCGGCAATTGTACACCTGGTGTCATCCAGTGTGCCGTACCTGAAACCGGAAAAGGTCACGATAGTTGATCAGCGTGGACATCTGCTGAGCAACGGTGCCGACAGCGGTAAAATGGCGGCCAGCTCCAGCCAGTTTGGCTATACCCGCAAGCTGGAAAAAACCTACACAGACCGTATCCGTAATCTACTCGAACCCATAATCGGGTCCGGCCGCATTCGCGCTAGCGTGAATGCAGATCTTGACTTTACCACCACCGAACTCACCCAGGAAAATTACAACCCGGATTTGCCCGCCTTGCGCAGCGAACAGGTCAGCGAAGACACTTCTCGTGACAGCGCGGGTGCTTCCGGCATCCCCGGTGCGCTGTCCAACCAGCCGCCCGCTGCGGCAACCTTGCAGGACCCCAACGCGCCGGGTGGTGGCGCCGGGGCGGCTGGTGCCAGCGGCAGTACCAGCAAGCACAGCGTGCGTAACTATGAGCTGGATAAAACCATCAGTCATACTCGCTTGCCGACGGGCAGTATTCGCCGCCTGTCTATCGCCGTGGTGGTCGATAACAAGCAGGAGCTTGATGACAATGACGAGCCGGTCAGCAAACCCTGGAGCAAGGATGAACTTGACCGCTTTACCAACCTGATCAAGGAGTCTGTCGGCTTCGATGGGCAACGCGGGGATACAGTGAATGTGATTAATGTTTCATTTATTCCCCCGGCTGAACCCGAACCGGTTCCTGAATTATCACTGATGCAGCAGCCGTGGATCTGGGACGTCGCCAAACAGGCGGCCGGTGCACTGGGTTTGTTGATTGTGGTCTTCGGTGTACTTAAACCTGTCATGCGCAGCCTCGCCGAAAAGGGTGAACAGCTTGGACAGCAACAGGCTGCACTGGCAGCGGCCGGTGGTGGAGACGGGGCTGCTGGTCAGGACCAGCTCAGCCTGTCCGGCGGAAGGCCGCAACTTGCCGCCCCGCAGGGTGGCTATGAACAGAGTCTGGAGACCGCTAAAAGTGTGGTCAACGACGACCCGAAACGTGTTGCTCAGGTGGTAAAAAACTGGGTAGGCGAAGATGGCTGAGACCGCACAAAAGATGAATGGTACTGAACGCGCTGCGGTACTGCTGCTGACACTGGGTGAGGTAAGTGCCGCCCAGGTGCTCAAGCACATGGGACCCAAGGAAGTACAGAAGGTCGGCGCCGCCATGGCCGCCATGACTAACGTACCGCGTGATCAGGTAACCGGTGTGCTCATGAACTTTGCCGAGACCGTTCAGCAACAGACGGCGCTTGGCGTCGGCGCCGAGGATTACATCCGCACCGTGATGGTCGATGCACTGGGTGAAGACAAGGCCAAGGGTGTGATGGATCGCATCCTGCTGGGCAGTAGTACCAAAGGCCTGGAAGCCTTGAAATGGATGGATGCACGCGCTGTCGCCGAGCTGATTCGCCTGGAGCACCCGCAGATACAGGCTATCGTGCTCTCCTATCTTGATAATGATCATGCTGCCGAGGTCATCAAGTTCTTCCCGGAGCGTAACCGGCACGATGTGTTGCTGCGTATCGCAACGCTGGATGGCGTCCAGCCGAGTGCCTTGCAGGAGCTCGATGAAATTCTTGAAAGCCAGTTTTCCGGTAACCAGAATGTCCAGTCATCCAGTGTCGGTGGCATCAAGGCGGCAGCCGATATTCTGAATTTTGTCGACAGCTCTATTGAAGGCGAAATTATGGAATCCATCAAGGACGCAGATGCCGAGCTGGGTCAGCAGATTCAGGACCTGATGTTTGTCTTCGACAACCTGATCGATGTCGATGATCGCGGTATACAGGCATTGTTGCGTGAAGTGTCTTCCGAGACGTTGATCCTGGCACTCAAGGGTGCGGATGAAGGAATGAAAGAAAAAGTCTTTGCGAATATGTCCAAGCGCGCGGCGGAAATGATGCGCGACGACCTTGAAAATAAGGGCCCGGTGCGCCTGAGCGAGGTGGAAGGCGCACAGAAGGAAATTCTTGCGATAGCCAGACGCATGTCCGAGTCCGGCGAAATTGTGCTGGGTGGCAAGGGAGCGGAACAGTTTGTCTAGAGTAATCCGTGCCGATGATCTGGAAGACTGCGAAGCCTGGCATGTGCCCGAGGTCGGTGCAGGCGGCGAAGCACAGCGACCGATAACCGCCCGTCAGATTGAAGAGATCCAGGCGCAGGCGCGTCGGGAGGGTTTTGAACAGGGACAGCGGGAAGGCCGCGAGGCAGGTGCCCGGGAGTTTTCTGGACGTATACAGCTTCTCGATCAGTTGGTTGCAACGCTCAATCACCCTTTTGAAGTGCTGGATGAATCCGTCGAACAGCAACTGACGCAACTGGCCATGATCGTTGCCAGGCAACTGGTACGACGGGAACTCAAGGCTGAACCCGAACAGGTTATCGGTGTGGTGCGCGACGCGCTCGCGGCCTTGCCAGTGAGTGCCCGTCATGTGCGTCTGTCACTGCACCCGCAGGATGCTGCACTGGTGCGGGAAGCCCTGTCGCTGCAACAGGGTGAGGCCAGTATCCAGATCGTCGAGGACCCCGTACAGGCGCGCGGGGGTTGCCGGGTGTTAACCGAGAACTCGCAGATTGACGCCACGGTTGAATCGCGGCTCAACGCTATTATCGCCAATACGCTGGGCGGCCTGCGCAGCAGTGATGAAGACGAGGCAGGTGCCTGATGCCGCAAACCGCGCGCAGTCAAATCTGGCAACAGCGCCTGCAACCCTACCTGCAACGTGCCGGTGAGCCACAGCCGATGGTTGTCGCGGGCAAGTTGACGCGTATGGTCGGGTTGACGCTTGAGGCGGTGGGTTGCCAGGCGGCGATTGGTGCGCGTTGCATGATTGAGTCTGTCCAGGGGGACCCCATCGAAGCCGAAGTGGTGGGTTTCCACGATGATAAAATTTACCTGATGCCGATCGGCGAATTGCAGGGGCTGGGTCCGGACGCCAAGGTGATCCCCATACCCGGTGTCTGTGAAGTGCCGGTGGGTGAGCAATTGCTCGGCCGTGTCATCGACGGCGCCGGTCATCCCCTCGATGGCAAGGGACCTTTGCACAACGAGGCGCGTGCGCCACTGGGGGGTCGGCGGATCAACCCGCTGACGCGCGCCCCGATTCGTGAGCCACTGGATGTCGGCGTTGCTGCGATCAATGCCTTGTTGAGCGTAGGACGTGGTCAGCGTATGGGGCTGTTCGCCGGTTCGGGCGTGGGCAAAAGTGTACTGCTCGGTATGATGACGCGCTACACCAATGCCGACGTGATTGTGGTGGGCCTGATCGGTGAACGAGGCCGCGAGGTTAAGGAATTCGTCCAGAATATTCTGGGTGAAGCGGGGCTGTCGCGTGCTGTCGTTGTCGCAACACCCGCCGATACCACACCGCTGATGCGTATGCACGGCGCAATGATGGCGACCAGTATCGCCGAGCATTTTCGCGACCAGGGCAAGCAGGTGCTGCTGTTGATGGATTCGCTGACGCGTTTCGCGCAGGCGCAGCGTGAAGTGGCGCTTGCCATTGGTGAGCCGCCGGCCACCAAGGGTTACCCACCTTCGGTATTTGCAAAGTTGCCGCAGCTGGTGGAACGCGCCGGTACCGGTGACCGGGGCGGCTCCATAACGGCTTTCTACACCGTACTGGCTGAAGGTGACGACCAGAACGATCCGATTGCCGACGCCGCGCGCGCGATTCTGGATGGTCACATCGTACTGTCACGTGAGTTGGCGGAAGCCGGCCATTACCCGGCTATCGACATTGAGGCGTCAATCAGTCGTGTGATGGTCGATATCGTCGCACCGGAACATGATCTCGCCGCGCGCCGTTTCAAGCAGGTTTTCTCCATGTACCGGCAGAATCGTGACCTGATCAATGTGGGCGCCTACCAGTCCGGCAGTGATCCGAGAGTGGACGAGGCCATTGCCATGTACCCGCAGCTTGCGCACTTCCTGCAGCAGCATATGCATGAGCAGGTGGTTTGGAATGACAGCCTGGCAGGTTTGGCCACAGCGCTTGGTGTTCCACCGGGGGGCGGTGGCGATACGACTAACGCTGAGCCGGTTTCGGCCGACAACCCGATACACTGAGAACGAAAATTTTGTATACCATGAGCCGATCAAAACGTATGAAGCCGGTACAGCGCGTCGCGGAAACCCGTGAGCAGACTGCCGTGCAAAAACTGGGCGAAAGCCAGCAGTATCTCGATGCCCAGCGGGCCAAACTGGGAGAATTACGTGGTTACCGGGACCAGTACAGCGAGTCCTTCAGAACGTCCGGCGGGCAGGGTCTGGACGCCAACCGTCTGCAGGACTACCGGGTGTTCCTGGCGCGCCTGAATGAAGCGATTCGTCAGCAGGAAGATATCCTTGCGCAATGTGCCAGCGATCACGAGCAGACCCGTCAGCAATGGATACAAACGCGTAGTCATCATCAGGCCATCGACAAGGTGATTGAGCACTACCGCAGCGTGGAACAGAAGACGCAGGACCGTCAGGAACAGAAAGAACAGGACGAACGCGCCCAGCGGTCATCGGGAGAACCCTTACCCTGAACGGGAAACTGGCACGGCCATTGCTCTGTTAACGGACAGACACCTTCAGTCGAATCAGGAGCAATGGGATGAATGCATCCTTAACTACACTGCCAACTGCCACGGCAAGCCTTGACGCCGCAACATTGGTGCAGGGTGATACCCTTTCAAATCAGCAGCCTGGGGCGGTTTCCAATGGATTCGGGCCACTACTGCAACAGGCAGTCGGCCAGCTTGGAGAGAACGCCGGGCCGCCTGTCATCTCCCAGGAGGGTATGGACGCATTGTCCCGGCAACTGCAAGGTTTGCCGCAGGGAGGCAAGCTGTTGCCGCTGTTGAAGCAGGTACTGGACGCTGCTGCGGCCGAGGGCATTGATGCTCGCACAGTCTTCAAGGATATCGCCGCGAAGCTCAAACAATTGTCCCTGGATACGGATCTTGACCCGACCCAGGCGATAGCTACTGCAATACAGCAATTTGTTAATGACAACCCGAAACTTGCCGCCTCACTTGGCTCACAGCTAACAGGCCCGGCCGACAAGGGTTTGCTGCGCGACGTTTCTGCACAGACTCCCGCCGCGCCTGCCGGCGAACCTCTGGTTCACCCTCGTGCCGGTACGCAATCATCGACGCTTCCTGTCGCAGCGGCACACGCAGCTAATAGTGCAGTCATACCTGAAAATACGCCTGACACCCCGCAGCAACGCCCTGTAGCCGGGCTGGATAGCCTTGCCGCTGAGTTGCTGCCGATTACCCCGGAGCAACGCGAAGCGGTACTGGGCGAAGCGATTTCCCTGTTCAAACGTCTGGCTTCCGGTAACAGCAAGGCAAGCGCTACATCCGAGGGCCTGTCACGTAGTGACAGCGTGCTGACAGCGTTAACTTCAGCCACAACGCTGACTCCGCCTGCGGCAACGGCAGCACACCCTGCATCAGCGTCCGCAGCGCCTACCCTCAGCCTCAATGCGCCTTTCAACCAGGCTGGCTGGGACAGGGCGCTCGGTGAGCGTATCCAGTGGTTGGTGGGGAAAGGGATACAGAATGCGAACATCAAGCTGAATCCGGCCCACCTCGGCCCGATGGAAGTCCGTATTCAAATTCAGCATGACCAGGCCAGTGTCCAGTTCACGTCTGCGCACGGCGTTGTCAGGGATGCGCTGGAGGCGGCCTTGCCGCGTTTGCGCGACATGTTCGACAGCTCTGGCGTGCAGCTGGTGGATGTGGATGTCTCCGGCCAGTCCTTCGCCGAGCAGCAGGCGGCTGCCAATGGTCAGGGTGGGGGCGGGGATGGCGGTCGTGCTGTAGGATTTGAGCCCCGTGAGGATGCCGAAATCACCCGGGAAACACCGGTTTATTTTTCACCGGATTCGGGTCGCCTCGACCTGTTCGCTTAAGCTGCCAGAATTGCAGGAAAATATCGTCGGGAAACCGCCATATTCCGCTAACAGATTGATTGTACATACGCATCTTGCTGTGATAACGTCCCCGTACAACTATAACAATGTCGGAATTGGCAATGCCAGCACCCACCAACAAGCGCAAGCAACCGAAGGAGAGGCGGGCCGGCGCACGGAAAAAATCCTCTCACCCCGTCGCCGGTAAGGAGTTTAACTATGTACTCCAGCTTACCGGGGAAGATACGCTGCTCCTGAAGCACTACCAGGACATACTCGCGCAGGGTGCGGCCGGCTTTGCCGAAAAGACCTACAACTACATGTTCGATAATCCGGATATTGCCGATGTGCTGTACGCCTATGAGCGGCAGGGCGGCAATATTGGTGATCTGGTCCGCGGGCAGCTGGAGCACCAGCTCAACCTGCTCAGTGGCGACATCAGTGAAAAAGCGGCCGCCGAGAGCGAGCGGCTCGGTCGTACCCATTACCGCTGGGGTGTTAAACCGGTCTGGTCTCTAGGCGCCTATCGCCTCTACGTGGATCATCTCAAGCAACTTATCGCCAGCGAACCCGGTATCGATAATGAGGATCGTGATGCGCTGGAATGTGCGCTGCTCAAGGTCGTATTCCGTGACCTGGCTATTACCAGCGAAGGCTATTGGCGGGCCGCTGTTGAGCAACTCACTGATCAGCGCGACGAACTGGGTCACGAACAGGATCTTGCCGGTGAACTGCTGAGTAATATTCCCCAGCTGTTATGGACGGTCGATATCGAATCCAACTGCATCAGCTATGCCAGTCCCGGCACACAGGCTTTCTGCGGCGATACACTGGAAGCCCCCATCCCCTGTTTTTACCGCATCCCCGGCTCCGAGCGCGAGCGGGTGCTGACCGCCTGGCAACAGGTAATCGACGGTTCCCCGGTGCAGCTGGAATTGCCTGTCAGTTGTGAGGAGACTGGTGATCGCTGGTATCGCCTGGCCTTCTATCCAACCGCCAATCGCCGTGGCCGTGTCCTGCGTGTCCACTGCCTGATGGAAGATGTCAGCGAATTGCACAGTGACCGTGAGCGTCTCGAACAACTGTCCACTCAGGATGAGGTAACGGGCCTGGCTAATCGCACGCTCTGGTATGACCGGCTGGCGTCAGCACTGGCCGTTGTGCGTCGTAACCCCGGTGCGTCGGTCGCCGTGATGGTGCTGGATATCAACCAGTTCAAGATGTACAACGATTCGCTGGGCAATGAAGCGGGTGATGAGTTGCTGCGCATGATTGCCGGTCGTGTGCAGAAAGTGTTGCGTGACACCGATACGCTGGCGCGGCTCGGTGGCGATGAATTCGGTATTGTGCTGCCGATGGTGCAGAACGCGGAAAAGGCGGCCGAGCGTGTGGCGCGTGAAGTGATGAACGCCCTGAGTGCGCCATTCAGCTACAAAAACCGCGAGCTGTGCCTGAGCAGTGTCATTGGTATATCCGTCTATCCCCAGCACGGTGAAGATGCACATACGCTGGCCAGTCATGCGGACAGCGCCATGTACCGGGCCAAGTGGAATTCCGCACCGTTCCTGTTTTTTGAAACGGAAGTGGATGCTTCCGCGAGCGAGCATTTACAGTTCTCGGGCCAGCTGCACGGCGCACTGGAACGTGAGGAATTCGAGTTGCACTACCAGCCGAAGGTCGACCTGGCGAGTGGACGACTCTGTGGCGCCGAGGCGCTGCTGCGCTGGCAACATCCTCAACAGGGGCTGGTGCTTCCAAAGCGCTTCATTCCTGTTGCCGAACAGCTCGGCATGATCTCGCCCATCACCGACTGGGTGCTGGACACGGCGCTTGAACAAAGCAAGCATTGGCAGGTGGACGGTGAGGCTGTGGCTATCTCGATCAATGTTTCCGCCCGTTCCTTCCAGTCTCCCGGGTTGATTTCGCGTATCCAGCAGTCGCTGGATAAAGCGGGAGTGGATGGTTCGCACCTGGAGGTGGAGATTACCGAAGATACGTTGATGTCGGACCTTGATCTTGGCGCCAGTATTCTTGAAGAACTGAGCAAGCTGGGTGTTTCGATTGCCATCGATGATTTTGGTACCGGCTATTCATCACTGTCGTACCTCAAGCGACTTCCGATCAATACGCTGAAAATCGACCAGTCCTTCCTTGAGGATATGGCCAGCGATCCACGTGATGTCGCTATTGTGCGTTCTATCATCGAACTGGGACACAACCTGAACTGCAAGGTGGTTGCCGAGGGGGTGGAAGCACAGAGTGTACGAGAACAGCTTAAGCAGCTAGGCTGCGATCTCGTTCAGGGTTTTTATATCAGCAGACCGTTGCCGGATGCTGGCTTCCGTGAGTGGTTAACGCGCTCTGCGCACTAGAAATAACCTCCATAT